>DATJXG010000314.1:0-5128 GCA_035500455.1 Terriglobales bacterium | reverse complement strand
AGGCCGCCTTTGGTGAAGATATATGGCTTGGGGCCGGACCATGTCTCCAGCGCCCGGCGCACCACCTCTTCCGAGTGGCCCAGCCCGTACACCGCCGCAGTGTCGATCCAGTTGACGCCCAACTCCAGGGCACGATGAATTGCCAGGATCGAGTCGTTATCGTCTTGCGCTCCCCATGCAAACTGCCATCCTGAACCGCCGATGGCCCACGCGCCATAGCCCACAGGGGTAATGTTGAGATCAGAATTGCCGAGTTTCTTAGTCGTCACCTTGGAATCTCCAATAAACCTTGGATTCCCGTCGGCCGAAGCGGGATTCCGCAAATCGGGCTCTTCACAGCCTAAATTTTCTGAACGAAATCATCAGCAATTCCGAATGTTCGCGCGGCAATTTCGGTGGGATGGGATTGAAATGCTTCGATGCCGATGCTCGGCCAGCCGGCCGCGGATCACTTTCGCAGCGCCAGCAGGATCTTCGCGGTGGTCACCGCCTGGCCGGTATGCCGCTGGGTGTGATCGGCCACATGGACAAGCAATCCGCCAAGCGTTGTGGGCAGCCCCTTCTTGCCGACCCTTCTCGAGTCCTCCAGAGCGGACACATCAAATTGCACAATCCGCGCCGCACTCTGCTCCAACGCCGCATAAAACTCAGCGAATAGGTCGTCTTTGCCGTCGCCGTCTTCAAGTTCCGTCCTGAGTGCTGACAATTGGTCCTGGCTGAGGGATCGCCCTTCGGCATAGGTGAGCAGCCGATCGAGGCTGCGTGCCGTGTGTTTCAACTGGAAGGCCACCGAAGGCAGGTCAAAAGGCCGCGCATTCAACTCGCTGACGCTTAGGCCCGCGCAGAATCGCTCGATGTCTTCTCTGGCCAGGTCCAGAGCATGCAGGGCGCCGCGCAGCACCGCCGGCACTTCACCGCGCGTTCCGCGCAGCCAAGGCTCAGGGAGGCCCGACAGAGTCATGCGGTTAAGGATACGGCGCCCGGGATCAGATCGGAAATCTCATGCTGTCGTCCTAAACCGCGTTCTTTTGGAAAACTTTCAATTCCCTGGGAATGATGACCACAGCTTCGTTTCTGATCAGTTGCAGGTCCCGGAACTGCTCTTGCGACATTTCCACGTGCACCCGCTCTCCCCATTCAGCCTGCGCCTCGACCTTTACCAGCGGGCCGGCGGAGTGAATGTGCTTTACCGTCGCACGAAAGTGCGCTTCGCCATTGGCTTGCCGGCGAATCTCCAGCAGATGCGGCCGTACATACACCAGATCGCCGCCGGTGTCATCATGAAGGATGGCGCGCTCTTCGCCCTCAATGCGCCCATGGAACAGGTTCACATTGCCCAGGAAGTTGTACACGAACGGAGTCGCCGGGTAGTGGTAGACCTCTTCGGGTGTTCCAACCTGCTCGACGCGTCCCTGATTCATCACCGCCACCCGGTCGGAAACTTCCAGCGCTTCGTCCTGGTCGTGGGTCACGAACACGCTGGTAATGTGAACTTCGTCATGCAACTGCCGCAGCCAGCGGCGCAATTCCACCCGGACTTTGGCGTCCAGCGAGCCGAACGGCTCGTCCAGCAGGAGGACACTCGGTTCCACCGCCAGGGCGCGGGCCAGGGCCACGCGCTGCCGCTGCCCTCCGGAGAGTTGCGAGGGGAAGCGGTTCGCCAGGTTCTGCAATTGAATGAGTTTGAGCAACTCATGAACTTTGGCGCGTATTTGTTCCTTGGAGGGCCGGGCTCGCCGCGGCCGTACCCGCAGTCCAAAAGCGATGTTCTCGAAGACGGTCATATGCCGGAACAGGGCATAGTGCTGGAAGACGAATCCCACGCGGCGGTCGCGGGTAGTGCGCCCGGTGATGTCCTCGCCATCGAAGCGGACGGTCCCCGAATCGGCAAATTCGAGTCCCGCAATAATCCGCAGCAGGGTGGTTTTCCCCGAACCGGAAGGGCCGAGTAAAGCCACCAGTTCTCCCGATCGGATCTGCATGCTGACGTCGTCGAGGGCGGCGAACTGCCCGAATTTCTTGGTGATGTTCTGCACTTCGATGCTCATGCGGTTCCCTTTTCTCCCTCCCACCGGGCCGAATCTGCGAGTTGACGCCGCGCTCTCCATTCCACCGCGCTTTTGACCACCAGAGTGGTAAGAGCTAACAACGCCAGCAGCGAAGCTACCGCGAAGGCGGCGGTGAACTGATATTCGTTGTAAAGGATCTCGATGTGCAGAGGCATGGTGTTGGTGAGCCCGCGGATGTGCCCGGAAACCACCGACACCGCGCCGAACTCCCCCATGGCGCGGGCGTTGCACAGGATCACGCCGTACAGCAGCCCCCATTTGATGTTGGGCAGGCTCACGCGAAAGAAGGTTTGCCACCCGCTTGCGCCCAGAGCGAGAGCGGCTTCTTCCTCCTCCTGTCCCTGGGCCTGAAGCAGGGGAATCAGTTCGCGGGCCACGAAAGGAAAGGTCACGAAAATCGTCGCCAGCACGATGCCCGGAACGGCAAAAATGATCTGTATGTTGTGCTTCGCCAGCCACGGCCCGAGCAGGCCCTGCAGGCCGAACAGCAGGACATAGATGAAACCCGAAACCACCGGAGAGACGGAAAACGGCAGATCGATCAGAGTGGTCAGCAGGCTTTTGCCGACGAATTCGAACTTGGCGATGGCCCACGCCGCGGTGACCCCGAACACCAGGTTCAGCGGCACCGCTATTCCGGCAGCGATCAAGGTCAGGCGCATGGCCGACAGTGCGTCGGGCTCGCGCAGGCTGTCCCAATACGCCGCCAGCCCCTTGGCAAACGCCTGCGCAAACACGATTCCCAGCGGCAGAAAAATAAAGACCGCAAGAAACAAGACCGCGGCGCCGGTGAGAAGCCAGCGCACAAGCGCCGACTCGCCAGTGGCAGGCTGCGCCGCCGCCGGGACGGTTAAAATCTCGCCGCTCAATGAACTGGCAGTCGCCATGCGCACCGGGGTCCTTAGTAACTCGAGCTGCAACCTCTAAACAGAAACGGGAGCGAGTTCTTCCGTCGAAACTTCCGCGCCCCGCTCCTCGCGGCTGCCGCTCCACTTCTGCAAGAGATTGATGGGCAGCAGCATGGCCAGTGAAACCACCAGCATGACCACGGCGATGGCGGTTGCGCCGGCGTAGTCATATTGGTCGAGCTTGGTGATAATCAGCAGCGGCGTAATTTCCGTGCGCATTGGCATGTTCCCGGCGATGAAAACCACCGATCCGTACTCTCCCACCGCCCGCGCAAACGCCATGGCGAAACCCGCCAGCGCCGCGGGCAGAATCGTGGGCAGCACCACCCGGGAAAAAGTCTGCCAACGGCCGGCGCCCAGGCTGGCGGCCGCTTCCTCCAATTCCTTATCGAGATCCTCCAGCACCGGCTGCACACTGCGAACTACAAAGGGCAGCCCGATGAAGGTCAACGCGATTGCGACCCCCAGCGGCGAATAGGCCGATTTGATTCCCAGCGATGCCAGCGGTTTTCCCAGCCAGCCGTTCGGGGCGTAAATGGTGGTAAGCGCGATGCCCGCAACCGCTGTCGGTAAAGCGAAAGGCAGATCCACCAGAGAATCGAAGATGCGTTTGCCGGGGAACGAATAGCGCACCAGCACCCACGCCACCAGGACGCCGAAGACGAGATTCACCGAGGCGCCGATCAGCGATGCTCCAAACGTCAGACGGTAGGAAGCCACAGCCCGGCTCGATGACACGATATGCCAGAACTCATGCCAGCTCAGGGTAGAGGCTTTGAGAAACGTCGCGGCCAGCGGAAGCAGTACCAGCAGGCTGAGATACAGCAGGGTGTAACCCAGGGCCAGCCCGAAGCCCGGCAGCACGCTGCGTTTTTTGAGGACCAGTCTCATTCCTTTTCCGCAGGAAGGCGCGCCCCTCACGCCCGGCGCATGCGTCCATTATACTCTATTAATACAATAGACATTATTCGTATTATCACTGATTGGGCTCGTAGATCTGGTCGAATATGCCGCCATCGCTGAAGTGAACCTTTTGCGCCTTCTGCCAGCCTCCGAACACATCATCAATGGTCACCAGCTTCAGCTTCGGAAAGGTGGAGGCGTACTTCCTGGCGACTGCGGGCAGGCGCGGCCGGTAATAGTTACGGGCTGCGATCTCCTGGCCCTCCGGGCTGTAGAGATATTCCAGATAGGCCTCTGCCACCTCGCGAGTTCCTTTCTTATCCACGACTTTGTCCACGATCGACACCGGAGGCTCGGCGAGAATGCTCTGCGAAGGCACCACGATTTCAACCTTGCCGGGGCCCAGTTCTTTGAGGGAGAGAAAGGCTTCGTTTTCCCACGCAATGAGCACATCCCCAATCCCCCGCTGCGCAAACGTGGTGGTGGAACCGCGCGCTCCCGAGTCAAGCACCGGCACATTTTTGTATAGCGCCTTCACGAACTCACGCGCCTTGGTCTCGTTGCCGCCGGGCTGCTTGAGCGCATAGGCCCAGGCAGCGAGATAGTTCCAACGAGCGCCGCCGGAGGTCTTGGGATTGGGTGTAATCACGGAAATTCCCGGCTTCACCAGATCGTCCCAATCCTTGATGTGCTTGGGATTCCCCTTGCGCACCAGGAAAACTATGGTCGAGGCGTAAGGCGTGCTGTTGTTCGGCAGGCGCTTTTGCCAGCCGGCGGGAATCAGGCCGGCGTTCTGCGAGATGGCATCGATATCGTAGGCCAGGGCCAGAGTCACAACATCGGCCTGCAGGCCGTCAATCACCGCCCGCGCCTGCTTGCTCGACCCTCCATGCGACTGCTCGATCGTCACCGTCTGGCCTGTCTTCGCCTTCCAATATTTTGCGAAAGCGGCGTTGAAATCCTGATAAAGCTCGCGCGTGGGGTCATACGACACATTGAGCAGCGTGACGCTGCCACCCTGCGCCCAGCCTTCCGCGCCCAGAAACAACCACAACCCGAGAACCGCAATCACAGCCTTTTTCATGGCGCTCCGAATATGATCTGCTTGTGGATGAACTGTCGTCCCGCGGCGGTTGCCCCAGAAAGAGACGGCCCACGACGTTGATCGTGGGCCGGTCAAAAAGTCGAATGTGCGCCGCTGCGCTCTACATGTCGTCCTCTTGCCCACGCCGCCGCAAGCAACAACAA
>DATJXG010000313.1:0-16605 GCA_035500455.1 Terriglobales bacterium | reverse complement strand
GACGACAAGCAATGGGCAGAAGGCGATTTCAAAGAATATCTTGTGTCGGAAGAGGAAGCGGATCCGCCGCAGAACTCCTGCTCCTATGGCTGGGGGCTGGGGGGCGGGGGCGTTGGCCTCGACGGCGTGGACATCACCGATTACAGTGGGGGCGGGATGGGCTATTTTCCTTTGAACAGCGGATCCGGAGTCGGGGAGTCCATCATCGCTGCAACGACGCCGATGAATGTCGGGGGCTGGTACTCCGAGAACGGAGACTGGACGCACGTCGTGGTCGACTTCGTTTTCCTAGGATATTTTTCGATGGGGGGGCAAGCCGATGGGCGCGGGGGTGGCGGGGGCGAGGTACCAGGCGGAGCACCTTGCTCTGGCCTGCTTGCAGCATCAAATCCATTGTGCAGCCCACCGCCGAAACCTGCGAATTATGACGAATGTGTAGCGCTTGAACGCCAAGACCCCGCAAGATATGCCTTCGTTGGTGCTAACTTGCCTGCGGCCACCAATATCGCCGCGAACTTGAACACCAATGTCGCATACATTCTCGGACTGTCTTCGCTTGAGAGCTCAGACGGCAGGAGCACAATCGCCCTAACACACGGGAACTTTTTCGGACTCACCGTGGGGACGCAGTTCACCGGGACCACAGGCCCCCCATACGTCACAAGCGACGGTCGCAGGTTTGGCACTTACAGTACGGGCTTCGCTGGTTCTGGCGCCTCCTTTGCGGGAAGCACGCATGGATCAAGGGTTAGCGGAGCGCTGAGCCCGGCCGCGTTTGCAGCTGGGCTGACACACGGCACGCCACGACTGGGCGCGTTCAACAGTCAATCGGGCTACGCTGGCGAACTAACGGCGCGAATTGCCAGCATAACGCCATTCATTCCGTGCTTTTAAGGGGAGAAGTTCGCATGTCTGCCTTTCACGGTTGGTTCCGAAGCGGTGTGACAGTGTTAGTCCTGCTCCTCTCATGGCTTGCGGTTCTTGGAACCCATGTACCTCAACTCCCGTCCCGCGAATCGCCGGAGCTCATCACAGTGCCAGAGGCCGAAATTCTCATCTACTTCCTCCCCCAAGCAGTGGAATTGCGGCATGAGGGCGTGGAGGTCGGTTGGGAGTTGGATAGAAGTCCAAAGTTCAATCAGCAGGATTTCTTCTGCTTCTGGGTGATGGATGTCACTAGGAAGGTTGAAGGGTCAGTTACTGTGGGGTGGTTCTTTGTAAATCGGCACACGGCGGACGTTTGGGACGACGGGCTGGAAAAGTATGTCCTTTCTCGCGACCTAGAGGGGATCCAAAAAATTCTCCGCCAAGCGCATCGCATCGACGAGGAGACCCTGAGGATATACAGGATGAGATCGCCCAATGTTCCCGGGGAGCCCAAAAATTAACTTTTGCGGGCGGCGCTCGACAAGCACCAAGGCGTTGTCAAGAGATGACCCTCCTATCCAGTGTTACTTTCCCACTGACCTGTGACCTGCCCCCGCGCTCTGCGCACGCGATCATACGACGTTCAACCGTCCTATTGTTATGCCCTGAACTGCTCGCGATTTCCGCGCACATGACTATATTAGGCTTGGACGGTTGAACCGCTCGCATTTTCTGCCACAACCGCAAGCGCAATCGCAAGCGGCTTCTCCCAGATCTTCGTCTAGGGTTCGCTTTCGTTGTTGATAATTTTGTAGACGCGAATTCCTCCAAAAACAGCTAGACTCAACAGCATTCAACAAGCAACGCCCATCAGATTCAACAAAAAGCAGTTAGAGACCACAAGAATCCGTAGATTTCACCAAGGTCTGGAATCTGGTTCGGGACCAGGAGGTCGGTGGTTCAAATCCACTCGTCCCGACCATTATTTTCAATGAGTTGCACGCTACATCTGGTTTTTCGTCTGCAGCACTGTAGATAGAATTGTAGACAGGGGATTCTTAGTGTACCGTTGCGCCCCACAATACTTCTCGCATAGACTCAACCCGTCTACACGTTCGGTGCTGCGATCTTCTGTTCATCGACAACGCTACGCGACAGTAGGGAGACAGGGCTCGAATTGAGGATAGAAGCATGCCGTTCAAGGAAGCCGTGAGAACTGTCCTTCAACGGAGTTCAGGGCTTATCCGCTCCAACGGAGTTGCATTCTAGGAACTCATCAAGAATGCCTTCGATGTGGGTACCAGAGATGGCCTGCGAATCGATGTCGTGGTCGGAATCGCCTACAAAGTCTATCGAACTCTGAAAAGCCTTGTAGCATCTGTCCCATCGAGGCCTCAGCAGTCGGTTAAGATGGCAATCCTGCAAGCCATCGACAAGGCAGCTCCAGGAGTGGACTCTTCAGCGCGACGGATTCAGCAAGCAGAATCCCGGGAAGAACTTACCCTGGTTTTGGAGGGCGCCAACTACATCCATGTTCACGACACGGGCGAGGTAATGTCGCGGCGGCAATCACAAACTGTCTCTGAGACCATAGGTTTACACTCACGAGACGCGCAGCGGGAGAGTGGTACATCTGGCAGGCCGATCCTCGGCGAGAAGAGCATCGGCGCCTCTCGGCAATGCGCCCGGGTATGAGGCTCGGGGTCAAGACGACTTGGGCTGGGGAACGCAGATGGAATGTCGTGGATATTGATTGGAAGGAATTCTCACTCGGAAATGCGTTTCTCGGCGTGGCGCAGACCACGACTCTCCTGAAGAGCTACTCCATTCATCGCGAACCACCGCCGCGCTATTAGGCGCTTCAACTCTGTGCCCATGCGTCGATAAGCTAAGCAGAGTCGCAAGCTCTAATACTGAGAGATGTATTTTTATTTTTCCAGTTGACAGCAACAATTGGCCAGTCACAGCAACGGCGTATAATCTCTATGGCTCGCCTCCGAACATGCAGATCACGCTTGGCTCGGGTGATAGCGACACATTCAACTTCGAGGCGTACACGGGCCGCATGACGCAGTACAAATATACCGTAGGGGTGACGCCGCAGTCCGTGGTGGGCGCTCTCTCCTGGAACGAGAACGGCTCGCTCGCCGAGTTGAATATCACAGATCCGTTCAACTCCGCGAACCAGCAAGACTGTTTATACTCCCACGACGATCTGGAGGGTAACGGAGACAGATTCCGAATAAGTAGGTAGCAATGAGTTGCGGGAGGTCGACGATGAATGCTGTTGGTCGTAAGTCGCAGATGAGGCTGATCATGTTGTCGGCGGCCGCCCTCGGCTGCCTCGGAGCCGCTCTGTTGTACATACCGGCTGTCGGAGTGGAAGGTGCTAAATACTTATGTCCGATCTGTGCCTCTGGCATCGACGCGCGTCATATGGTCATAGTCACGATAGTCAATGCGTTGCTTTTCTTCGGTTCGGCAGGACTCATTTACCTTATCTTCGGAGTATCGCGAATTGCGCTCAGGCGAATCAAGGAGTGTGCTTGGCGGAGGACCTAGCGGCACGTCTCGTGTGACCTATGTAGACATAAGGTATGTCAATGTTATTAATTATATTACTCAATGCACTGACCAATGATTTCGCTACTCTGACTTGGCCCGACCTGCCCTGACCTTACCCTCTAAGTCCGCGCACGAGCATGTTGACCTGCTCCCCATTTTCCGCGCACGTGACGGTATTCGGCATGCACTTTTGAACCGCTCCCGTTTTCTGCCACAGCCGCAGATGCGGTCGCAAACGGCATCTGCTAGATCTTCGTCTAGGGTTCGCCTTCACTGTAGATAATTTTGTAGCTGCGGATTCCCCCTGAAGCAAAAAGACTCAACAGCTTTCAACAAGCGACGGCCATCAGACTCAACAGAAAGCAGTTAGAATCCACTAGAATCCATAGATTTCACCACGCTGTGGAATCTGGTTCGGGACCAGGAGGTCGGTGGTTCAAATCCACTCGCCCCGACCACTTTTTTGGTTCAAAGACGCACCCGTTGCTCGAAAAACCGCAAAGGGATGCGGCCCGCCTGCAGCAGGCAGGCATCCAGTTCTTCAGTGCTGTACTCCCCGGTGAACTCAAACAAGTGGTATCCTCGCCGCGTGAAGTGGACTGATCAACGGGTCGGAGAACTTCCAGTGGGCCACTCGCCCGTTTCGGCGATCCTAGTTTGGAGGCAGAAGGGAGCGACAGCTGCAGTCAGGCTCCTCGAAGAGCGCAACGGGCGGGGTCGAGAGGCGGCCTATAGGGCAGAGGTGACCGCAGTACCAGCAGCGGCGAACACGTTTTCCATGTCTGCCTGGGCGAAGGGAAGGAAGGACTGAACCACATCCGGATCGAACTGCGTGCCGCTGGAGAGTATTAACCGGCGCGCCGCCTCTTCAAACGGCATACCCTGGCGATACGGCCGCGAAGAGACCATGGCATCGAAGGCGTCAATCACACACACGATTCGCGAGACGATGGGAATTTCGGAGCCTTGCAATCCGGCGGGATAGCCCTTTCCGTCGATGCTCTCGTGATGATGCAGCACGTCAAGCGCGGCATGCTCGAATCCAGGCAACAAGCGCAGCACGAGCCAGCCGTACTCAGGATGCCGCTTCATGAGCGCGTATTCCTGGTCGTCGAGCTTTGCCGGTTTGCGCAGGATAGCGTCGGGGATTCCGATTTTGCCTATGTCGTGCAGCAACGCGGCAACCTCCAGGTTTTGAAGCGTGGCTTCGTCGAGGCCGAGCTCCTGGCCCACGCGCAGACCCCACTCCGCCAGGCGCGTGCTGTGAACTCCGGTGTTCAGGTCTTTCAAATCCAGAAGCTGGTTGAAAGCGCAGATGACGGAGCGGCGCAGAGCCTGTGTTCCCTCTTCGAGCTCTTTGATCCGCAGCGAAGCTAGCGCAGAGAGATGGAGCGGTGGTGCGGCAGGTGCCGCGATTTCAATCTGAGTCATGGGATTACTGGCGGGAGAGCCAGTTCAGCACGGCCTGATAGACATCCAGGCGGCCGTGGTTCATGTTCGGCGTCAGCGGACGCGCGTGCGCCAGAGCGCCCGCCGCGTTCGATTGATTCACTCCGCCGCGGGCATCCATCAGCAGCGCAACCGTTCCGGTGACCAGCGGACAGCTGAACGACGTGCCCGAAGAGCTGGCGTACGTTCCCCCGGGATAGGTGCTCATCACATTCTCGCCCGGTGCGGCAATCCACACGTCCGCAGTGCCGTAGTTGGAGAAGGACGACTTCACATCGGCATTCGAGGTGGACGCGATGCCCACCACATAGGGATTGAGCGACGCGGGATACACGCGCGCGCTCATGTTTTCGTTCCCGGCCGATGCGACCAGCACGACCCCGGATTGGTTGGCATACGAGATCGCAGCGGAAAGAGCGGGCGACGGCACCGTCACGTCAAAGCTCATGTTCACCACGTTTGCGCCGTTCTGCACTGCGTAATAGAGTGCTGCGATGATGTTTGAGAGGTCGCCCTCGCCGTTTGCCGAAAAAGCTTTAAGCGGCAGAATCTTGGCCGTGGGTGCGGCAAGGTGAATCAGACCAGCGGTCATCGTTCCATGACCGAAATCGGAGTATGGTCCACCATCCAGCACCGCTGCAGTGGATTGATCCAGCACCGCGGCGGTGGATTGCTGCACCATCACGGGCTGTGCATCCTGGCTGCCACTGCTACTGATCCCATTGGACGTACCGTTCACGTCCAGCCACTCGGAAGCGCCCGGTTGGGCCCTCGTGAAGTCGTAGCCCTGTAGCAGCACGGGCATCAGCGCTGGATGCAGCGGATCCACGCCGGTATCAATGTCGGCCACAATGCCGGTGCCGCTCACCTGAAAGCTCGATTGCGCGGTCTGCAGATTGATGATTTCCGCGGCGGGCTGCGTCACGTAGCCGTGCCACACAATCGTTCCGTAGTAGTTAACCGGAGCGGAGTCGCTGAGCCCCGGAGCACCGGACATCAGTGCCACGCCGGGGATCGAGAGCACCTGGTCCGCTTCCACACTCTGGATCCCGAGCAGCGATTCGAGGAGGTTCAGGACGGGATTCAACAGCTGCGTGAGCAGGTTTTGCGACGACGTGACCAGATACGTCTGGCCGACGTTGCCGTCTAGTGTGCCCTGCACCTGACATTTTGCCGCGATGCAGAGCCGGAGAACGCTGCCCAGACCTCCGCTCGTGCGGACGATGTACCGGCTATTGGCTGCGGCTGCGGGTTGAGAGCCGGCAAGGAAAAGAGTGGCGGCTGCCGCAAAAACCAGAAGAATGCGTCTCATATGAGTCATTCCCTTTCGTGCCAGAATCGGGAGTCCAAAGGCAGAAAGGGAGACTCAGAGAGTCTGGACTACAGGCCCTTCGCTGCCAATGGTACTGCCGTTACTGTCCGTTCGATCGAACTCCCGTACTTTCGTACTACCGGAAACTGCTGGCAAAGCCGCGCGGAAAAGGAGGTCATCTGGCACCCCCCGGATTACCGCCGAGCGCATCGCGCAGCGTGATCACCGTCGGCTTGTAATTCGCGCCCACGAACGAAAGCTCCAGATCGCCGCTGTCCTCCACAACGCCTTCGAATTCGCCGTGCTCGTTGGTCACTGTTCGCACCACGCTGCCGCGCCGGTTCGAGAGAACCACGGGAATCTCGCGGCCCACCGGCCCCGCATGGCTCATGCTCAGCACCTGTCCCGTGACAATCAGCCGCTTGCCGCTCGGCGTAGCTTCGATCTGGACGTCAATCTGATAGGGCTCGGCGCGATAGAGCACCTGCCGCGCGCGTCCGCCGGAAGAACGCGCTCCGGACATGGCGGGCTCGAGGAAGCTGTCGAACAGAGTTTCGATCACGCTCGCCGCTTTCTTTTTCCGCGAGCGGCCGGAGGCTTCGAACGCCGTCTTAATGGCGCGCACCGCGCCATCGGGCGGCTGGTAGTTGCGCTCGGCTGCCCCGGCTTTGCGCACACGCTGCCAGACGGCGGCGGCCGGTCCGCAACGCTCGCATCCTTCGTCGAGGTGCCGCTGCATCTCCGCGTTCTTTCCGTCGCTTAGCGTCTGATTCACAAAATCAATCCAGTCCTCATCCTTAAAGTGCTTCATCGCATCTCCCCCATGTCCTGATGCCGCCACCGCGCGGTACGGAATCCCCGTGGTGACGGCTCCCTTGTCGAATAAGGGGAGTGTGGGTGAGAGAAAATATAGGGGGACCGGAATCTAGCTAACTGACTTGAAATCAGTCACTTTGCCGGCCAGGATGAACGGTGCCCAGAAGTAGGGGTGCGGATTTTCGGCGCGTATCTGGAGCATCGCCGCGCGGAGCGAGCCCGCCATGTCGTCGGTCTCGATATAGCGCCTATAGAAGGACTGCATCAGCGCCGCCGTCGAACGGTCGTGCACGTCCCAGAGCGAGAGCATCACAGCCGCCGCTCCGGCGCAGAACAACCCCCGCTGAAGGCCGAGCAGTTCGTCTCCCTCCGCGACCACGTTCATTCCTGTGGCGCAACCACTCAAAACTGCCAGCCGTGTGCCCAGGCGCATCTGATAGAGATCGTAGAGATTCAAGTATCCGTCGCCCAGCCGGATCCCCGAGAACATCGGATTGTCTTGCCGGTATTTTCCGTGCGTGGCGAGGTGCAGCAGACGGCATTCGGGGCCGCGTTCGTGCAGCACGGCGGAGGTGGCGCGTTCGCCGACGAAGAGTTCGGCGTGGGGCAGCAGCCGCGCGGCTGCCTGGACCTCAGCAAGGATTTCGGGAGCGCGCGCATCGGGCACGCCCATCACCAGCGAGGCGCTCTGCTTGCTCCAGGGTTTTTCCTGGCACAGCGAAAACACAGTGGCGCTCGGCGCGTAGGAAACCGTGAAGTCGTCGCACAAGTAGCGGCCGTCGACGCGCAACGCGTGGAACGGAAGAAAATGCAGCCCGCCGTGTGGGACAACGATCAGCCGCGTTCCGCGCACCAGAGCGCGCAGCGGCGCAAACAGCTCCGCGCCCAGCGAATCGAGATGGCTCTCGGTGGCGCGAAGCAGAGGTTCGGCAAAACGCTGAACGTAGGAGAGACCCAAGCGGAATTTCGACAATTGGAAGCGCAAAAGCTGCAGAGAGCGCGCCGTGCGCGAGACAAGCGTTACAGGCAGAATTTCGACTCCTGTGCGCGTCGCCACGGCTGCGATGACTCGGTCGCCGCTCGAATAGTATTCGACGAGCGTGGCGTCCGCAGGAATCGCCGCCTGCACGCGCGGCAGGGAAAACTCCGGGGGAGCCTCGAGCGTGGCCGTCTCGCGTTCGTGGGCAGGAAGTTCACGCAGCGTGCGCAGCAACTCCGTTTCGCGCGCCTGCGCATCCGCCTGCAGTCGTTCGATGCGCTCTCGGGAAATCTCTTCGGGGCGAAGCTCTTCCAGTTCGATGCGGTGGTAATACCAATTCAGCTCCTCGCGCAGCTCGCGAATTCGCCCCACCAGTCCGCTTTGGCTTCCCGTGCCGGCAGGAATGCTCCGGCTGCCCTGAAAAATCATTTCCGACATGCTGCGTGACTTGGCGGCTTCGATCCAGACAAACGCCTCTTCGGCGCCGGCGCCGTCTGCCTGGCCACTCAGAAAAAGATCCACGAGCGCCTCGTACAAGAGGAGCCGGTTCTTGACGAAAGAGATCTTCAACTCTTCCGCCTGGAGGCGGCCGCGCAACGTCTCCAGCACCTTCCGCGCTTCCTCAAAGAGAGCATAGGCCGCGTGCGCGTTCCCGCTGCGCTGCGCGATCTGTCCACGCAGAAAGTGCACCTGATACTCGAGCACAGGCCGTTCGAGATTCGGCAGGCGCGCCACAGCGGCGTCCGCCTCGCGGCTGGCCTGCGCCATGTCTCCCATTTCCAGCGCGATGCGCGCGAGCATCAGATGGGCGAGCACCGCTTTTCCGACGAGAATGCTCGAATCGAAGAATGCCGCGGCGCCCGCAGCGAGCCGGCGCGCTTCAAAATAACGCCCCTCCTCAGCCAGTAGCAGAGCCTGGTAGAGGTCGAGCAGCCACGGCCATACCCGGTTTTTTTCGCGCGCGAACAGTTCGCGTGCCTTGTCGAATCGTTCCAGCGCGAGCGCCGTCTTGCCCTGCTGGCCAATGGCCATTGCCTCCAGTGCCAGGCACTTTGCAGCTTCGTAGCCTGTGCCCAGCGCCTCAAAGCGCACAAATCCTTCGTGAGCCATCTCGCGCGACTCTTCGCTGAGATTCAATTCCAGATACAGATCGGCGAGGTCCAGGTGGCACAGCGCGAAGTGGTAGCCGTCTCCCGTGGCTTCGCATCCCCGGCGCGCGGCATAGAGCATTTCGATGGCTTGCGTGTATTCGCCACGCAGGCAATAGAGATACGCGATGTTGTAGTCGGCCTGCGCCACGAGTAGCGGCATGTGGTTCCGTTCGCACACTTCGCGCGCGCGCTGGTAGGTGGCCAGAGCGCGCGGAAAATCGTTCAGGCTGATCAGGCAAACGGACATATTGCTCAGGACCACGGCAAGGCCTTCCGCGTCGCCGTGAGGCATCAGGCCCTTATAGGCGTTCTCGTAGTGCGCGAGAGCTTCTTCAAACCGGTCCTGGCGGTGGAAGATGTTGCCGGCGTTGATTTCCAGCCGCGCCAGACGCCAGGGTTCGCCGAGGCGCGTGAAGATATCGCGGGCGCGCTCCCACGCTCCCGTTGCGCGATCGTACTCGCCCAGCAAAATCAGCGGCTGTATGGAACTGCTGAGCGTGCGCGCCGCCTCTTTCCAGTCTTCCAGCGTCTCGTAGAGCTGAATTGCCTTCTCGTGATGCCGCACCGCGGCACGATTATCGCCGCTGGCATAAAGTGCGTTGGCCGTGGCGCGGTGCGCCAGCGCGATCGAATCCTTGCGGCGCAGCCGGTGCGCAATGGATTCTGCGGCAGCCGCCAGACGCAACGCTTCCCGCGTATCCACGCGAACACGTTCCACCACAGCTCGCGCGAGCTCTTCTACCGCTTCGTGCCGTACGAGCACGTGGTGCCGCCCAAGAAAGTTCTGGCGGCGTTTGTCGTCTTCGAGAGCGGCCAGCTCCCGAAGCAGCGCCTGATGCGCGACGCCCGCTCCCCGAGCGCGCGGCGGATGCTCGCGCCGCGTCATGCGAACCCTATTTCTTCCAAACGGCGGCGTAGCCGCTCGATGCACTTCTGGCGGATGAAGCCGATGGAGCCGACCGCGACACCGAGCTCGGCGGCAATTTCGCTGTAAGGGCGCGTCGTTTCTTCGAAGAACAAGAGCTCGACGAGATGGCGACATCGCGGGGCGAGCCCCGCAATGGCCTCGCGCATCATCTGCTCCTGCTCGGATTGCTGCAGCAGACTCTCGGCGACGGGTGGTACTTCAGGTTCGATGGGGTCGTCCGCGGAGTCGCGGCTTACGAAGCGCCGCGACCGGTGCTGCCACTGCCAGCATTGATGGTGCGCCACTTGAATGAGCCACTTGGGGAGCGCACGCACCTCGCGCAGCTCCCCGAGTCGGACGAGCAATTCGAGGCATGTCGTCTGGAAGATGTCGGCCGCATCCTGCTGCGGGAGTCCGCATTTCACGGGTATGGAATAGATGAGTGCTTTGTATTTGTCGATCAGCAGCGCCCAGGCCTCTTCGTGGCCGGCGAGGCAGTCCTTTACGAGCCGGGCATCGTCCGGCGATCTTGCCGGCTTCTCGGCAGGGCGGGCTTTGGCGGAGCTCACGGGCTGGCCTTTCCGCTTGGCTCGCGCCAAAAGAGCTGTTCCACATTCCACAAAACGTAGGGTTCAAGCACCGCGGGACGAAAATTGCCGAGAGCGCTTTTTGCGCCTGCCAGGATGTGCGGACTGGCCAGGAAGATCATGGGTTGGTTTTCCGCGAGAAGTTCCTGTGCACGGTCGTAGAGGCGTTTCCTCTCCTGGAAAGAACGCGCACTCAGCTGCTCATCCATCAGCCGATCGATTTCTGCTTCCCATGCGGTTGCGGGTTTGCTTTGCTCCGGATCCCAAAGGTGTTGTGCTCCGCTGGAGAGCCAAACGTTAATGTCAGTGTTGGGGTCGGCGTCGAAGCTGGCGAGGCCCAGCACACACGCGTCGTATTCCTTCGTCTGGAAGACACGGTCCAGAAGCGAGCGGAATTCGAGAGGAACCACCTGAACTCGCATGCCGAGCTGCTTCAGATCGTCCTGGATTAGGGTGGCCATCTGGGAGCGCTCAGCGCTGGAGGAGCTGCTGATGATGGAGAACTCGACGGGTAGGCCGGCGGCATCGAAGAGCCTCGTCTCGCCGGCCGAATCCCCCTTCCATTGGAATCCCGCGGCGCGCAACAGGTCGCGAGCGCGATCCAGTGACCGACCCGGGTGGGGAAGTGCTGTGTCCACCCACCGTGGGTTGCCCGGAGTCACCAGCCCCCACAGCGGCGCACCCCGACCCTGGTAGACCAGCCGCACGATTGCCTCACGGTCGACCGCCGACGATACGGCCTGACGGAAGCGGACATCTCGAAACCATTGCTGATGCCGGGTGACCGCTGGCGCAGTCTTGCCTGCCAGATCGTTCAGGTTGAAAAACAGGAAGTTGTATTCCAGCCCCGGGCCGGCATCTACGAACGAGGCGCCATGCATATCGCGCGAGAGCGCGTTGAAGTTGCCGGCCGACAACCGCGCGATGACGTCCGTTTCGCCCGCGCGAAAGCGCAGCACCTGCGCGTCCGCGCTGGGGACAAACAGGAAAACCAGCTCGTCGAGATAGGGCAGACGAATGCCCGCGGAATCCGTTTTCCAGTAATACGGATTGCGCTCGAGCACCAGCCGCTGTCCCGGCACATACTCTTTCAGGCGGAATGGGCCGAGCCCGGCGATTTGCGCTGGCGAAGTCGCGGGCGTCCAGCTCTCCGCGAGTTTTCCCTCCTGGTACGGCTTCTCCAGCAGGTGGCGCGGCAGAATTTCGAGACCGTCGAACAGCCGCTCGCCCACCGAATAAGGCTTCGCGAGAATGAATTGCACCGTGTGCGCATCCACCTTGCGAACTTCGATCGGCTTCCCACCGATCACCAGCAGGTCGCGCTGCGGAGCGTGGACGGCCTCATCGAGATATAACTTGAACGTGAACAACACATCGTCGGCATCGAGCGGATGGCTGTCCGAAAAACGGAGGCCCTCGCGCAGCTTGAGCGTGTACCGTAGACCGTCGCCCGAGACCTTCCACGACGAGGCGAGCGCCGATTCCGTAAGCTGGCTCGCGCGGTTGATGTGGATCAGGTCCGCCTGCATCGCGCCGATCACCTCGCGCGAGGGAGCATCGGCGGCGATTACGGGATTCAGCGTCTTCGGCTCCGCGCGCAGCGCTACCACCAGTCGACCGCCGGGGCTGCCCGTTTCACCGGAGGCCTGTGCAAGTTCCTCACGCGCCCCTTCCGGCTGCGCCGGCGCTGCAAGGAGTTGGGCAACGGCCCACAGAAGCAGGACGAGCAATATGAGAAATCTGCGCTGTAACAACTCCGATCGCGTCACGCTCACCACCTGGAACCAGGGCCAACGGCTTCCATCTTGGACGGGTCTGCCCAGCCCTGCAACGCACTCGCGAGCCCCAGGTAGCCGAGGAAGAACGGCGTCAGCACAAGCACAGGAAGCATCATCCACCAGTACGAAGTGAGCACGTTGTATTGCTGGATAGTTGCCAGCAGGTTTCCCCAGCTAGGCGCCGGCTCGGGCACGCCGAGACCCAAGAATGACAGGATCACCTCCGCCAGCACGTATTGCGGCGCCAGAATCGCGGCCTGAGTCAGCAGCACGCTCGCCGTTTGCGGAAGGATATGGCGGCGCAGGATGTAGGCATGGCTCGCGCCAAAACCACGCGCGGCGCGCACATAGTCGCGCTCCCGCGCACTGAGCACGACGCCGCGAACCAGCCGGGCGGGCCGCGCCCAGCCGACGAGGCCGATTACGCCCGTCACCAGAAAAAACGCACCAAGCGGGCTGACGGTGAGCGGCAGGAACGCGCGTATTGCAAACAGCAGGTACAGCCACGGCAGCGCGAGGAAAAGCTCCGCGATCCGCATCAAGATCTCATCTGTCCACCCGCCCCAGTAGCCGGCCGTTGCTCCCACGAACAGGCCGAAGGTGAGCGCCAGAGCCGTCGCCATGAGTCCGGCGAAGAGCGAGATCTGTCCGCCCCATAGCAGGCGCGAGAATTGGTCGCGGCCGTATCCGTCTGTGCCAAGCAGCGCGACGCGGGCGCCATCGGCCGCGAACAGGTGCAGCCTGCACGGCAGCAGCCCCAGCAGCCGGTAGCCCTGGCCTGTAACGAAGAAGCGAATGGGCGCGGGAGCCGCTCTTTCTTCCCGATATCGATCAGAAAAACCCGCCACGGGCTGCAGCGGATACACAAATGGACGTATGTGAAGCGAGCCATACCCATCGCGAAAATGAATCGCCGAAGGTGGGGCGTACGGATGTTCGCGATCCTGCTCGCCGGGATCGTACGGAGCAAAGAATCCAGCGCACGCGACCACAGCGTGCATCACGGCTAGCACCAAGACCCACGCGCGCAGATTGGCCCGTAATTTCATCCGTTTCCCCGCTCTGCGCGGATTCGCGGATCTGCCCAATAAAGCAGCACATCGGCCACCAGGTTTCCCGCCACCAGAAACGCGGTCGAAAGCAGAACGCCGCCGATGACCACATACAAATCGCGCCCCAGGATCGCTTCCAGCAGAAATGGTCCGAGCCCTGGCCAGCTCATCACCACTTCGATAATCAGGGAGCCGCTGAGCAGAGTCCCAATGCTGAAGCCGAAGAGAGCGAGCAGCGGATTCGCGGCGGCACGGAGCGCGTAGCCATAGAGCAGCCTCCGTGGCGGGATTCCGTGGCCCCGCGCTGCGCGGAGGAAGGACGAATCTAAAACGTCGAGCATCGCAGCACGGACGTGGCGCACCAGCATCGGGGCGCACGAAAGTACCAGTGCGGTAACCGGTAACAGAAGGTGCAGCGCATAGTCGCGTCCAAGAGCCGCCCACGTGGTCGGCTCTGCGCCAACGGCCGCCATCCCGCCGGCCGGCAGCCAGCCGCTGCGCACGGCCACGAGCAGGAGGCCGAGCGCTAGGACGAGGTCCGGAACAATCAGTAACGCACCCGTCGCGAGCGTAATCAAATGATCCGGCCAGCCGTTTTCGCGCCCGGCGCTCCAGATTCCCAGCGGAAGCGCCACGCCCCACGCGAGCAGCATGGCTACGGAGGTAAGCAGCAGCGTGTTTGCCGCACGCACGCGCAGCAGCGGGCCCACCGGTGTGTTGTATGCGAACGAAAACCCCAGGTCGCCGTGCAGCAATCCTCCGACCCAATGCACGTAGCGGAACGCGAGCGGCTGGTCCACTCCATATTTCGCACGCAGCGCCGCGACAGTTTCCGGCGAGATCTGCGGATTCATCTTCATCTCGTCGAAATAGTTTCCGGGAACGAGCGCGGTGAAAAGAAACGTAAGCAACGAGACGCCGGCAAGCAACAGGACGGCGTGGAGGGTCCGGCGCACGAGGTAGCGCGTCATGTGTCGGCCTGCTGCCGCAGTTCAGCCTTCCACTGTGGCGTGGCTGCAATGAGCGCGCGTGTGCTGGCATGCGCCGGCTGCCGCAGCACTTCGTCCATCGGCCCGGTTTCCGCGATGCGCCCACGATCGAGCACGGCAATCCTGTCCGCCATGCGAGAGGCCATGGCCAGATCGTGAGTGATGAACACAAAAGTCAGTCGCGAAGCCTCTTGGAGATCGAGAAGCAGATTCGCCACCTGCGCCTGTACGGACGCGTCGAGCCCGGAGAGCGCTTCGTCCAGGATGAGCACGCGCGGCTCGAGAGCCAGTGCTCGCGCGATGGCCAGTCGTTGCCGCTGCCCGCCGCTGAATTCCGCCGCGGTTCGCGTGGCCGATTGAAATGACAGCCCAGCCCGCTCAAAAAGCGCGCGTGCACGCGCGGCGCGTTCCGAGGCCGAGAATCGGCTCTGAGCCGCGAACGGCTCCGTCACGATTTCGAAAGCCGTAAGCCGCGGATTGAGCGAGCTCGAAGGATCCTGAAATACGAGCTGCATCTGCGGGCGAACCGCGCGCAGTTGCGTCTCCGTAAGGGTGGTGAGTTCACGCCCTGCCAGGCGGATTTGCCCAGACGCGGGCCGCTCCAGGCACGCGAGACACAGCGCGAGAGTGCTCTTCCCGGATCCCGACGCGCCGGCGATTGCCAGCGTTGAGCCCTCGGCAATGGAAAATGAGACGCCGTCCAGTGCCGTCACTCCGCCGCGCCCGCCTCCGAAACCGCGCGGCGTGTAGCGCTTCACCAGCGATTCGACCGTCAGGAGTGGCTCCATCGCTCGATCAGCACCGCTGATCATCCGCCGAACTTGAAGCAGGAAACCGAGTGGGCGGGTCCGAGCGCGGTCGCTGCGGGTTCGCGCGTGTTGCACACTTCCATCCGCACAGGGCAGCGCGGCTCGAACCGGCAGGCGAGGGATGGCGCTGCAAGGTCCGGCAAATCGCCGGGGATCATCGGCAGCCGCGCAGTTGTACTGGCCGCAGGAGTGGGCCACGGCGGCAATGAATCGAGCAGCGCTTTCGTGTACGGGTGCTTCGGCTGCGAAATCACGTCAGCCGCGGGCCCGAGTTCGGCGATTCCACCGGCGTAGAGTACGAGCACGCGGTGCGCAAATCCGGCGAGCAGTGCCGGATTGTGAGTGATCAGAATCAGCGCCAGGCCTAAAGAGCGTTGTAGTTCGCCGAACAGGGCGAAAATCCCTGCTTGCGTCACAGAGTCGAGCGAAGCGGTCGGCTCGTCGGCAATCAAAATGGACGGCCCGCAGGCGATTGCCTGCGCGATCAGCACCCGCTGCCGCTGGCCTCCGCTCAATTCATGCGGATAGCGCGCGCCCAAGGAGCCCGCTTCGCTGCCGAAAACGGCGCCGAGAGCCGCATCCGTCTTCGCGCGCCGCGTGCCGCCTGCCGTGTTCAGGTGCGCGCGCACAACTTCGTCCACCTGGGCGCGCACGCGCATTGTGGGGTGTAGCGCGATTGACGGCTCCTGGTGAATCAGGCTGATGCGCGCGCCTCGGATCTCCCGCAGCCTACCTTCGTCTGCCGCCAGGAGATCAATCCCCTCAAAGCAGACCGAGCCGCGCGAGATCCGTCCCTGCGGCGGCAACAGATTTAACAGTGCGGCGGCAAGTGTACTTTTTCCTGAGCCGGATTCTCCGAGGATGCCAAGGATTTCTCCGGACGAAAGCGAGAAATCCACCCCGGCGAGGGCGCGAACGGGTGTGCCAGATCGCGAGGGGTATGCGATGTGCAGGTCACGGACTTCGAGAATGGGAGCCATGAGAGGCCGCGCGAGGCACCGCGTGCGAACCGCTCCCATCCTCCGGCAGGGCGCCCAAGCCAACAAGAAAAACGTCATCGGGCACGGACGAAGAGTAATCTCCGGGTTCGAAACCCTCGCCCAGGACACTTATCGCAATGCGCCAATCAGCTTGCAGACGGCCCCCGATGCCTCGCGCGCACAGCTCTGCGCTCGACATTCGTCTCTACGATGTTATCAACGAGCGGAACGCCCCGAATCGGCGTGCTCTGCTCTGGATTCTCTTGCGCCTCTTCGGGCAGCGATCCACAGGATCGCTCCAAAGAGAAACAACACGCCGCCCCACAGCAGATTTACGTTGATTCCGAGCGAGCGCGCATAGAGC
>DATJXG010000312.1:0-3756 GCA_035500455.1 Terriglobales bacterium | reverse complement strand
AGTGACGGTTCCCGATAGTGTGACCAGCCAGACCGAAATGCCCGCCCCCTTCGCGGCGGAGGCTCCCAAGTTTGAGCGCGATGTGCTCGGCGTGATTTACGCGGGCCACGGCGATGATCTTCCCGTGAGCGCATTCCCGGCGGACGGCACGTTCCCCACTGGAACTGCTAAATGGGAAAAGCGCAACATCGCGCTCGAAATTCCAGTGTGGGACACCAAAACCTGCATCCAGTGCGGCAAATGCACCATGGTCTGCCCGCATGCCGTAATTCGCGTCAAGGTGTACGACTCCAGCCAGCTGGAGAGCGCGCCCCCCACCTTCAAATCCGCAGACGCCCGCGACAGGGAGTGGGCCGGCCAGAAGTACACCATCCAGGTCGCCCCGGAAGACTGCACCGGCTGCGGCATCTGCGTGGACATCTGCCCCGCCAAGAACAAGAGCGAGACCCGGCTCAAAGCCATCAACATGGTGCCGCAGCCGCCGCTGCGCGCTCCTGAGAGCGAAAACTGGAAGTTCTTCCTCCAAATTCCCGAACTCGACCGCCGGAAAATCAAGGCCGGCACCATCCGCCAGCAGCAGATCCAGGAACCGCTGTTCGAATTCTCCGGCGCCTGCTCAGGCTGCGGCGAAACTCCTTACCTGAAGCTGGTGTCACAGCTCTTCGGCGACCGCGCGGTGATTGCCAATGCCACCGGCTGCTCGTCAATTTACGGCGGCAATCTCCCCACCACGCCCTGGAGCAAGAACGCCGACGGCCGCGGCCCGGCCTGGTCGAACTCCCTCTTCGAAGACAACGCCGAATTCGGCCTCGGCTTCCGCGTCTCCATCGACAAGCAAACCGAATTCGCCCGCGAACTACTGCGCCGTCTGGCGGAAGAAGTGGGCGGCGCACTGGCCGCGGCGATTCTGGCATCACCCCAGAAAGATGAAGCCGATATTTACGAGCAGCGCGAGCGGGTAGTCGCGCTGAAGGAAAAACTGCGCAAGCTGAATTCCACCGATGCGAAACAACTGCTGGCCCTCGCCGACATGTTGGTGAAGAAGAGCGTGTGGATCGTCGGCGGCGATGGCTGGGCCTATGACATTGGCTACGGCGGTCTCGATCACGTGCTGGCCAGTGGACGCAACGTGAACCTGCTGGTGCTCGACACCGAGGTCTACTCCAATACTGGAGGACAAGCATCCAAAGCCACACCGCGGGGCGCCGTAGCCAAATTTGCCGCCGGGGGAAAACCCGCCCCCAAAAAAGACCTTGGCCTCATGGCCATGAGCTACGGCAACGTCTATGTCGCGAGCGTTGCCATGGGCGCTAAGGACGAGCACACGCTCAAGGCCTTCCTCGAGGCCGAAGCCCACGATGGACCCAGCATCATCATCGCCTACTCGCACTGCATCGCCCACGGGATCAACATGACCACCGCCATGAGCGATCAGAAAGTCGCAGTGGATTCCGGCCAGTGGCTGCTCTATCGCTACAACCCGGAGCGCAGCCTGGCGGGCGAAAATCCGCTCATGCTCGATTCCCGCACGCCTACGCGCAAAGTGAAAGATTTCATGCAGCAGCAGACCCGCTTCCAGATGCTCACCAAGAGCCGTCCGGAAGAGGCCAAACTGTTATGGCAACAGGCCCAGCATGACGCCGAGATCCGCTACCGGCTCTACGAGTACCTGGCGCAGCGCAAGCCCGAACCGGTCGCAGCCCGCGCTGAAGAACCGGCGGCCAAAGCCGCGCCGGTGGCGAAGGAACCGGTGCGCCAGGGTTGAGATGCAAAATGCCGGACGGCAGAACTATGGCAAAACAATGAGACTTCCGAAAATGTCCAAGTCGCTGGCCCGCTTCTTTCGGCAGCAGCAACTCTATCTCGGGTTCGCGGTGGCGATCTACGCCAGTCTCTGGGCCATCGGTGAACCTCCCCGGTTGCGCACCGTCCTGATTTACACGTTTTCGCTCGCCAACATGGGCGGGTTTGTCATGGAGCGCTTCGGGCGCCGGCACGTAGAGGAAAAAGCCTGGCGGTTTTGGTCGAGCGCGGTTTCATTGCTAGTGGCCTTGACGCCGCTCATGGTCGCGGTTTCCACGATCCTGGTCTTCTGGGCCGACCCTCGTCCGAACGGAGGCCGCTTTCAGTTCGCCTCGTTCCATCCCCTGTTCTGGCGTTACCTGGAGACCAGCTGGAAGTTTCCCGCGGTCGCGAACGTGATGTTCGGGATCGGCATCCTGATGAAAACCTACCTGGAATGCCGTAACCAGAAGCTGCAAACGGTGGTTGACCTGCAATCCGCCGAGCGCCAGAAGCAGGACAGCGACCTGGAACGCGCCCGCGAAATTCAGCAAGGCTTACTGCCCAAAGAACTGCCGGCCGTGCCGGGATATGACCTCGCCGGAGTCTGGGAACCGGCGCGCACCGTGGGCGGCGATTATTTCGATCTCATCCGGTTCAGCGAGAACCGGCTCGGCGTTTGCATCGCCGACGTGGTCGGCAAGGGAGTGGCGGCGGCGTTGCTCATGGCCAACGTGCAGGCTGCCTTGCGGGCATTCGCCTCGGAAACGGCGTCTCCCTCCTGGGTGTGCAGCCGGGTCAACTCCGTACTCTGCGCCAACATCGCCACCGGAAAATTCGTAACCCTGTTCTACGGTGTGCTCGATTCCGAACGCAACCTCCTGCGCTACTGCAATGCCGGCCACCTTCGTCCACTTCTGATTAGCGAAACCGGCGCTACTCGCCAGCTCGACGACAACAGCGCCCTGCTCGGAGTATTTCCGGACTGGAAGTTTAAGGATTCGGTGCTCGAACTGGACGCCGGGGACAGGCTCGTACTCTATACCGACGGCATCACTGAGGCCGCCCGCCCCGACGGCGAAGAGTTCGGAGAAGATCGCCTCATTGCCTCGGCGCAGGGCCTCAAGTCTTGTCCGGCAGCGGAGTTCAAACAGCAACTGCTGGCTCAAGTGAAGCAGTTTTGCGACTTTCAGTTGAGCGACGACGCAACCCTGATCGTGATCGACGCGCTGGGAAGAACCCAGGGCCGCCACGGCCGCGAATTCCACGAGGCAGGCGCGGTTTCCGCCGCCTGACTCACGGGCTTGGGAAGGGAATTTTAGGAGAGAAACCAATGATCGACCTGAGTACAACCTATCTCGGCATCCACCTGCGCACTCCGCTGGTGGCCTCGGCCTCGCCGCTTTCCCATGAACTGAGCGGCATTCGCAGCCTGGAAGACGCCGGCGCCTCCGCTATCGTGCTCTACTCTCTGTTCGAAGAGCAGTTGCGCCAGGAAAGCGCCGCCCTTGAACACCATCTCGCCGCCGGCACCGAGAGTTTCGCCGAGTCGCTCACTTACTTTCCCGCTCCCAGCGAGTTTCATACCGGCCCCGAGGGCTACCTGGAGCACATTCTGCACGCCAAAGCTGCGGTGAACGTTCCCGTCATCGCCAGCCTCAACGGCTCAACTCTCGGCGGTTGGATCGAATTCGCCCGCCAGATCGAGCAGGCCGGCGCGGACGCTCTGGAGTGCAACATCTACTTCCTGCCCGCCGATATGGACATGACCGGCGCCGATGTCGAAAAGATGTATGTGGACATCGTCCGCGCGGTGAAAGCTTCGGTCAGCATTCCGGTCGCCGTGAAGCTCAGTCCCTTTTTCAGCAACATGGCCGCCATGGCGAGAAGGCTGGACGCGGTCGGCGCCGACGGCCTGGTGCTCTTCAACCGCTTCTACCAGCCCGACATCGACCTCGAAGAACTCGAACTCAA
>DATJXG010000311.1:0-13733 GCA_035500455.1 Terriglobales bacterium | reverse complement strand
CCGCCCCATCACCTCCACGATCATCACGCGATGGTGGGACTCCGCCGTGGTGTGGATCTTATCCACCGCGTCGGTGGCGGTGTTCATGGCGGTATCGAAGCCGAAGGTCACCTCGGTGGCGCCCAGGTCGTTGTCGATGGTCTTGGGCACGCCTACAATCTTCATGCCCTTCTGAAAAAGTTCCTGCGCGATGGCCTGCGAACCGTCACCGCCGATGGTGATCACGGCATCGATGCCCAGCTTCCTGGCATTGGTCATCACCTCGTCGGAGATGTCGCGCACCACTTCCTTGTGGTTCTCGACGGTCTTGAATTTGAACGGGCTGCCGCGATTGGTAGTGCCGAGGATGGTTCCGCCGCGGGGCAGAATGCCGCTGACCGACTTGAGCGTAAGCTCGAAGGATTTTTCCGGCCAGATGAGGCCGTCAAAGCCATCAGGAATGCCGATGACCTTCCACTTGTATTTCAGAATGGCGGCTTTCACGGCCGCGCGAATGACTGCATTGAGGCCAGGTGCATCCCCGCCACCGGTGGAGATAGCAATGCAGCGGATTTCTGACATAGGGCGCGAGCGGATTGCTAGTTTACGGTTAGTGTGGAGGTCGCTGTAAGCGTACCCGAACTGGTTACATAGGTGGCCGTAATTGTGACAACTGTGCCGACGGTCACTGCACCCACCTGAGCTTCTTCGGGATCCTGCCCGTTTGTGAACGTCACATTCGGATCGCTTGCAGTCCAGGTCACCGACGAGGTCACGTCCTGCGTTGCGCTCGATCCTGAGACGGTCGCCGCCACCGTGTATTGCACGTCAGTGTTCGGTGTAGTGCTGGTTGAGCTGGGGTTGATGGTGATCTTAATCACGTTGGCCAGCGTGACCGTCACAGTGGTTGAGCCGCTCACCGTACCTGACTGGGCGGTGATGGTAGCCGTACCCGCTCCTTCCGCGGTAAGCTTCCCCGAGGCGGAATCGATGTTGGCCACAGTGGTATCGTCACTCGACCACAGCACGTTATTGGTCAGGGAATTGGTGGTCCCGTCATCATAGGTGCCGGTGGCCGCCATCTGCAGGGTGCTTCCCTGGACAACGGAGGGCGTAGTTGGGCCCACGGTCAGAGTGGTCAGCGTTGGATTTACAAAAAACCCCTTGCAGCCAATCGCCGTGGCCAGCAGCAGGAGCGCTCCCCATGTGGCCAATAATTGCAGTTTCCGCTGGTTGCTCACCATGCTCAAAACACCCCACAAAAGAACGCGGCTGAGACCGCATCTTGCAAGCGCCCCAAGTGGAAATTGTAGCAGAGAGTTCCGCGGGCAAGGGTGACCCGTTTGGTCATGCAGTGCGGGAACGGGCACTCCTCCCGGACCCCCACTTGTAGCGCCGGCGTCTTGCCAGCCGACTCGCGGATATACTCGTAGCAGCAGCGCCGGGATCGCCGGCGGTCCTCTATGTCGCGATTTTCCCCCGGGTTGCCGCTGGCCGTTATTCTCCTGTTTTCTTCCGCCGCTCCCCAGGCGGCGCCCGCCCCGGACACTCCGCCGCCGGAAGTTTGCGCTGCCTGCATCCGCGAACACCTCGACTATCTCGCCTCCGACCAACTGCGCGGACGCGGCAGCGCCACCCCCGACGAACTGACCGCGGCGAAATACATCGCCGCCGAACTGCACAAGTACGGCGTTCCCCCCGCAGGCGACCGTGGCGGGTACATCCAGCACGTTACCCTGATCAAGCGCACCGTGATCGCCCCTCCCCGGCTGGTGTGGCGGCGGGGCTACGCCCCGCCGGGAAGCAAAGAAACGCATTCCTCAGAATCCCAGGCCTCGGCCAACGCCCCGATCCCCAAGCCCGTAGTCTGGACCCACGGCAAAGAGATGCTGGTGCTGCGCCTGGCGCGGGCGCGAATCACCGGCCCGCTGCAGAAAATTGACCTGGCAGGAGAACCCAAGCCGGTCAACCGCGGCGCGATGGTTTTTCTGGACGCGCACGGCGGAAATCCGCGCGCGGCCGCGGTCAAAGTCATGGAGCAAGGCGCTGCAGCGGTGCTGGTGCCGGAATACCCCCAGGTGCGCGAGCACTGGCAACAATCCGCCGGCCGCTTGCCGAAGCTGGCGACCGAGGTCGTGGGAGTTTCGCCGGGAAGCGAAGGCATGGAGATGAACCTTGTCGCGCTGAGTAAGGAGGCTGCGAGCACCCTGGAAGACGTCCCCGAGGGCACGGAAATCAGGTTGCGCGCTCCGACCTCATTGCCGGTGATCTCGCACACGCGCAATGTGGTGGGAGAAATTCGCGGCTCCGATCCGGCGCTGGCGCAGGCAGCGATTCTGCTTTCCGCCCACATGGATCATCTGGGCGTGGGCGCGCCGGTGAACGGCGATTCCATTTACAACGGCGCTGACGATGACGCTTCAGGAACCACTGCCGTGCTGGAACTGGCGCGGGTGCTGGCCGCGGGGCCGCGGCCACGGCGAACGGTGATCTTTGCGCTATTCGGCAGCGAGGAATTGGGCGGGCTGGGATCGACTTATTTTCGTGAGCATCCGCCGCTGCCGCTGCGCGATCTGGCGGCCAACCTGGAATTTGAGATGATCGGGCGCGGCGACCCGGCGGTGCCGGAGAACACGCTCTGGCTTACAGGATGGGAGCGTTCCAACCTCGGCCCGGTGCTGGCCGAACATGGCGCGCGGCTGGTGGGCGATCCGCATCCGGCGGAGGATTTCTTTGCCCGCTCCGACAACTACGTGCTGGCACAGAAGGGCGTGGTCGCGCAAACCGTTTCCAGCTACGGGCTGCACGGAGACTACCACCAGCCCAGCGATGACGTGGCCCACATCGACTTCAAGCACATGGACGAGGCCATCGGCTCGCTGCTCGGACCGGTAGAGTGGCTGGTGAATTCCGATTTCCGGCCGGAGTGGAAGGCGGGGGGTAGGCCGTAGGCAGTGGTCAGTGGTCAGTGGCTGGTGGTCAGTGGATACGGCTTCCTAGCAAGGTTGCGCGTTACAAACCGCCGACAAACCGCAACCAGCAATCGTCACTGACCAGCAGCCACTAGCCACTAGCCACCAGCCACTAGCCACTGACACCGTGTCCCAGCGAGCGCAGCAGGCCGTTCAGAATCCTGGCTACCTCGGCGACTTTGCCGAGCAGAATGCGCGTTTCTTCATCGCCGAAATAATCGAGACTGCGGGCGATGAGCAGTTGGCTCTCCAGTTCGAAGATCGACCCGCGGGCGTGCCCCAGAAACTGTTTGAATTCGCCACGCGACAGGCGCCCCTGCCCTTCAGCGATATTGCTGGGAATGGAAACGGCCGCCCGACGAATCTGGCTTGTGAGCCCGTAGGTCTCTTCTCTGGGAAATACCTGAATTGCCCGATACACGTCGGCGACCAGTTGAATGCTCCGCTGCCAGGCGATAAGTTCCTGATACGACCGCAGCGCCATGCCCACGCCCTACGGCATTTTGTGACAAACCGCCCTCAAAATCAGTGACGAATGTCACACGATTACCTGTGGATAACTTGAGCGGAATGACATGCTCCGAGGTAGGCCCGCGTTTCAACTGCCCACTAGCCACCAGCCACTGGCCACTAATTCGCCTTCTTCGCTCGCGCGATCTTCTCGTCGATCGGCTTGCGGCCGGCGAAGCCTTCGCTGGTGGTGTGCCAGTGCGTGATGCCCTTTTCGCCCAGCTTCCAGCAGAGCAGAACGGTGCGGCCATCGACGACGCAGGGGAAATCGAGCAGGCCGATATCGAGGTCTTTCACCTGCACCCCGATGGCGTCGATTTCGGCGAGAGCGTCTTTGACGCGCTGGGTGGCCTTTTCGCGCTCCGCCTTGCGGCGGGCCAGGCGCACGATGTTCAGATTCATGCCGCCGGCCATGAAGACGTTGTGGGTAATTTCTTCGAATTCGGCGTCGACCGCATCGATCAGCTGCTTGCCGTCGATCGCCGTGCGAAGAAGCGATTCCAGCACCGGCAGCAGGGATTGGGCTTCGGAAAGAGTAAACGTACGGTTGGACATCGTGACTCTATTGTAAATCAACCGGGGTGAAGACTCCCCGGGTCTTTAGCCAGGTGGGTAATTCCCGGCAAGGCTACATCACTTTGTGGCGTGGTATGATGGCCGCCGTTCATAGCTTGAAACTCGAAAACTTGCAAGCTTGAACCTCGCAGCCTGGATGTCCCCCGCGTTGTTCGCTTGACAAGACGATCCGCGTCACTCCACGACAACGTTTCCAGATGCGTTGGTGCAACGGCCCCGGATACAAAACCAAGAATTCAAGAATTAAGGAGAGCAATAAATGTCTGTAAAGCACCTTGCAAAAACCTGGGGAGCTCTCACCGCAATGGTTGTGATCGTTGTTGCGGGAGTGTTGATCAGTTCTCCGCGTGTACGCGCCCATGAGGACAACGATCGTAACAAGGACGACCGAAGAATTGCGCAAGGTTTCGACGCAGCGCCAGTCCCGCTGAACCTGGAGGGGAAAGATCGGGACCTGGTGGGACTGGGAAGCTACCTGGTGAACGTCGTGGCCAGCTGCAATGATTGCCACTCCGCCGGCACTGCTACGCAGTTTGCCCCAGGCGGAAATCCCTATGCCAGCCAGCCGAAAATGGTGAATGCCGCGACCTACCTCGGAGGCGGCAGAGACTTTGGTCAGTTTCCGGCGGCCGCTCCTCCTTTCCCACATATCATCTCCCGCAACTTGACGCCGGACAAAACCGGGCGCCCGGAAGGCGGCCACACCTATGCCGAATTTCGCCGCATCATGCGGACCGGAGTGGACCTGGACCATCTTCACCCTAACTGTTCCGCCACCGTGACCACAAATTGCCTTCCACCTCCATTCAACGGGGATCTGCTCCAGATCATGCCCTGGCCCAACTACCAAAGCCTGACGGACCATGACCTGCGGGCCATCTACGAATATCTCCGCGCCGTACCCTGCATCGCAGGCCCGCCTGCTCCCAGCGTGCTGCACAACGACTGCGAGTAGGCATAGATAACCCGCTCACACCTTCCCCAGCGCCTTAGGGCGCTGGGGAGAATGTCTGCACGGTAGTATTTCCTGTGGCTGGAATCCCCGCAGAGAACTCCTTGAGATACGACGCACTGGTTCTGGGAGCCGGAGCCGCCGGGCTTATGTGTGCTCTCGAGGCGGGGCGGCGCGGGCGGCGGGTGGCGGTGCTGGAACGGGCGGCGCGGGCGGGGAAGAAGATTCTTATCTCGGGCGGGGGACGCTGCAACTTTACCAACCTGTACTGCACGCCGGAAAACTTCATTTCGTCCAATCCGCACTTTGCGAAATCGGCGCTGGCGCGCTACACGCCGGCGGATTTTATCTCGCTGGTCGAGAAGCACCATATTCCTTATCACGAGAAAACTTTGGGACAGCTCTTCTGCGACCGCTCGGCGCAGGACATCCTGGGCATGCTGGAAGCCGAATGCGCGGCGGCCGGAGTGCAGATATTCACCGGAGTTGCGGTGCAGGAGGTGAGGCGCGGCGATGAATTCGTGGCGCGGGCCAATGAGCGGGAATTCCGGGCCCCGGTCCTGATCGTCGCCACGGGTGGACTCTCGATTCCAAAGATGGGCGCCACCGACTTCGGCTACGCACTGGCGCGGCAGTTCGGCCTGGCGATTCGGGAGACCCGGCCGGGATTGGTGCCGATCACCTTTAATCGTGAAGACCATGGGCGCTACGCCGATCTGGCCGGCGTCTCGACTGAGGTGGTGGCGGCGTGCGCCGGGCAGCGTTTCCGGGAGAAGATGCTGATTACTCATCGCGGACTCAGCGGCCCGGCGATTCTGCAGATTTCTTCTTACTGGGTGAATCCGCAGCAGCCTATCGTTCTGGACCTCGCTCCTGATAGCCAGGTGACAGCGCCGCTTCTGCAACCACATGGCCCGCGAACCGTGGCCGCGCTGCGTGCCGAACTGCAGAAAGTTCTGCCCAACCGGCTGGCCAATCGCTGGGTGGAAACTCATGCTCCCGGCGGCTGGACGAATCCCGTGCTGCGCGAGGTCGAGCGCGAGATCCATGAGTGGGAGGTGCTTCCGGCGGGCACCGAGGGTTACGCCAAGGCGGAGGTTACAGTCGGGGGCGTCGATACGGATGAACTCTCGGCCAAAACCATGGAAAGCCGTAAAGTGCCGGGACTGTTTTTTGTCGGGGAAGTGGTGGACGTCACCGGGCACCTGGGCGGTTTCAATTTTCAATGGGCGTGGGCTTCGGGAGCCTGCGCCGGACGGGCTTTGTGAAGCGACTCAGAGGAAGCATGGAGAGATTGCGGTTGTTTGCGTCTTTTGTGTGCCTGCGGCAGGTTTTATCACCGCAGAGATCGCAAAGAACGCAGAGGGGCATGGGGTTCAGGTCGAGTGGTGCCCGGGGCGGTGGGCCCTAAGGAGGCTATGGAGAAAGTCGCCGGGAGAGCAACGTTCATATCACAGGAAGTCGAGCCTTCCCAAAATCTGGTAGTGGGCAGTTTTGAATAAGCAAAGAAGAAACCTCTATTTTCAAAACCGCCCACTACCCAAAATCTATACGGATCAGAGTTTTCAGGCAGTCTCCCTGGGCCGCACTCTTGCGCCGCCTCGCTGCTCTTCGCTCATCTGGTCACACTCAGGGTCAGGTTCGTGGTTTTTACGGTGCCGCCGCCGGTTGCGATCAGAGTGAGGGTTGAGACGGAGACCTGGGCGGTTGACCCGCGAGTCAGGGTCAGCTTGATGCTGCCGTTCCCAGGCGCGGCCACGCTTCCGGGCGCGAGACTTACGGTTACGCCGGCCGGTAGGCCAGAGACGGAGAGCGCGATGGAAGAACTGAAGCCTCCCAGGCCGCGAGTAGTGAGGGCGACCGATCCTTTGGCGCCCGGCGCCAGGGAGACACTGCCCGGACTGGCGGCGAGGGTAAAGGTGGGAACGTTGAGTTTGGTGGTTTGCGAGCGGGTGATGCCGCCGCCGCTGGCGGCTATAACAATGGTGTAAGTGCTTGGAGTTGCCGAGGAGGTAGCGGTGAGGGTCAGGACGGCGGCGCCTGATCCCGGGGCGCCGATGGTTGGCGGATTGAAACTCGCCGTCACTCCGCCGGGCAAGCCCGACGCGGAGAAGGTCACGGCGGAGTTGAATCCACCTGCGAGACGAGTGTTCAGAGTAATGACGGCGGTGGCTCCTGGTTTGACCGACGAGGTGGCGGGCGCGCCGGAAAGGGTGAAAGAGGGGACGCTTAGGGTTATCGATAGAGTGCGAGTGATGCCGGCGCCGGTCGCGGTGACTCGGCCTGAATAAATGCCGGGAGTGGCGCTGGTAGCGGAGGTCAGGGTCAAGATGGTGGTGCCCGATCCCCCAGCGATGCTCGCGGGGCTAAAGGCAGCGGTCACTCCGGCGGGTGCGCCCGAGAGCGAAAACGCCACGGCTGAGCTGAAACCGCCCACCGCATGAGTGGTGAATGTGGCGGTTCCCCTGGTGCCCGGAGCGGCCGCAACGCTGGCTGACCCGGAGAGGGTGAAGCCGGCAACGTTCACCGTCAGGGGCACCGTGTGTACGATGCCGGCGCCCGCCGCGGTAATCACCGCCGTGTAGGTGCCGGGGACCGCGCTGGTGGAAGCGGTCATAGTGAAGGTGCTGGTGCCGGATCCTGGCGAGGGGATGGAAGTACGGGAGAATTTGGCAGTCACGCCCGCAGGCAGGCCGGAGACACTCAGGCTGATCACGGATTTTAAGGTGGCGTTCACCGTAGTAGTAAGGGTCATGGATGCGGGCTTGGAGGGGAGGAGCGTGAAGGATGTGGGCGATCCTGCAAAGGTAAACGAGGGAGGCAAGTTGACAACCACGGTGAGGGGCACGTTCTTGGTGAGTCCTCCGCCGGCCGCCACCACACTCGCGGAGTAGCTGCCGGTTCTGGCGCCGCTGGAGGCGAAGAGAGTAAGCACAGCCGACCCCGATCCTGGAGCGGCAAGGCTGGAGGGATTGAAGGAAGCGGTGACGCCCGCGGGCAAGCCAGTGGCGGAGAGCGTGACGGCGGAATTGAAACCGCCGCTCACGGTAGCGCTCAAATTGAGAGCGTTACTGCCTGCCACAGGCACCGTCAAGGAATTGGAGGCGCCGCTGAATTGCAGGGCAGGGACGGAGCCGGCATCGCCCCAGTGAGTGGCGAGCAGGTTTGCGTCCACGGAGCCGAGGCCGGTGGCGAGGTCGTATCCCGCGCCGGCGTTGAAGCCGGTGAGTCCGGGTACGCTATTGCTGCCGCTGGCGGTGTCGTGAAAAATCGCCGCGCCTCCCGACTGCTGTCTGGAGGCGAGCGAATAGAAGGCGGTGTTGGCGTTGCCCTGGGGCGATCCGGTGCTCTGGACTACCAGGGCCATCAGGCCGGCGAAGGACGGCGATGCGGCCGAGGTTCCTCCCACCACCCCGAGGCTGCCGCTCATTTCGATGAGATAGCCATCATGCCCGGCGGCGGTCAGAGAGACATCGGGAACGTCACGTTTTCCGTCGCCGGGAACACCGGTGCCGACCTGCCAGGAAGGCTTGGCATAAGTGATGCTGGCTCCGCCTCCGCTTGACCACAAGCCGGAGCCTCCGCTTTCGTTCCACACGGTCTCGGGAATGTAGCTCAACGCTGAACCCTGCGAGCCCGCGGTATTGGACGAGGCCCAATAGAGGCCGGGGTTGCCGGCGTCATTGAACTGGGTACCTCCGACGCAAACACTGTAAGGGCTGGAGCAGAGTCCGTTGATGCCGAGCCCATGAGTTGCGGTGGTGGCGGAAGAACTGTCGCAGCCCGCGGCCCCGCTGTCTCCGGAGGAGACGAAAACGGTAATGCCTTCGGCCGCCGCCTGCTGCCAGAGGGAATTGATAAAACTGTTGCCCGAGGCGCCGAGCGCGGCTTCACACGCGCCAAAGCTCGTGCTCATGACCGGCGCCAGGTTGTGGTTGACGATGTACTGGGCGGAAAGATAGACGCCGTCGCTGGAGTAGGTGGAAGCCGAGACAACGAACTTGATGGCGGCGTTTTTAGCTACCGCGCCCGACCATTCCACGTCGAGATCGGCCTCGACTTCTTCGCCGGAATCCCAGATTCCGGGGTCGGTACCATTGACGATGATCTGGGGATCGTTGGCGGGAAGGCCGAAGGAACTGCGGAAGGTGCGCACGTCTGAGAGGTTGATATTGATGCGGCCGACGATGGCGACACTTTGTCCTGTTCCGGTGATGGATTGCTGATAGAGCGGCCCCAGGTTGTAGATGGTGGCGAAATCGGCGGGGGCGAGGTAATGGCTGCCGCCGCTGGTGAACGACGGCGCCGGCCGGTTGAGTTGAACGAAGGGACGGTGCTGGGCCTGAGTGCGGAAGTCGTGCAGCGAGACGACGCCACCCACCACGCCGGCCAGGGCCTGGGGAATTTCGGGATCGGTAGAGTTGGCGTGGTGAAGCGCGGCGCCGATGCGATAGCTGTGAATCTGGGTGTGGAAGGCGGCGCCGACCTGGCCGGCGGTGCCGCTGAAGACGATGGCGCGGCGGCCGGCGGTGACTTCATTGATGGTCATGCCATGTTCCTGCAGCCAGGCGGTGACCTGCGCCAAGTCATCCTCGGAAATTCCGAACTGTTCTCCGTAGCTCTGGGGGGTGAGCCACTGATGATAGTAAGGCGAGTCGGGATCGTGCTGGGCGGCGACTAATTCGTCGAGCGCCTGCTGCTGGGCGGGGTCAGGCTTGAGGGTGAGGATCATGTGGTCCATGCGGAAGGAGGAGAGCACCGCGCCGCGGTCATACTCGGCGCGGGCCAGGGGGTGGCGGTTGCCGGGAAGCAGGATGCGGCGCTGTTCATCGACGGTGGCGGTGACGCGGTCGCGAGGGTGGGCGAGCAGGGGGCTGGTGGACTCGTCGTAGGACTGGGCGGTTGCGGGAATCAGGAAAGTAGTAAGGAACAGAGCTTGAAAGAATAAGAAAAAGATAATACGGCGCATAAACTCCTCTGAAACCTGACTGGAGAAGACGAGCAGTGACACGTCTCCCCCGGGCCGATTGCGGCCTACCCTTGCCATCGGCGCCATGGGCGCGGACTATAGGGGGTTTGGGGTGACGGGAGTAACTGCGGGGGGAAACTTGGGGAATGCTTAGTTGGGTATAGCGTGGCGCTAGGCTGGCTTCGCTCGCTGGACCCTTGCTCTTCGTTCAGAGTGTGTGACTTTTTGCCAGGAGACTCAACTGAACTGTCATGCTGATCGAAGCGAAGCACCCCACGTCCGCGTCGATCTGCGGCGGCGCTTCGAGGCATTCTCTTGTGCGCGCCGGATGGAGCACCGAGGAAATGCCTGGCGGGGTCTCTGCCGCTCGAGGCGTGCATGGGGTCCTTCGCTCCGCTCAGGATGACAGGACCTAATTGTCGTTGAACCACAAAAAGTCTCTCAGGGCAGGCTTGGCAAGCCCCTCCCTGCATGGGTTTGCTGGCTGGAAAACTTTCAGAGACAAATCAGTTCGGGTTGGAGATAATGCTGCGCGCGTTTGCGCGTTACCCGCGAGTTGACCTATGGACAAGCCGCCACGGAGTTTCTGGCAGATCTGGAACATGAGTTTTGGGTTTCTGGGGATCCAGTTTGGCTGGGCCCTGCAGATGGCCAACATGAGCGCCATCTACGAATACCTGGGAGCACGGGCGGACCAGATTCCCATCCTGTGGCTCGCGGCGCCGCTTACGGGATTGATCGTGCAGCCCATCATCGGGCACGCGAGTGATCGCACCTGGGGGCGGCTGGGGAGGAGGCGGCCGTATTTTCTGGCGGGAGCGATTCTGAGTTCGCTGGCGCTGGTGCTGATGCCGCGCTGCTCGGCGCTGTGGATGGCCGCGGGGCTGCTGTGGGTGCTGGACGCTTCCATCAACATCAGCATGGAGCCGTTCCGGGCGTTCGTCGCCGATCTGCTGCCGGAGAGCCAGCGCACCAGCGGCTTCGCCATGCAGAGCCTGTTTATCGGGTTGGGAGCGGTGGTGGCTTCGGCGCTGCCGTGGCTGCTGACGAATTTGTTTCACGCCCAGGAGGCGGCGGGCCAGGTCCAAGCCATTCCTTATACGGTACGGCTTTCGTTTTATCTGGGGGCCGCGGCGTTTCTGGGCGCGGTTTTGTGGACGATCTTTACGACCAGCGAGTATCCGCCGGATGATCTGGAAGCTTTCCGCCGTGCAAAATCGCAGCGGAAAGGACTGGGGGAAAATGCGCGGGAGATTTTTGCGGCGATCGCCGCCATGCCGCAGACTATGCGGCAGCTGGCGCCGGTGCAGTTGCTTACCTGGCTGGGGCTGTTCTGCATGTGGCTGTACTTTCCGGTGGCGGTGGCGCGCAACGTGTTTGCCGCGCCCGACCAGAACTCGCCCATCTACAGCGCTGGCATCGAGTGGGGAGGAATCTGTTTTGCGGCGTATTCCGCGGTGTGCTTCTTCTTTTCATTCGTGCTTCCGGGGCTGGCGCGGGCGGTCGGGCGGAAGCATGCCCACAGCCTCTGCCTGCTGTGCGGCGGCGCGGGGTTGATCTCAGTGCTGATGATTCACGAGAAATATCTGCTGCTTTTGCCCATGGCGGGTGTGGGCATTGCCTGGGCCAGCACGCTGGCCATGCCTTACGCCGTGCTGGCGGCGTCACTGCCGGCGGCGCGGGTTGGAGTGTACATGGGAATTTTCAACTTCTTTATTGTGATTCCGGAGATTCTGGCTTCGCTGTTCTTTGGCTGGATTATGAATCACCTGCTGAATAACAACCGGGTTGCGGCCGTGGTGGCGGGGGGTGGGTTCATGGTGGTGGCGGCGGTGTTGATGCAGAGGGTGAAGGACCCAGGGGATGCAAGGTAGTTCCGCCGCCGCGCGACGTTATCGGCCTGAGAAGTTATGCATTCAGGAAAACTGCGGTCGTAAACGCGGCCTGCTAAATCGATAATTCATCCGCGGCGGTACTGGCTAAGACGCAGAGTTCCTTAAATACTCTTGCATTGAACGCATCTCGCGCTCCAGCTCTTCGCAAGATCTGCCTGAATTGTGCTCGGAGTACCCGGTAAATCTGCATCATTTCGGTGACTGTCGGTTGGCGATTGCTTCCCACGAAGGCGTTCCCCACCTCGCGAAACACGCCTTGATCGTTCCATCGTGAATATAGGCATCCGTACCGTCCAGATCACTCAAAGACTTACTGATGCGATATCGCACGGATTCGCAAACCACCCAGGCGTGATCCCGAAGCACAGTTTTCTCCAACGCCACGGTAATCCCCAGTTCAAACGCCATGTTGAAGCGGGGCGTTCTAGGCAGCCGGCGGTCGAGTTGTACCCGTGAGAGATCATGGATCGAATATTGGGATTGCTGAATCAGGGTGAGGATGCGGTCAAGGCGGCGCTGGCCAAAGGGTATTTCCAAAGTTGCGCGAGGAGTCAATCCGAAGGAACTGATGGCGGCAATGTAAGCCAGCAGGAGATTCTCGAAGCCCGCGTCATACGGGAGGTTGAGGATACCGATCCCGGACTAACGCGAGGCTTTGGCGGCCTTCGAGTTCGCGTTGTGGACCTTCGTGCTGGCATTGCGGGAGCCGCTGGAAGCGGTCTTTCTCAGTTTCCCAGCCCGGATTACGAATCGCCCAGTCGCTGTGTCCCGGTAAACCATTCGTCGTACTTCTCGAACGAGTTCATCGGTGCGCGCCTTGGAGACTCCAAGCGTCCGGGCGGTGTCCCGCACTGTGGCTGGCCGGCTGTTATCGACCTTAATTGGGTGTCCCATGCATCGTAATGATAGACCACGCTTAGGGACGCCGGTTCACTTCGCGCAAAGCGAAGCGGGGTTATAGGCAATCTCGTAGGCGGCTTGGATATGGAAGGTTGAAGCCAGCAATAGGGGTGGCGGACGCCCCAAAACAAAACGCCCCAGACTCAAAGAGTCGTGGGACGTTCGTCGAACAGCCCTCCCCCGAAAACTGCTCAAGCACAATCTAGCAATGCGGCGCGTTCCGGGGAATGGCCCAATCGGGCTATCTCAGAGAGGAGCCGCCAGCCGTCCTGCATTGGATTAAGGCAGCTACGGCAGGTCCACATCCAGGGCATAGATTTCCTGGGTGCTCACATCGCGCACGACCAGACCATCGCCCTGCGGGGTTACGCCCGTCCATACGCCCCATTTCTGGCCATAGCGGCGGAGGCCGGTGAAATCCACCACCATCTCGGGACGGCTCTGGCCCAGCCGAATCCGCTGCAAGGACGGTTGGCTGGTCTGGAAGGTGGTGAAGTAGAGTGACTGGCTGTCATTTGCCCATGTGGGATAGCCTACGGAGCCCTCGGTCGCCTCAAACCATGTGGACCACTGGCCGTTTTGAAAATCGAAGAGTTCGATCAAGCGGGAGTCGGAAGACTGCGCCGCCAGATAGCGCCCATCCGGCGACCAGCGCGGACTGAAGAGCCCGTCAGATCCGGGAATGGCTGAGAGCTGGCCGGTGCGGAGGTCGAACAGCTGGATCTGAAGCGACTCGGTGTCGGACAGCTGAGAGTCGCGGCCAAACACCAGTTGATTTCCATCCGGCGACCAGTCCGCGTCCACTTCGTTGCGGTTCTCCTCCACCACTTCCTGCGGCGTGCCGCCCTGCGCCGAGACGATGAAAATCTTCCACGGCTTTCCCCACACTGCGGAGACAAAGGCGATCTTGCTGCCATCGGGAGACCAGCGCGGCAGAGTCGCCGCCGTGGAATAGGTGAGCTGCAGGCGGTCGCTGCCAT
>DATJXG010000310.1:0-35316 GCA_035500455.1 Terriglobales bacterium | reverse complement strand
GAAATCATCATCGTGCCCAACTCCGAGTTCGTCACCGCCCAGGTCACCAACTGGACCGCCAACGACCGCTCCGTAAGATTTTCCATCCCCGTGGGCGTCTCGTATTCCAGCGATCCGGAAAAGGTCCGCGAACTCCTGCTTGAAGCCGCGCGCCAGCATCCCGATGTTCTCCCCGATCCCGCTCCCGAAGTCATCTTTCAGGGCTTCGGCGACAGCTCGCTGAACTTCCTGCTGCGGGTCTTCACCATCAACCAGGTGCAGACCCCGCTGAAGCTTAAGAGCGACCTGTACTTTTCCATCTTCCGCATCTTCAGCGAGCATGGAATCGAAATTCCATTTCCTCAACGGGACCTGCATCTCCGGTCGGTCGCGATGCCGATTCCCCTGGCCGGCGCGGAGCCGCCGGCGGCTGCTCCCAGGCAGTGATATTCGCCGCCTGGCGTGGCTGACGAATGGCAAATCACTCGCCAGGCGGTTGGGCTCCGGGGATGTTGCCCATGAGATGGTCAAGAATGCCGAGCCGGAACGAAGGCGCCACGTATTCCTTCGGCAAGTAGCTCTCAGGCACCGTAGTTTGATTGCCATCCCGCACCGACGAATAGTGTGACGACATGATCTCCACGCCAGCCTCATTAAACTTGTCCTGGATATTCTGGTGGAGGTCAGAATAAATTTTCGCCATCCGGCTGGGCCGGTCGGTGAAAGCATTGACTTCGTAGTGCACGTAGAAATCGTCGAGCGCGGTCTGAAACACGAACGGCTTCGGCTCCGGGAGAACATCCGCAGTCGCCAGCGCCGCATCGATCAAAAGCTGATGCACCGTCCGCCACGGGGCGTCGTAGCCGATGGTCACCTGGGTGTGCAGAATCAATCCTCCCTCGCGAGTGGAAGCGCTGTAGTTGATGATGTGGCTGTTCAGCACCATGGCGTTGGTGATCGTAATTTCTACATTCTTGATCGTACGCACGCGCGTCACCAGCAGCGTCTTTTCAATCACGTCTCCCACCGTGTCGGCGATCTTCACCCGGTCGCCCAGCCGGAACGCCCGCATGTATGTCAGGATGACTCCCGCTACCACGTTGGCCACCGCGGACGTTGATCCCAAAGAAAACAGCACCCCCAGAAAGATCGAAATCCCCTGGAACGCCGGCGAGCGCGATCCCGGCAGGTAAGGAAAAATCACGATCACGGTGAGGGTGAATATCAGGAAGCGGACGATTTTGTACGTCGGCTCAGCCCACTCCGGGTAAAAACCTGAAATCGCAATCGTCTGCTTGCTGACTTCCGCGAAGATAATGCGAACGAACTTCGTGAAATAGAAAGAAATCACCAGGATCACGCCGATGAAGAAGAGGTTCGGCAGGTATTGCACCACCGCCTGGCCCACCAGCTTCAGCGGAGAGAGTGTGTAGCCCACCAGCACGCGCGCATACCCCTGCGTCCAGGGGAAAAAGCCCAGCACCAGCGAGGCATAGATATACAAAGCCAGCACCACCAGGGAAAAACGCAACAGCTTGGCGCTGCCGATGGCAAAATCAGCAATCCGGCCCGAGGGCAGTAGTTCAAATCTCTGAATCCGCAACGAGGGGATGAGCGTGCCGCGCCAGGAGTCGATCTTTCCGTAAAGCTTGGGAAACAAAAACGCCAGAGAGCGCAGGATCAGCACCAGAACTGTCGTGCAGATAAGAGCGTAAACTCCGCCCAGGAGAAGGCTTTTCAGGCTGTGTTCATAGCGCAATGCAGACATCGCCGAGCGAATGTCGCCGGCATATTCGTTGGCCAGGTCCTGGCGCGGCTTGCCCGCCAGTTCCGCGTCCTGGTCGGTCACGCTCATCACGATCAGGTCGCCGGCCACGATGTCAGTGGCCGCCTGTGAATCCGCCACCGCCAGCGACTCGGGCCGGAACATCGCGTCCTTTGACAAGTCCTTGATTCGCGTGTTGATTGCTGCCGCCCGTGCCTGCGCCGGAAAAGAAAGAACCCCCTGCACCTCGAACAGCGTCTTGCCGTTCACCGTCACCGGAGCCAGCGCCACCGGCGGAGCGGCTTGCGGCTCCACCTCCGGCTTTGGCTTTGGCTTACGCGCAGCGCCCGAGGCGAGCGAGGCGCCCGCAACCGCCAGGAAGACAATGAGGCAGAAGACGACTGCGACTCGCGCGCTGAAGCGAGTCCGATCAGAGTCTGTTCTGAAAGTCATGGCGCGTCCCCCTTGGTTGGTGAGCGCCTCGTGTCCCAAGGATTCTATTGCAAACCTCGGCGCACCCGGCGGATGTTCTCGGCGAACTTAGGCGTTTTACGATGTTCAACCGCCGGCGGCAAGGTACACTCGCAACCCAATACCTATGGCGGTGTAGAATTCTCTGCCGACTTTCGCCCGGAGGCCAAACATTCAAGTGGAACTCTACCAGCGACTTCCCCCCGAGGGCGTCAAGATCGTCCTGGTGCTGTTCCTGTCTTTCCTGGTGGGACTGGAGCGGGAAGAGCACAAAGCCACGGCCGGGGCCTACTCCTTCGGCGGCGTCCGTACCTTCCCCATCATCGGCCTGATCGGCTATTCCATCGCCCTCATTTCGGGCACGCAACTGCTGCCGCTGACCATCGGATTCCTCGTGGTCGCCGGGTTTTTGCTCATCTCCTACTGGCACAAGATCTCGACCTCGCAGACCGCCGGCGTAACCTCGGAAATGTCCGGCCTCGCAACATTTTTGGTCGGGGCCCTGGTTTACTACGGGCATTTCTGGATTGCCACTACGCTGAGCGTCGCCAGCCTGCTCCTGCTTGACCTCAAAACCGCCCTGGAAAAGCTCGCTGTTCGCATTCCTTCGCAGGAAATTCTGACCTTCGCCAAGTTTCTGCTCTTGACGGGCGTCATCCTCCCCGTCCTGCCAAACCAGGAAATGGGCCGCTTCCACATCAACCCCTTCAAGACCTGGCTGGTGGTGGTCGCAGTGAGCGCTATCTCCTATGGCAGTTACGTGCTGCAGAAACTCGCCAAACAGCGTGGCGGCGTGGTTCTGGGTGCGCTGCTCGGCGGCGCTTATTCCTCCACCGTCACCACGGTGGTGATGGCCCGCCGCGCCGCCCGCGAGCAGCATCCTCATCTTTTCTCGGGAGGCATTCTCATCGCCTCCGGGGTCATGTATCTCCGCCTCGCCGCTCTGCTCGCCCTTTTTAACCGCCAGCTTATGGCCCTGCTGGCGCTGCCCTTTCTGCTGATGGCAGCCGCGGCCATCGGTGGCGGCTGGCTCTGGACGCGCCGCGCCGATCCCAGCGCGCAAGCTGTGCAGCGCGAGTTCCAACCCAGAAATCCTCTCGAGCTGATCGCCGCCTTTCTCTTCGCCGGCCTGTTCCTCATCATGCTCGTCGCCACTCAGCTCGCGGTCACTTATCTGGGACGCGCCGGCGTCAACACCCTCGCCGCCATCATGGGTGTCACCGACGTCGATCCCTTCATCATGGGCATGACCCAGGCCGGGGGAACCGTGACCCCGCTGAAAGTCGCCGCCGCCGCCGTGCTGATCGCCGCCGCCAGCAACAACTTCGTGAAAGGCATCTACGCCTACAGCCTCGCCGACCGCAAGACCGGCGTGCAGAGCTTCGCATTCCTCACCGCGCTTGCGGCCGTGGGCCTCGTCCCTTTAATCTGGTTGGGGTGGTAGCATTTTCGGCGAAAGCCGCTCGCGTAGCGTACGAAACAGCCTTAGCGGGCATCTAACTTTCTGAGAATCGCTTCTCGCAGCCGGCCTTTGCCGGCAATTCGCTAACTCGGTCGCAACCAACTCAACCAAGTGGAGGTATCACCAATGTAGCCGCCCGGCATGAACGCGGAAGGACCAGCTCCCCTGCTCTACAACCCGCGTGATGCCGGTGGCCGGAGGAAGATATATGGCGGCCAGCCCCAAGCTCCCTGCCTCACGACCCAGCGCGCCCCCGTCACCGGGTGGAAAAGAAAACCTGGCATCCCTGAGCCTGACTGACCTGCGCGCCAGTCTGCACGCTCCGGCAGATGGCCTGACTGGCGCCGAGGCCAAGAGCCGCATCGCGCAATACGGCTTCAATGAACTGCCTGAGAGCAAGACCAATCCCCTGCTGAAATTCCTTTCCTATTTCTGGGGCCCCATCCCCTGGATGATCGAGGTCGCCGCCGTTCTTTCCGCGCTGGTCCGCCATTGGGAGGACTTCGTCATCATTCTCGCGCTGCTTCTGATGAACGCTGGCGTGGGCTTCTGGGAAGAGTTTCAGGCGGGCAACGCCATCGCCGCGCTCAAAGCCACGCTTGCCTTGCAGGCGCGGGTGAAGCGCGACGGCCAGTGGACCGCCATCCCCGCCCGCGAACTTGTCCCCGGCGATTTGATGCGACTGCGCATCGGCGACATCATCCCCGCCGACGCGCGCCTGCTGGAAGGCGATCCGGTAGAGGTGGATCAATCGGCGCTGACCGGAGAATCCCTGCCCGTAAGCCGCAAGCCCGGCGACGCGGTTTACTCGGGGTCGGTTCTCAAGCAGGGTGAGATCGACGCCCTGGTGTACGCCACCGGGCCCAAGACCTACTTCGGCAAAACCGCCCACCTGGTGCAGTCCGCCCACACCGTCAGCCACTTCCAGCGCGCCGTGCTCAAGATCGGCGACTACCTCATCCTGATCGCCGTCGGCCTGGTGACGTTGATACTCGGAGTCGCACTGTTTCGCGGCGACCACATGCTCACCACGCTGCAGTTCGCGCTGGTGCTCACCGTGGCCGCCGTCCCGGTCGCTATGCCCGCGGTGCTCTCGGTCACCATGGCGGTTGGCGCGCGTACCCTGGCGCGCAAGAAGGCCATAGTCACTCATCTAGCGGCGATGGAAGAGCTGGCGGGAATCGACGTTCTCTGCTCCGACAAAACCGGAACCCTCACCCAAAACAAGCTCACCATGGGCGAACCCTTCTGCGTGGGAACCACACACCCGGAAGACGTGGTTCTCGCCGCCTCGCTGGCCAGCCGCGCGGAAAATCAGGATCCCATCGACCTCGCCGTTCTCGGCGGATTGAAGGACAAGCGCGTTCTCGATTCCTATCGCGTGACCCACTTCCAGCCCTTCGATCCCGTGCACAAGCGCACCGAGGCAACGGTGGTCGGCCCGGACAACGCGACGTACCGCGTCACCAAAGGAGCAGCCCAGGTGATTCTCGACCTCGCGGCCAATACGCTCGACGTGCGGGCAAAGGCCGAAAAAGCGGTGAACGAATTCGCCGCCCGCGGCTTCCGCTCGCTGGGCGTCGCCCGCAGCGTCGAGAACGGCCAATGGCGCTTTCTCGGCGTGCTGCCCTTGTTCGATCCGCCGCGCGTAGATTCCAAAGAAACCATCGCCACCGCCACAGAAATGGGCATTGAGGTAAAGATGGTCACCGGCGATCAGCTTGCCATCGCGAAGGAAATGGCCCGCCAGCTCGGCCTGGGCCAGAACATTCTGAATGCCTCTACACTCGCCGAGACCAAACACTACCAGGCAGGCCAATTGGCGCAGTCCATTGAGCAGGCCGACGGCTTCGCGCAGGTATTCCCCGAACACAAGTTTCACATCGTCGATGTTCTGCAGAAGGCGGGGCACATCGTCGGCATGACCGGCGACGGCGTGAACGACGCTCCCGCGCTCAAGCTGGCCAACGCCGGAATCGCCGTCTCCGGAGCCACCGATGCGGCCCGCGCCGCCGCCGATATCGCCCTTCTCAACCCCGGCTTGTCCGTGATCGTTGACTCGATCAAAGAGAGCCGCAAGATGTTCCAGCGCATGAACAGCTACTCGATCTATCGCATCGCGGAAACCATCCGCGTGCTTTTCTTCATGACGCTGTCGATTCTGGCCTTCAACTTTTATCCCGTTACCGCGGTCATGATCGTTTTGCTGGCCATCCTCAATGACGGCGCGATTCTATCCATCGCTTACGATCGCGTGCGTTACGCCAATCATCCCGAGTCCTGGAACATGCCGGTAGTGCTCGGCATCTCCACTATTCTTGGCATCGCGGGAGTCGTGGCTTCGTTCGGCCTTTTCTATCTGGGAGAACGCGTGTTCCACCTGGGGCGAGATGCTATTCAATCATTCATGTATCTCAAGCTTTCCGTCGCCGGCCATCTCACCATCTTCGTAACCCGCACCCGGCGTGCCTTCTGGACCATTCGGCCGGCAACCATACTTCTGCTCGCGGTGGGCGGTACCCAGCTCCTGGCCACCCTCATCGCTGTCTATGGCGTGTTCATGGCCCCGATCGGATGGCGCTGGGCGCTCGTCGTCTGGGGATACGCCCTGGCCTGGTTCCTGGTGAACGACCGCATCAAGCTGGCGGCCTATCGTATCTTCGATTCCCGGGAAAAAAGTTTGCTCGCAAAAATCGGCCTTTCGGCGCATCGCGCGCCCGACGTGGTTTCGTAATCAAGCTGAATTTCGTAAACTTGTGAGAGTAGAAAGTAAAGTAAACCCACGGGATTGATTCACCGGACCCCCGCGGCACGATCGCTCAAACAGTCAACCAATCGTTAATCAGCAAGCCTTCTCTCCAGGTATCCCAATGGCGCAGGATGCGCGACAGCGAATTCTGGCGATCAACAGCGGCTCATCCAGCCTGAAGGTGTCGCTGTACCAGATCGGCGAAACAGAGGAAGCTGTCCTCTCGCTCGAAGTGCGCCGCATCGGAATTCCGGGCGGGCACATGCGCGCCGTCAATTCTCAAAGCCAGGTGCTTGTCGATCGTGACATTGATCTCCCCGACCATGCGGCCGCGCTGAGTTCCTCCCTGGCATGGCTGCGCGATGAAAACCATAAATTCGACGCCATCGGCCATCGCGTGGTTCACGGCGGTCCGCACTTTACTGAACCGCAGGCAGTCACTCCGGAACTGATGTCGGCACTGCAGGAACTGGTGCCGATCGATCCCGACCACCTCCCGCAGGCGATTGCCGCCATCGAGGCGGTGGCGCGCGAGCATCCGTCGTTGCCTCAAGTGGCATGCTTCGATACTTCGTTTCATCGCCAGATGCCGCAGGTTGCGCGGATTTGTCCCTTGCCTCTTCGTTTTTACGACCAGGGCGTTCAGCGCTACGGTTTTCACGGACTTTCTTACGAATACGTGATGTCGGAATTGTGCCGCCTGGAAGGCCGCCTGGCCGCCGGCCGCGTGGTGATCGCTCACCTGGGCAACGGCGCCAGCATGGCGGCGATTCACCACGGCCGCAGCGTGGACACCAGTATGGGTTTCACCCCCACCGCCGGCTTGCTCATGGGCACGCGCTGCGGCGATATCGATCCCGGCGCCCTGCTGTATCTGATGGAAGAAGAAAAGATGACCGCGCATGCCGTCAACCGATTGCTCAACAAGGAATCGGGGTTGCTGGGAATTTCCGGCATCAGCGAGGACATGCAGGATTTGCTCGAGCGCGAGGAAAACGACCCGCACGCCGCCCTCGCCGTAGAGCTCTTCTGCAATCGTGCCAAGAAATATCTCGGCGCTTATGCCGCCGCCCTTGGCGGGCTGGACATTTTAGTCTTTACCGCGGGCATCGGCGAGCACGCGCCCGCGGTACGCCAGAGCATCTGCTCCGGCCTCGATTTTCTCGGGATCAAGCTCGATCCCGCCGGCAATCGTGGTAACGCGCCGGTAATTTCCGCAAAAGACAGCCAGGTAAGAGTTCGCGTCGTCAAAACCAATGAAGAACTGATGATCGCCCGCCACACGGCCAGGCTCGTAGGCCATAACCGGTAGGAAAGGAATTGCCATGGCAACCAAAGCAGTGAGAGTGAGCAAGACGAGACGCAGCCCGGAAGAGTCCCCGCAACCGCGCGGCAAACAAGTTTCCCCATCGCAAACCGCTGTTTCGCCCGCGGAGACCTTCGAATTCGATGCCGCCCTCTCCACCGCCATCGAGAAAAAAAGATCCGGCGCGGTTCGCAAGAGCGCGGTCGAGGGCCCGCTTTCCCCGCAGATGCTCGACCGCATGCAGCGCTACTGGCAGGCCGCCAACTATCTGACGGTCGGCCAAATCTACTTGAGCGACAATCCCCTGCTCAAAGAGCCGCTCAAGCCGGAGCAGATCAAGCCGCGCCTGCTCGGCCACTGGGGAACTTCGGCCGGGCAGAATTTTATTTACGTCCACCTCAACCGCCTGATCAAAGAGCACCACGCTGACGTGATCTATATCTCCGGCCCGGGCCACGGCGGCCCCTCGCTGAACGCGCACTCGTACCTGGAAGGCACGTACTCCGAAGTTCACCCCGAGGTCACGCAGGACGCCAACGGCATGCGCCTGCTGTTCCGCGAATTCTCCACTCCCCGCGGCGTGCCCAGCCACTGCGGCCCGCACGTGCCCAACTCCATGCACGAAGGCGGCGAACTCGGCTACGCACTGGTGCACGCCTTCGGCGCCGCCTTCGATAACCCCGATCTGATCGTAGCCTGCGTGGTGGGCGATGGCGAAGCCGAAACCTGTCCCCTCGAAGGAAGCTGGAAGGGCGTAAGGTTTCTCAACCCGCGCCGCGACGGCGCGGTGCTGCCCATCCTTCATCTCAACGGCTACAAGATCTCGGGGCCTACCGTCGAAGGTCGCACTCACGACGAAGATCTCATGGCGCTCTACCGAGGGCACGGCTACGAACCGCACTTCGTCGAAGGCGACGATCCCGCCAGCGTGCACCAACTCCTCGCCCAGGCGCTGGATGAATGCTACGACGGAATCCGCTCCATCCAGGACCACGCCCGCGACCGCGGCCCGGATCAAAAGCCGGTCTGGCCCATGATCATCCTGCGGACGCCCAAGGGATGGACTGGGCCGAAAGTGGTCGATGGCGTGCCCATCGAAGGCACCTTCCGCGCCCATCAGGTTCCCCTGGCCAACGTCCGCGAAAACCCCGAGCACATGAAGCTGCTCGAAGCCTGGATGAAGAGCTATCAACCGGAAAATCTTTTCGATCAAAACGGTCGCCTTGTGCCCGAACTCGCCGAACTCGCGCCCCGCGGCGATCTGCGGATGGGCGCCAATCCGCATGTGAACGGCGGTCGCCTGCTCGACGGCCTCGATCTTCCCGACTTTGCCAACTACGCGCTCGACGTGCCCAGCCCGGGAACTGTCGCCGCGGAGGCTCCTCGCAAGCTGGGCGAGTTTTTCCGCGATGTGATTAAGACGCATCCCAACAACTTCCGGCTCTTCTGTCCCGACGAAACCAACTCCAACCGCTTGAACGCCGTGTTCGAAGTCACCGACCGCTGCAGCACCGGCGAAATCATTCCGCTCGACGACCACGTCAGCCCCGGCGGCCGGGTGATGGAAGTGCTGAGCGAGCATTGCTGCGAAGGCTGGCTCGAAGGCTACCTGCTCACCGGCCGCCACGGAGTGTTCACGTCCTATGAGGCTTTCGCCCAGGTGGTGGACTCCATGGTGACGCAGCACGCCAAATGGCTGGAGCAGTGCCGCGAGTTGCCCTGGCGCAAGCCGCTGGCTTCGCTGAATGTTTTTCTCACCAGCCACGCCTGGCGCAATGATCACAACGGCTTCAGCCACCAGGCGCCGGGCTTTGTGGATAACGCCCTCGCTCGCCGCAGCGAAATCATTCGCGTGTACTATCCTCCCGATACCAATACCCTGCTCAGCGTTTTCGACCACTGCCTGCGCAGCCGTAACTACGTAAACGTCGTTACATGCGGAAAGCAGCCCGAATTGCAATGGCTCAACATGGAGGAAGCCGTAGCCCATTGCTCGCGCGGCGCCTCAGTATGGGATTTCGCCTCTAACGACGGCGGCACCACGCCCGACGTGATTCTGGCCTGCGTCGGAGATGTCCCCACTCTGGAAACCGTGGCAGCTTCGTGGCTGTTGCAGAAGCATGTGCCCGGCATCAAGCTGCGCGTGGTCAACGTAGTCGATATCAGCGTGCTTATGAGTCCGACCGATCATCCCCACGGGATGGACAACATTTCTTTCGAAGCGCTCTTCACCCAGAACACGCCCGTCATCTTTGCTCATCACGGCTATCGCTGGGCCATCCACAGCATGGTGCACGGGCGCGCCAACGAGGGCCGCTTCCACGTGCGCGGCTTCATCGACAAAGGTAGCACCACCACTCCCTTCGATATGGTGGTCCTCAACAAGATCAGCCGCTACCACCTGGCGGTGGATGCGCTCAAATACATTCCCCGGCTGCGTTCCAGCGTCTCTGACGTGATCGACGCCTTCAACCTCAAGCTCTACGAACACAACGTGTACATTCGCGAGCACCTGGAGGATATGCCCGAAATCAGAAACTGGCACTGGACCAAGGACTTCACCGACCCGAGCGGGCCGCCATCCCTGGCGAAAGGCCATCCCAGCGGGCAACTGTTCACCGATTCATAGGCGGAACCCTAGCGCCGGCCCCGACCGTAGCGCCCGACGACGCGAGTAGCAAGAGAAACGCCGGCTCGCAAACCCTAGCGCTGGGTCTGAGCACTTAGCGGGATGGGAGGGGTTATATTTGCATATATGTACATACATAACATCTGTCATCCAGAGCGAAGCGAAGGACCCCACACCAGCGTCGAGTTTCTCGAGCGCTGCCAGGCATTTCTCCACGCTCTGTCTGCCGGCGCGGAGAGAATGCCTCGCAGTGTCGCGGCAGTTTGACGCTGGTATGGGATCCTTCGCTTCGTTCTGGATGACAGCCTGCAGAAAAGGCGCGCCGTGGCGGCGCGCCTTTTCCTCATAAGCCTGGGATCACGCGGCCATCAACTGTTGGACGTGCCCGAGTTGCGTCAGGAGAGTGTACTGATCGTAGTAGCAGCCGCCCGAAATTATTTTTCCCTGCTTATCGAAGTGAATAATTTCACAGAACGGCAGGGAAACCCGCCGCCCGGTGGGCTTAAGGGAGCCAAGGGAGCCGTCGTTGGTGCCTTCGACAGTGAAGCGGGCGATCACAAAATCGCCGGCGTCGATGTAATCCGGTTTGATGATTCGCCCATCCGCGAAGGTTTTGGCCCAGGACTCGGTCCACTCGCGGAATTTGTCGCGGCTGTTCATGGTGCGGTTTTGCGCGTGATCGGTGTACACCAGGTTCTCAGCCGTGTTGCGGACGAGGCTCGTAAAGTCGCGCTTGTTCCAGCTATCGTGCGCAGCACGAACCGTTTCTACATTTTTCGAAGCCATAGATTATTTCTCCTTTAGGAAAAAGAGCGCCGCGCGAACCGGCCTCGTAGGGCCCGCCCGCCGCGCGCAAGTCAGGATTGCGTCAGGCAGCGCGGCCGGCAACAGCCTTGAGCCCGCTGGATGCATGAACGTCGAAGGTACGGATCGAGGGTTCGGTGGCCAGCAAAGAACGAAGCGTCTCACCGACATTCTGATATTGCTCGCGGTGAAAGCGCTCAGCATCTTCCCGGCTCCTCCAGAGACTGAGGGTTAACACACGATCGGGCTCTGCGTTTGAAATCAGCACGATTACTTCCACAAAGCCGTTTTGTCTCTTCAGGATGGGTAAGGCCTTTTCGTTGATGGCGTTGGAGAGTTCCTGCGATTTGCCGGGTTTGCTCTTCAGTTCCACGACACGCGAAAACATCAATATGCTCCTTTCTGATTGGAAGGTTGAAAGGAAGCATCGCCGCAGCGGACGGCGGTGACTTGATTTGTAGGATGCAAAAAGTATAGGCCGTGGCTGCAGGTGGGTCAAACCGCGCAGCCTGCAAACCCTCTGCGTCCTCGGCGGATTTTCTTCGCGCCCTCGGCGTTTTCAGATTTTGATTTTGCGGGCGGCAAAGACCTTAAATTGCCGAGGACGCCAAGAAGATCCGCAAAGAACGCGGAGGGCGCGGCCGGGTTGGGTCGCGCCCTTCGTCATTCGCCATGGTCTCGCGGTTACGAGCCTTGGCCTTCAGGCGAGTGCAGCACCCGGAAGCTGTTGCCACCATTCGACCACACCAGCACCAGGGCATCCTGGCCGTTGGGCACGCTGCCGAGGTCTTTCTGCACGTCAGCGGCATCGCTCACCTTGTGGCGGTCCACTTCCAGGATCACATCGCCGGAGCGCAATCCGGCGTTGTCGGCCGAGCTTCCCGGCTGCACATGCTCGATCACTGCTCCGTGCACGTCGCCCGGAATATTCATCTGCTGGCGCACGTCTGGACTCAGGTCATCCACGCCCAGGCCCCAGCGCATCTTGCCGGTGCCCTGGCCGGAATTGCCGGCTTCGGCGCCGTGGCCGTTCATGGCTTCGAGCGTTAGCGGCGCGCTCATGCTCTTGCCGTCACGCAGCACCTTGAGTGTGATCTTGGTTCCAGGACGCATCTCGGCCACCAGCGCCTGCAACTCGCCGGCGTCGGTCACTGTCTTGCCGTTCATCTCAGTGATCACGTCGCCGATCTGCAAACCCGCCCTGGCGCCCGGCGAATCCGGCTCCACTTGCGTGATTACCGCTCCCGTAGCCCGCGAATCGTTGAAGAACTTGGCGTTCTCCGGAGTCACGTCGGTGATGCCGATGCCGATGTGGCTGTGCTCAACCTTGCCATCGCGGATCAGCGTCTCCACCGTGGGCTCCGCGATCTGCGAGGGAATGGCGAATCCCATTCCAGCAAAACTGCCTGAGGGAGAGATCAGGAAGGTGTTGATGCCGATGACTTCGCCGCGCGCGTCCACCAGCGGTCCGCCGGAGTTGCCCTGATTGATGGCAGCGTCGGTCTGGATGAACTGGCCGGGCTTACGCGGATCGTCGGAGTCCGGATTGGGCCGGTTGATGGCGCTGACAATTCCACGGGTCACGGTGAAGCGCATTCCAAAGGGATTGCCGAAAGCCAGCACGGTTTCACCCGGCCGCACTTCGGAGGAGTTTCCCCAGGGCACGCTGGGCATATCGGTGGCGTCCACCTTGATCACCGCCAGATCGGTCAGGGGATCGGTGCCGATCAGCTTGGCCTTGAGAACTCTGCGGTCACTGGTGGTGACGCGGATATCGGTGGCGCCTTCGACCACGTGGTTGTTGGTGACGATGTATCCCGCGGGCGAGATCACAACGCCGCTGCCGATGCCGTGTTCAATCTGCGGCTGCTGCGGCATCATACGCTGGCCGAAGAACTGGCCGAATTGGCCGTCGCTCCCCGGGCCGTTCGGGCCGAAGAAGCGCTGAATGCCTTCGGGAAGCTGCTGCGAGGCCGCGTCTGCTTTGGCGCGCGAGGTTACGGTGACGTTTACCACCGCCGGGGTTACGTGGGCGGCCAGCGTCTCCATGGCCTGGTCGAGTGAGAGCAACGCGCTGACGCTGTTATCGCTCAGGGCCGGAGCCGCCGCAGGCGGAGGGGGAGCGGGCGTTGCCGCTCTGGCGGCTAACGGCATCAGGCATTCGTAGCCGCCGAATGCTGCGAGGGTGAGCGCCAGCACCGGCACCACCAGCCGGGTAGCCCATTTGGTCTTGATGTATTCCTTCCATTGCATAACTGAAAATCCTTTCTCGAAGTTTATTTTCTAACTAATTCTTTAGTTTCTCGGGACGAAAAATCGCCCCGCTCCTGCCTTACTGCTTAAGTCTGCTTGCGAGGAATCTTGCCGGACGACGGCGCGACTACTGAACCATCGCCAGTTAAATGAATGAGGGCGCCCTCGGAAGTGCGCAGCACCGTAAAGCGCCACACCGTGACCTGGTACCCAGGAGAACCGTCTGCCGGGCCTTCCACCACCACGAAGACAGCCTCGGTGGTGGTTGCCTGCGAGCCTACCTTCAAGCCCGCCAGGTGGAGTGCGCTGGAGGCGTTCGCCCCGGCGAGCGGGGAGTTGCGCACGCCTGCAACCTCCCTGCCCCGCTCGGAGCGCTCGGCCGGCCTAGCCTGTTCGGTGGCGCGAACGGGAGTGCGTGCGGCCGCCTGAGTGGTTGAACGTGCTGCCGGGCGCGACGCCGGTCTCAATCTCCCCATCGGCGGTTCCGCCACTGGGAGAACCGCCGGCACGACGCGCAGACTCGCCTCTATCGCGGGGGGAGAGAACGAGGCCGCTGTCGCCGCCACGGCGGGAGCAGCGTCCTCAAAAGCAACCAGCTTTGGAGCTTTGGAAATGCAGACTGCGCAACCTGCAGCGAATGCGGCGATTGAGAGAACGGCAACGCTCCAGCCGCGCCGCGTGTGTGCGGGCCGGTTGTGGTCGAGAATCTGCGCGATGCGCAGCGAAGTCTGCCGCACCCGGCCCAGCGCCGCCTGCGCCAGCGCTACACTGCGCCGCACAAAGCTCTTCTCCGCCAGGTGCGCCAGGCATTCCGCATAGGCGCGCGGGCTGGCGGTCTGCGCCAGAACGGCGTCGTCGCAGGCCATCTCGCGCTCCAGGGAAATCTTCTGTTCGATCCACCACACCGCGGGATGAAAGAAAAACAGTGCCCGCACGATTTTCTGCAGCAGGTTGGTCCAGTCGTCCCAGCGGCGCAGGTGCGCTAGTTCGTGCAGCAGGATCTGGTTCAGATCTGCGGGGGAAAGCTCCTGCATCAGCCAGCGAGGAATGATCACCAGCGGCTTAAAGAAGCCGAGGGCGGTGGGCACGGCGACCCGGTCTGAGACGCAGAGGGTCGCGGTTCGCCCGGCACGGGCATGGTCTAGAGGGGAGCGCAACGCGGGATCGAGCCTTTGCGGATCAACAGGAACGCAACTGCTTCGCAGCCGGTGCAGGTGCACCAGGCCTGCAGCCACGCGGGCCAGCGCCAGGACAGCAATTGCAGCCCAAGCCGCCAGAAGATAGAGTGCCCATGAATCGGGAAGGGTGATCTCGGCAGGGGAGGCGCTCGCGCCCGCAGCCATGCCCGCCGCGCGCGACCAGGATGCGGTTCCGGCCAGCGGCAATATGGCAATCGCCATCAATGCCGCGAACCACACGGCAAATCGCGCTCCCGCGCTTTGCCGGTGCGTAATTCGCAACATCAGGGCGGCGAAGCCGGCAATCAGAGTGCCCTCGAGGAGGCAGTCCACGATGCGCGCGGCAGAAGCCTGAGCGATGACACTGAGATCATAATGACTGAGATTGAGGACCGCACCCGCGAAGATCACTTTTGCCCTCCCAGCAACTGGCGCACACGCTCCAGTTCTTCCGCGTCTATGCCCTGCTCTTCCAGGACGTTCAGCACCAGCAGTTCATGGGAGTTTCCAAAAAAGCGGCTTACCAGATTGCCGATTTCGAAGCGGGTGGCGTTTTTGCGGTCCACCTGAGGAATATAAAGATGAGCGCGGCCGTCTTTTTCGTGCTTTACGTAGCCCTTGTTTTCCAGAATGCGGATGATGGTCAGCACGGAGTTGTAGGCAAGGGCGGGGCTGCCGGGGAGGGCCTGCTGCACCTCGTGAACGGTGGCGCGGCCCTTCTGCCAAAGCACATTCATGATGCGTAACTCGGCTTCCGTCAACGTTTTAGACTTACTACGCGCCAATGCTCCCTCCCCGTCGAAGTGCGCCGGTATTCGTAAGACGAGCCAGCGGCTAAAAGGTCAACTAATTTATTAGTTGCGGAGCGGCCGTTGTTTGGTTGCCCCTCGGCAGGGAGGGGTTCCTTTGCGTTCTTTGCGGTTTGAACCCACCGCGAAGAGCGCAAAGGACGCCAAAGACGAAAATCGAAGCGGAATGCAGATGTTACAAGGGTGTGAAACCTGCGTGCTTTCCTTGTTCCCCGCTCCCGCGGCGGTGGTATAACTTCTTTTCCTGGTTCATCTTGTACTGATTCATCCTGCGGCGAGCGGTGGAGACGAAAATCCCGATGGACCCGAATTTCTATGATCTGGTGGTGGTAGGCAGCGGTCCGGCCGGCCAGAAGGGCGCCATTTGCGCGGCCAAGCTGCGCAAGAAAGTGGCGATCATTGAGCGCAAGCGGACCATCGGCGGGGTGTGCGTGCACACCGGAACCATTCCCAGCAAAACGTTTCGCGAGGCGGTTCTTTACTTGAGCGGCCTGCGGCAGCGGGCTTTTTACGGGCGCGGTTACGCCCTGAAGGACCAAATTTCCATGCAGGACCTGGCTTTCCGCGCCGATGCGGTCATGGCCAAGGAGATTGAGGTCATCAAGGCCCAGCTTCGCCGCAACCAGATCACGGTGCTGGAAGGGAATGCGCGCTTCCTTGATCCTCACACCATCGAAGTGGCGCGCGACGAGGGATCGCTGGTGGTGCGCGGCAACAATATTCTGATCGCCTGCGGCACGCGCCCGGCGCACGATGCGGACGTTCCGGTGGACGGCAAGCGCATCTTCGATTCCGACCAGGTGCACCAACTGGAAGACCTGCCGCGTGAGTTGGTGGTGGTGGGAGCGGGAATCATCGGGTTGGAATACGCTTCCATGTTCGCCGCCCTGGGAGTGCGCGTCACCCTGCTCGATCAGCGGCCGGTGCTGCTGGATTTCGCCGATCGCGAAATTGTGGAGAGCCTGTGCTTTCAACTACGGCAGCTTGGGACGGTGTTTCGCCTGGGAGAAAAGGTCACTTCGATCGGGGTGGAGGAAGAGCGCGACCGCGTTTTCGCCAAACTGGAAAGCGGAAAGACGGTGCATGGGCAGGCGCTGCTTTATGCCGTGGGTCGGCAGGCAAACAGCGACCAGCTTAACCTGGAAGCCGCGGGGCTCACCATGGATGGCCGCGGTAAGCTGCAGGTGAACGACAATTTTCAGACTTCGGTGCCGCACATTTACGCTGCGGGAGACGTGATCGGCTTCCCTGCCCTCGCCAGCACGTCGATGGAACAGGGGCGCCTGGCCGGGTGCCACATGTTCGGTAAGCCGAGCAAGATCGCATCCAACCTCGTGCCTTACGGGATTTACTGCATTCCGGAAATTTCCATGGTGGGCCATACCGAGGAGCAGCTCACCAAAGAGAAAATCCCCTACGAAGCCGGACTGGCGCGCTACGCTGAACTGGCCAAGGGGCAAATGCTGGGCGACGATCAGGGCCTGCTCAAGCTGCTGTTCGATCCGCAGTCGCTGCGGTTGCTGGGGGTGCATGCCATCGGAGAGCGGGCGGCTGAAATTATTCACATCGGACAAGCCGTGCTGGCCCTGGGCGGGACCATCGAATATTTCCGCGACAGCATCTTCAACTACCCGACGCTGGCGGAGGCCTACAAAGTCGCGGCGCTGGATGGGTTGAACAAGCTGTGAGGGAACGCAGCGATGAAACATCGGTAAATCAAACAGCATGGGCCTGCCTAGGTGTGCTGTCCTGTTCCTAAGCTCCTTTTCCCTGCGTTTTCGTTGCCTTTCCCTTCATCGCCATGATGGCCGTGACCACGGCGTTGGAGGCGGACCCAAATTCGCTGTGTGAGCCTAACGCGGTTTCTTCGGAAACACTCTGTCCCGAGGCCGCCTTCCTGATCACATCGCCCACCGCCTTGTGGAAGCGGGCATGTTCCGATTTCAGCTTCGCGTATTCCGGCAGCCTGGAATAGCTTGCACCGTCGCCCGAAATCCATTGTCCCAACGCGCACTTGTTGTCGAGGCTGGCAGTAGCCGCGTCCAGGCTACCGTCGGGGTGCGAGAGATAAGAGGACAGTTTCATTTTCCACTGCGCGTGCGCAGCCACCGCGTCATCGAAATTCATGTTGGCTCCTCATTTCCGGACATTCAAAGTCGGGCAAGGCCTTGGGCAGGGGTAAGAATGAACCTTCCCCGGTGCTTCAAGGCTTAAGTCTGCTGAAAAGTCACGAATTTGTCGATCAACGTGGTAGAGCGGCCCTTTTAGGGCCGCGCGAAGCCGCCTCCAATCAATGAGGGCTTCAGCCCCGGTGGTCGTTTCTCCCCGGCGAAAGCGACTTTTTTCGTGGCCTTTGCTGGTTAAATCGGCACCGACGGTCGAGAGTTTAGCAATGCCATCTGAACAGTTAACAAGCGTTTCCCGAAATGGTTTGGCGGTCGGGCGCGGGCACGCAAAGGCAAACCACCAAGGACACCAAGGATGCACGAAGGTTCACGAAGGGTAAGACCTCCCCGTGGTAAGCGCTTTTTTCGAAAATACGAGACGAGCAGGTGGGGTTGGGAGAGCGACTGCAAGTTTCAGCCTAGCCGGATCGCTGGTGTACGGCCAGCACTCCCGCCAGAGCCGTGATCGCCGCGATGATGGCCAGCGACGAAAGGCACAGCAGGCACCACGCCGCCAGCACGTAGCCTTCGATGTAAGTGAGGTAGAGGGCAAACGCCAGGCCGGCCAGGGACGCGGCCAGCAACATTCTTGGCGCGTCAGGACGGGCGCGGCGGAAGACGGCCACGGCGAACAGGCCGGCATATCCCAGAATTCCAATCAGAGCGACGGGAATTCCGAAGACTTCGGAGTACACGCTGCGGTTGACGATATCGCAGTTGAAAGTTTCGTTGATATTGCAGAAAGAAGTTTCTGATTTTTCGTAGTGGTGATACAGGGAGAGAGACGAAACTGCAATTCCCACAACCGCCAGGACGGCGATTGCCGCGAGGATCCGGCAGCCGATCGGGCTCATGGCAGGCTGCACCCTGTCTTTTGGGCCAGGGCGCTCAAAGGGAGGGTACCCTCGACGTGGCTGCCGTCGGCGAACCACCAGGTGGGATAGTTTTTCACTCCTGCCTGCGTGCAAACTGGCTGCTCAGCGCGCGAGCCTTTGACGCCGCACTCGATGTAGGGCGCATATTCGAACGACGAGCCGAACATCTCCTTTTGCTCCTGGCAATGCGGGCACCAGAAGGCGCCATACATTTTGGCCTGCCGCTCGGTGAGGCATTTGGCGAAGGCATCCAGGCGGCCGGGGCGCTTGCGGGTGGCAAGATAGTAGGCGCCCACAGCCACCCCGACTACGAGCACTACCACCGCTAGCTTCTTCCCGAGACTCCACTCTCGCTGTTGCGAGTTGCGCTCTTCCCGTCGCTTTCTGCGTTCTTCCGACATGGCGTGTTTATACCACGACGTTCAGCGCCGAAGGCAGCACGTCGAGCGTCTGGCAATGCAAGGTGAGCACTTCGCCGTCCACCATCACATCGACCGGCGCGTCGAGCGAAAAATCGATGCGCTTCGCGGCGCGGCGTTCCGCCAGCGGATGGTTGATGTGGGTGCCGTCGTAGAGCGTGGGCAGGTTGCGGATCAGGCCGATGCGGCCGATGGGTCCCCAGCGGACGTATTCAATGAGGCCGTCGTTCACTTCGGCTCTGGGGGCGATCATCATCGTGCCGCCGGTGAATTTACTGTTGCTGAAGGTGAGGAAAAGGCAGGGGCGGCGGTCGATTTCGCCTTCGCCATCGACGCGCAGAGGAAACGGCCTGCGCCGGAAGCGGGCGAGGCTGATGAAAATAGAGGTCTGGTAGCCGAGTTCACCCCAGGCGCTGAAACGGCGGGCGCGCAGCGTAGCCACGTCGGCGGAGAAGCCGACGCTCAGGAGATTGATGTAATAAATCGTACCCTGCTGATGGCTGAGGCGGAGAACGTCGCAGGGCTGCCGGCGTTCGGTGAGGAGCGATTCCAGGGCGTATTCGACCCCGCGGTCGCTGAAGTCGCGGAGAAAAGAATTTCCAGTGCCCAGGGGGAGGAATCCCAACGTTGGAGGCTCGCTCTGCTGCGCCTGGGGCAACAATCCGTTCACTACTTCGTAGGAAGTGCCGTCGCCGCCGACGGCGATGAAGTGGCGGCGGCCCTGAGCGTAAGCTTCGCGGGCGATGCGGCTGGCGTCGCCGGGGGCGGTGGTTTCGCGAACTTCCACTTCAATTCCGCCCGCCCGCAGACGCTCGAGCGCGGGGCCGATCAGTTTGCGCCAGCGCCCTCCGCCCGCCGCGGGATTGACGACTGCGAGGAAGGGATCGGTCACGGGGTGTGGCTCATGGGTTGTGAAGTTTCCGGTGCGAAGGTGCGGCTGAAACCGTAACCTTCAACCGCACAAAACAAGCACTCCTGTCATCCTGAGCGAAGCGAGGGACCTCATGCCCGCGTCGATCTGCGGCGGCGCTTCGAGGCATTCTCTTGTGCGCGCCGGATGAAACACCGAGGAGATGCCTGGCGGGGCCGCGGCAGTCCCACGCGGACATGGGGTCCTTCGCTTCGCTCAGGATGACAGACCGGTGCTCCGCTCAAAAAGAAAATCGAGTCGAACTGTTCAGCGCCCTCACAGATCGACCACGGCGGTGCGGTCCAAAGTTTTGCCGATTTCGCCGGCCAGCACCGGGCGCTTGATCTTCATGGAAGCGGTGCGGGGGAAATCCCAGTTCCACACCAGGTATCCGCCGACACGTTTGTAGTCCGGCAGCAGGCGGTTGCGCTCCAGGATTTCCTGCTGCAGAGTGACGGTGACCTCCTGGTTCGGCTCCAGACGCAGCACCAGCACCAGGCGTTCGCCACCGAGACGTTTCTCGGACCACAGAAAATTGGCCGCGAAGATGCAGTACTCCTTCACCGGCAGGCCGTCGAAAGTGTTCTCAATATCTTCGGGGTAAACATTCTTGCCGCCTTCGGTAACGATCATGTTTTTCTTGCGGCCGTAGAGTTGCAGGTGGCCGCTGCCGTCGAAGCGTCCCAGATCGCCGGTGCGCAGCCAGCCATCCACGATGCTTTCGGCGGTGAGTTCGGGGTCGTCGAGATAGTGCGACATCACGGTCTTGCTGCGGGCGGCCACTTCACCGATGCCCTCCTCGTCCGGGTTCATGACGCGGAGGTCCACGCCCGGCAGCGCTTTGCCCACGGTATCGGCGCGGAAGGGCTTGAAATCGTTCAAGGTGAGCGAGGTGCCGGCCTCGGTGAGTCCGTAGCCGTTGGCGACCGGAATTCCCAGGTCGTAGAAGAAGCGCAGAGTGGCGGGCTCCATGAAAGCACCGCCGGTGAACATGGCGAGCAGTTCGCCGCCGAAGGCCTCGTGCACCTGGGGCATTAGCTTGCGGCTCAGAGGCACATTGGGGCGGCTGGCGGTCAACAGTCGGTTGAGCGCGATCATCCGGTTGAGAGCGAATTGCTTAAAGGAAGAAAGCTCTTCAAATTTGGCTTTGAGGGCGCGCTCCAGGTTCTTGAGCACCATGGGAACCAGGGCAACGTAGGTGATCTTGTAGGTGACGAAGGCATCGCGCACGAACTCCGGCCGCAGGGTGCGCAAGTGAACCACGCACGCGCCACAGACGAAAGGCCCGATAAAGCCGACCATAAAATCGATGGCATGGTTAGTGGGCAGAATGCTCAGGTAACGCACCCCCGGCCAGAAGGGATACCAGGCGGTCAGCGACTTGCACTGCTCCAGATAATTTTCGTGAGTAAGCACGCAGCCCTTGGGGCGGCCGCCGGTGCCGGAGGAATAGACGATGCAGGCGCTGTCTTCGCGCTGACGGGGCACAAAAGCGGGATCGCCTTTGCGGCGGAATTCTTCCCAGCGGAAGGCGCCGCCCAGTTCCGCGCCGGGCGGGGCTTCGGTCACCAGCACGACCCGCAGCTTGTTGTCTTTGAACTCGGGGGCCTGCATCATGGCGCGCCAGAGGTAGTACTCGATCACCAGAAATTTGGCTTTGCAATGCGCCAGAAGCTGCAACTGCTCGGAGGCAGTGAGTTTGTAGTCGAGGGGGACCAGCACGCCGCCGATATAGAAAATCGCGTAGGCGGAAACCAGCCACTTGGACTGGTTGGTCATGATAATGGCGGCGCGCTCGCCCGGCTTGAACTCGGCGTCTTCGAGAGCGCGCGCCAGGGGACGGGCCATCTCTTTGAAGTCGGAGTAAGTGAGACGCAGCTTTTCGCGGTCGCGGTCGGATTCGATCAGGCAGACTTCATTCGGCCATCGCTCCAGGGCGGCGCGCAGCGCCGCGCCCAGGCAGGTGTATTGATCGAGATCAAGCATTGAAGGATGGTACTGACTGATTGTCGGCTTTCACTCGTGACTTTGAAAATGATGACCTAGATTCTCTCTGATTTCAAAAGAATCGACAAACGTGCGTCGCGGGCCGCGCCAGACCGTGTGTTACTACAGCCTGGCTTGAATCCGGCTGGCCAGCGTGCGGAAGTCGGTGACGCCCTGCATTTCGTAGTCGGGCAGCTCGATGTGAAAATGATTTTCCAGGCGGGTGAGCAGGTCCAGGGCCTGCAGGCTGTCGATGCCGAGAGTTTTGAAGAAATCATCGTCGGGGGTGAGCTTCTCCGGAGGAACTTTGAAGTGGGCGGCGGCGAGCTGCAGAATCTCGTCGAGAGTCTGGTCGGCAGTTTTCATGGGACAAACAAAGATTCTACGCAACCCGGCCGGGCTTGTCATGGGTCTCTCTCGGCGGCGGTCGTCGGCGATCTCGGCGATTTAGGCTTTTTGCCGGCGGTCGGCTGAAACCCAAACCTGAAAACGCCAAGGGCGCGGAGGAACCCCGCTGAGATCGCGGAGTTTACGGCAGGTATGGGTGGGCGTCGGTGCTTTCTACGAATTTCTTCAGGCCGGCTTCGACTGCGGGTTGCGTGAACAAATGACAGAAGAGGTCGATTTCCTGCTTAAGTTCGCCGTAGGGAATCGGCTTGATGAACTTTTTTGCGGCGGCGGCGGTTCCACGATCGAACTTGCCGAGTTGCGCGGCCGTGGCGCGGGCGATACGGAGGGCTTCGCCTTCGGCGACTAACTGGCTCACAAGGCCGATCTGCTGGGCCTTGCTGGCGTTGAAGCTGCGGCCGGTGAGCAGCAGGTCGCGCACCACGGCGTTGCCCAGATCGCGCTTCAAGCGGGGGATGCCGCCGAAACCCGGCACCAGGCCGAGGCGCAGCTCGGGAAAGCAGAAACGGGCCATTTTGTCGGCGATGATCATGTCGGCTACCAGGGCGACTTCAAAGCCGCCGCCGAAGCAGACGCCGTGGACGGCAGCGATGGTGGTCAACGGCGAGGCGTCTAGGATGTTCATCACGCGGTGGATGCGCTCCAGAAAATCGCGCACGCCTTTGGCCGCTTCGCTTTTTCCCATGGCGCGCGAGCGATGATAGAGTTCGCGCAGGTCGGCACCCGCGCAGAAACCGCACTTCAGCGTGCTGTGGAGGATGAGAGCGTGGGCATGGCTGGTCAGGCCATCGAGGGCCGTGACGAAGTGTTCCAGTTCTTCGAGGGCGACGGAGCCGATTTCGTTGCAGGGGTCACGGTGCAACGCCAGCTCGATTACGCCGTCTTTGAGTTCCCAGGAGAGAGCTTTCATAGTAGCGCCGGCGTGCCGCCGACAGGGCGTGGGTTTCACGAGACGATTCGCATCAGCCCCGTAAATACTTAGACTGCTTTTTTCGAACCTTCGTCTTCGTCCGGCACAGCTTTACGCCGCCGGTGATCTGGCGGGGTTGCCGGCGGGACGCCGGCGTTACACCGCCTGCTTCACCGCGTACAGGGCTTCGATTTCGCCTCTCAGGCGCGCTGCGATGGCGTCGCGCTTGAGCTTGCCGTTTACCGTCAGCAGGCCGTTATCCACGGTGAATGTTTCAGGATGAATGTGGAAGGCGCGAATCTGCTTGTAGTGCGGCAGGCCGGGATTCACGGCGTCGAGCGCCACCTGCGCCTGCTCCGAAGTCAGGTTTCCGGTCACTATAGCTGAAAGATATCCTTTGCCGTTTCCGCTGAGCACCACTTGCGATCCCGGGGGCAGATGGCGCAGCAGATCTTCTTCGATCGCCTCGGGCGTGACTTTGTGGCCGGAGCCTAAAATAATCAGGTTCTTCACCCGGCCGGTGATGCGCCAGTTCCCTGCCCCGTCCACGTCGCCCTGGTCGCCGGTGTGGAACCAGCCGTCGCGCAGAGCTTTGGAGGTTTCCTGGGGGCGGTTCCAGTAGCCGGGAAAGATGTTGGGGCCGCGGACGATGATCTCGTCGTTTTCTCCAAGCTTCATTTCCAGGCCCTCGACCGCGGTGCCTACGCGGCCGGGGATTACGCGGCGGGGATCGTCCATGGTGCAGATGCCCGTAGTCTCCGTGAGGCCGTACACCTGCAGCACGGGGATTCCCAGCATCATGAAATAGAGCTGGGTTTCTACGCTGAGCGGGGCGGAGCCGCAGATGAGGGCTTTCAGGTTGGCGCCGAGCATCTTGCGGCGGATGGCAGGGAATACGAGCACGTTCGCCAGCGCGAGCCAGAGGGAATCCGAGAAGGTGGACTTCCCTTCCCGCTGGCGCATCCAGGCGTTCTTGGCGCGGGTGTAGATGGCGAGCACCATCCCGCCGGTCTTCCACAGTTGCTCGTCCACGGCTTTTCGCATGCGTTCGAGCAGAGCGGGGACATTGAGGAAATAGTCGGGAGCGGCGCCGCGCATTTCGCCGGAGATTTTTGTGAGGTCGGTGTTGAGGGTGACCAGGCTGCGGCGCAGAAGATAGGTCAACAGCGCGATCCAGGAGGCGCCGAAGCAGAACGGCAGGTATTGATAGACACGGTCCTGCCGCGTGGGAGTTTTCCCGGGACTCGCGTTCATCAACCGATCGAGGCGTGCGGAGGTTGCTCCGAGAATGAAACCTACGGCGCCGGCGGTGAGGATCACGCCTTTGGCGTCGCCGGAGGTGCCGGAGGTGTAGATGATGGTCACGGGATCGGACTCTGCGAGGTTCGGTTTGCTTGCCGGCTTAGCTTGGGTGGCGAAAATCTCGTCGAACAAGGCCTGGGGCGGGGCTTCCGGCCAAACCTCCACGATGCCTGCACGCAGGGCTTCGTCGCTGCAGCAGATGAGGGAGGGCGAGCAGTCCTTCATCATGGTGACGAGTTCCGCGGGAGCTTGGCGGCCGTAAAATGGAACCGCGATCAGGCCTTCGGAGATGATGGCCAGATCCAGGGCGGCCCAGCGAACGCTGTTGTGCGCCAGCAGGGCGCAGCGGTCGCCTTTCTTCAGGCCCTGGGTTGCTAGGAAAGCACGCGCCTGGGCGATCTGGCGCAGCAGTTCGCGACCGCTGACCCGGACAGTTTGGCCGTCGCGGATTTCCTGCAGCAGGATGGTGTCACCGGCGGCTTCCAGCTGCGCAAGGATGTTTTCTAGAAAGGTCATAGAAAGTGACTGTAGAGACGTTGCTCGCGACGTCTCCAACCCGCCCAACCGTATCGCCCAACCCTATACTGTTGTCATTCCGAGGAGCCAAAGGCGACGAGGAATCTGCACTTTCGCCGCAACTGCAGATCCCTCGCTTCGCTCGGGATGACAACCGGAGCAAGGTTCTACGAATACGCCTCGATCAGGTGCCGCAGGCTTTCGCTCATAGGCGGCAGATAGTCTTCCCAGCCCCACTCGCCTCGGCGGGTGGGGAATTCCGGATAGCGGCGCTGCACCTCCTCTTCGAAGTACACGCCCATGCGCGCCATAACCTTCAGATTGCGCACTGTCGTCCGGCCGATTCCAGCCGCGATCGCTTCGCCTTCACGCGCCAGTTTGTCCAACGCTGCCAGCAGACGCGCCTCCAGGTCGGGATCATCGACATTCATGAGCAGATCCTGATGGCCGCGCTCGCGCATCAGGTTGCGGATGCGTTCGTCCATGGTAATTCCTGCCGAGGGGACCAGCGCCGGCATGGAGGTCACAATGCCGTGGTAGCGCGACGAGGCCATCATATGGCATGCGCGGAGAATGCTGACCATCTCCCACATGTTGTAGTCGTCAGAACTGAATAGCGGCACGCCGCCGAGCTTTTCAGAGATACGGCGGGCCGGGCGGGCGTCGAGGCGCTCGGTGGCGGCGAGCACAACGAAGACTTTGTGCTCCTCGCGGAAGGCAGCGAGCGCATTGGCGATGGATTTCAGATAGTGCTCTAATGCGCGCTCGGCCTGTGGGCCGGAATTATGGAAATAAACCGAACGATAGTGGCTGTTTTTGTGGGTCCCGGCAATCCCGTGTAAGGCGAACTTGCCTACTGACGCCTTCACCGGCCACTCGAAGGGATTGATGGGGCAGACCACCAGTACCGGGGTCGAGCCGTCCCAACCGGCGTCGCGCAGGGCTTTCCGGCCGAAGTCGGGTGGTGCGGGTTCGAAGGTCCAGGCGGTGTCCGTGCCAAGCTCGGTGGGAACGCCCAGCTCGCGCAGGATTCCGCGGGACTCTTCATTGCGCGTGATGACCAGCGAATTCTGGCAGTAACGGCCGCACATTTTGCGAATGAGCCGATCCATGTGTCCGGCTTCGGAGCCGTAGCCGACCGAGAGCTTGTTTTGCGCAGCTGCGATGCCGAGCGAACCGATCATCATGGTGGTAAGGGCGTTGGCGAACTTGCTCTTGAAGGCCGAGCCTTCGCAGGCCACCACACCGTGGTGCTTGGCCACTTCGCTGTAGAGAAATGGCGGAAAAATGTCGGGCAGGCGGACTTGCTCGGTGCCGGCAAAATAGCCGTCGGTGAGCTTGAAGTTCTGCGACATTACGCTGAACGCGATCTTCTCGGCGCCGAGGATGTGGCGAATCTGGCGCAGCATTTCCTCCACCCGCACATCGGAGCCCATATTGCGGGCGCCGTTGTAGCCTGCGAAGAGCAGGCGCAGCTTTTCTCCCGGATGCCAGGGCTTACCTTTGCCCAGCATCCATTCGGTTTTGGAGCGCTCGATGAGGCCGCTGACCCAGGCCTCGAGGATCAGATCCATCATGCCGCCGAGCCTCCTTCCGCCGCCGCGGCAGGCCAGTCCTGATATTTGTAGGCGAAATGAGTGTCGCGGCTGAACTTCAGCAGAGGATAACTGTACTGCGAGAACGGCACCGGCTTGTAGCCGAGTTCGCTGGTGGCGCGGGTATTGTCGAAGACCGTGTTCCAGACGAGGTAGGGCAGAAAGACTTTCATCAGCGACCCGCCGTAACCCAGCGATCCCTTGCGGCGCGAGAGCCAGTTCACCCCGCCGGTGAAAGGCCGCTCCAGGCTGGGCAGAAACCACGGGCCGCTTTTGTGCTGAGAGGCGGCGAGGGCCGTGGTGAGGGCACGGAAGGTTTGCGAATCAGTGCCGGAGGAAAGATGGTAGGTGTCGTAGTTGGTCTTTTCTTTCTGGTGCAGGGTGGCGATGGCATCGGCGACGAAGTCCACGTTCACGATGTCAATTTTATCGTTGGGGCGAAACGGCAGAGCCGGCAGCCCTGCCAGAAAAACGAAGGCTTTCACCATGTCGAACTGCGTGGTCTCGGGATAGCGGCTATCGCCCAGCACGATGCTGGGGCGGAAGATGGTCTTTGGCGTGTCGGGGAGAAGCTGGCGGATCATGTGCTCGCAGAATTTCTTGGTGCGGGCGTAGGGATCGTAGTCGGAGCGGCCCCAGTCGATGGATTGATCTTCCGTTACCACTTCGTTATTGCGCACACCGGCAACCGCGACCGTGCTGACGTGGCTGAAGCGTCGCAGGCCATGATGATCGCGGGCGCGAGTGGCAAGCTGGATGACCTCCAGCGTTCCGCGCAGGTTCACGTTCAGGCAGCTTTTTTCCGACTTGCGGTTCAGGGAGGCAGCACAGTGAATGACGGAACTGGTGGATTCCGCCAGCCGGCGGTATTCGTCCTCGGGCAGGCCGAACTGCGCGCCGGTGAGATCGCCGCGGAAGATGCGAATGCGGGAATGCAGATGATGGTGGAAGCGGGGGAAGTCCAGGTGCAGCTGGAGCGCCTGCCACAGCCGGGTTTCCGCTTCGTGCGGGTCTTTGGCGCGCACCAGCAGGTTGAGCGGGTCGCTATGCTTCTCCAGCAGGTTGGCGGCGACATGGGCGCCGATGTATCCGGTGGAACCGGTCAGGAATATCGCCACGTTGCTCCGTTGGTGCCGGTGGGCACCGTCTCGCCATTGGTCGTGCCGGGCGCCATTTGAAATTCGCGGGCGGGGCGCGCTTCCAGCGGCCGGCCTTCGATCAGCGGATAGGTCCACTTGCGCAGGGCCGGGATGTGGATATTGATCCAGTACTCCCACCAGTCGAGGGCACGGGTGTGAAAGCCGAAAGTGGCTTGCTCGCCGGGCACCAGGGCATAGGAGAGTTTCTCCACGTTGTCGGCAACGAAGTCCTGCTCGTTATAGAGGATGAAGGGCTCGAACAAGGCAACCAGCTTCTCCACCCTTTCCAGGCTGCGCTCGGTGCGAGCCAGGGGCGTTCGCTTCAGCGGAAGCGGCGCCATGATGCGCTGAATCGACTTCACGATCGCCTTCTGCGCCGGCGCGGACATGCGCTGGTAGCGCCCTTTCGAGACCGGAATGGCGTCGAAGCGCAGGCGCAACCAGTATTCCAGGCCCTCCTGCGCACGGTAGTGCTTGCGGTGGGCAAGCGAGGTCAACTCGATGCAGCGGCCCATATCGCAGGGGTTGGTCACCGAGGTCGCGAGCTGATACAGCGGTTCGTTGCGGCGCTCGACGATGGCGGCGGCGATCAGGGTCATGCCGCGGCAGACGGAATCCACTGGAATGATGTCCAGGCGCTTGCGCTCGTTGGTGGGAAGCTGGCGGAAGTAGGTTCCCAACAGGTACGACAGCGACGCTGAGGTGTTGATGCCTTCATTCCAGCCGCGGAAAGGCTTCTCGATCGAGGTTTCCACGATGGCCGGGCGCACCACTGCAATGGGTAGCCCGGCGCCAAACTTGTAGATCAGCGATTCCGCCAGGCCCTTGCTCAGGGTATAGGTGTTGGGCCAGCCGAGTGCGGCGGCTCGTTTTGTGCCGGCTTCGGTGAGGTAGTTCTTCAGCCAGCGAATGCGGTTCTTGCGCACCTGATTTTCCAGAGCGGTGCCGCGCAGGTCCCGGGCGGCGTGTTCTTTGGCGAGGGCCTGCTGGGTGAACTCGGCGGTCACTTCCGGGCTCTCCGCCTTCTGCTCGGCGTCTTTCACCAACTGGTGGAGAGCGCGCCACTCCTTTTCGGCTTCGAAGTCAGCCACGCCCTTGGGGTTGTAGTTGGGGCGCGGTTTTTCGTCAACGCGGCCGTCGCGGGAGCCGGCTACATAGCAGGTGGAAAGATGCAACAGGCCAGCGTGATCGCACTGCCGGACAAATTCCACCACGCGCACGGCTGCGTCCACGTTGGTGCTAAGGGCGTCGCGCAGATCGGGGTTGAAGTCGGTCAGGCCGGAGCTGTTGATCACCAGATCCAGCTTGCGCCGCAAGGACTCGAAAGCCTCCAGGCCCAGGCCGAGATTGGGTTGGCTGACGTCGCCTTCCACCACCTCGATGCGCTCGCTCAGGAAGTGCGGCAGGCGGCTTCCGTGGCGTTCGTAAAGCGGATCGAAGACCGGCGATTCCTCGACCAGCTTCTCAAAGCGCCGCAGCGCCGGGTTCGACTTCTGGCGGCGAACCAGGAGATAGATGCGGCCGACTTCGGGAATATCCATCAGGGTATTCGCCAGCCAGACCTTGCCGATAAAGCCGGTAACGCCGACCAGCATGATGTGCTTGCCCACCAGAGCCTTGCGGACCGACAGCGGGGCCGGGGCGCGGCGCCCGGCGAAGTGGATTATGGGGCGCTCGGGAAGGGATACTTCGCGGACTGCCGGAATCACGGCGGCCTCGAGCACCTCACGCCTGCGGAAGCCAAGGTCACGTACCAGCCGGGAGGCTTCGCGTCGGCCGTCCGGGCCGGCGCGAATGATCCAGGCAAACAAGCCGCGGGAGCGAATCACTGGTTCCAACAGCCGGCCGGTGGCAACGCCGTCGCGAAACTCGAGGCGGTTGGCGATAATCCACTTCACCCCCAGATGCTGGGCCAGCGGGCGCATGACGTGATCCAGTCCCTGGCTTACCAGAACAACGTTTGCGCCGGCCCCTACGAGGGCCTTAACCCGCTGCACGCCCTCGGGGCGCAGGTAGGGCTGCAGTTTGTACTTGAAATATTCTTCGCCCAGCAGATCGAGGCGGTCGCGGCTGATGCCGCGCAACACGGTATGCGCCACACGGGTGGCGAAGGCGCGATGCAACGCATAAAGGAACGGCCGCAGAACCGCGATGAGAAGCGCCAGACTGCGGCGCAGCCAGCGTTCGGAGAAAGTCTGCGCGTTCCAGGTAAAGAAGGCGATGGGCCGGACCGTGGTCAGTTCCAGCAGACTGCCTTCCACGCGCCAATAAACGAAGGGGCTGGTGGATGAATTGTGGTCAGAGGGTTGCAAATTCAATCGTCCAGAGCTGTCCGTTCCCCGGCAACGGGCTGGGGGGCCGGACGGAGCAACTCATTGTATCTAATTGTGGCAAAAGGGCGAAGCGGGAGTTACCCGGCTAATCATAAGGAGTGTTCAGCCCCTCCCATTTGGGCTGGCGTCGCCGGAGGCGAGGCGAATCGAGGAAATCATTTTGCGGCTTACGCTCCTGATTTCCCGGTTCACGGTTCGTGGTCTCTCCCTCGATTAGCTCGGGGGCGGGGCAAGCCACGCCGCCACACCGGTCTACTTGTTCTTATAAAACTTCTCGAAGTTATTTCGTGAATTGAGCACCGTTATTGTGCCATCGGGCAGGGCGGTTACTTTGATAAAGTTGCCGTCCTCCTTTCCGTCAACGTTGGCGATCATGTCGTCGGCTACGTTGTGCTCCTTGCCGCCATCCACGGCGTAGTGCAATTGCCACAGGCCCTGGAGGCCGGGTGAGTCGTGGACTGTCTGCCAGGCGTCCGGGCTGCCGCCTTTGTGGGCGCCGTTGTCCATAATGGCGACTCGGGGTTGCAGCGCCCAGACCAGGGCCTTGCTGCTGGACTGGTCGAATCCGTGGTGGGAGACAACGAGCAGGTCGGCGGTTCCGACCATATTGTTGGGGCACATGAGTTCCAGTTCTTTCTTCTTGGTGAGGTCGCCGAGGTCGATAATGCGCAGCTTGCCGAAGGTTATGAGCACTCCCAGCGAGCGGCCATTTTCGGAAGTGTCGGTGGGCGGCTCAGGCTCGGATTCGCAGAGCGGATTGGCGGTTCCCGCGCCCGGCAGGGGCCCCGGGATGTGATCGCCCGCGCCGGTGAGAGCTTCCAAGGTGACACCTTTGAGAGGAAGCCCGCTGCCGGGACGCAGCACCAGGTGCTTGGCCTTGGGCAGCAGCTTCTTGTAGGCGGCGTAATCTTCGCGGGTGACGTCGGAATCTTCGAGGTTGGGCCCGTGGTCCACGTAGGTCCCGATCTTGAAGCGCTCGGCGAGTTGCGGTGCGCCGCCCACGTGGTCGCGGTGGTAGTGGGTGATGAGGACGTAGTCGATCTGCTTAAGGCGGGCCTCTTTGGCTGCTTTCACGATGCGATCGGCGTCGCGGCCATTGAAATCCGGCCAGCCGGTGTCGATCAGGAGGGACTGGCGGGCGGGAGTTACAAACAGGGTTGACTGGCCGCCTTCCACGTCGATGAAGTAAATCTGCAGCGGTTTGGGAGCGCTCTTGGCGAAAACCGCGGACGCCGCGAACAAGCAGACGGACAGCCAAAGAGCTTGGGACAACCGAGACATAGAAACTCTCCTGAGGCTCGACTGATTCTAACCCATGGTTTCCGACCCCATCGTTCCGCCCGAGAGGCGGGGCGCGCTGGGAACTGAAATCTGAGAACTGGCAACTGGTTTTCGCACAAAAGAGGTTCGCTCAGCGCCATCGTCAGGTTTCGCCAGGTGCGAATGCTCGCGTCCGCTTTCGAGGGGTAAACAAAAGTTCCCCCTCCTCAACCCACGATTCCCGATTTGGAAACGAAACTGAAGGAAATTCGAAGGGCGGCGTCCCGATCACGGAAGACTCGTGATAAAGCTTTCGTGGCGTGTTTCCCAGGCACCGTCGTATTGGCGAAGTTTCGCCCTCATAGAAATTAGAAAAACGGAACGTAGATAGAGGACGGCCCGCTGGGACACCCGCAAAACCTCTATGCAGCGATTCCTCCGCGCTCATGGTGTTTGCGTCGCCTTGCTGATGGCGTCGTGCATTGCTTATGGGCAGAGGGCGGCTCCGCGGCTGGGGCCGGGGAATACAGCTCAGACCCCAGGGGCTGAAACTCGGCGATTTTGCGACTCTGGCGGCACGACTGAAGTCGTGCCCTTCTCAGGAACCCTTGATGAGACCAGTTCCAGTGATGGAGGCTCGGAAGAGGCAGGAATTTCCTCATCCTTACGGGGCTGCACGCAGCGCGAGCAACGGGAGCGCTGGTTCCTGCAAGCACGCGCGCTTCCTGGCCAGCATTCGGCAGCTCTGCTGCGTCACGCTTTCCAGGAGAAGATGCGGCTGCGCGCTGCCGGCCTGGCAAGAGCGCGGAGCCCAAGGACGGAGGCGGGGGCGACGAGCGCCGGCGGCGTGCCTCTTTCCTCCGGCAGCGGATGGTCTCCGCTGGGGCCGGCTCCCTTCCCTTCCAACGCCAGCAGCGCAGGATTCCAACTTTACGGCCCTGTTTCGGGCCGAGCTACGGCGGTGGCGATCGATCCTGCCGATACCAGCGGCAACACGGTTCTTGCCGGCGGCGCCAATGGCGGGCTGTGGCGGTCCACCAATGCCGGCTCGCTCAGCCCCGACCCGGGCAACGTGCGCTGGACTCCGCTGATCGATGATCAGCCCAGCCTGGCCGTGGGAGCGATTGCGATCCAGCCGCAGGCGCCGGGTTCGGGCAACGCCGCCAACAGCCTGCTGGTGGTGGGAACCGGCGAAACTAACAGCTCGGCGGATTCCTACTACGGTCAGGGCATTCTGCGCGGAATAGCCAATCCAGCGAAGGGCACGTGGGCGTGGACCACGATCACCCAGGACAGCAGCGGCACCCACTCCTTCCTTGGGATCGGCTTCAGCCAGATCGCCTTCAGCGCCGATAACACGAATCTGGTGGTTGCGGCGGCCGCGGGGGCGTCGCTGGGCGAAATTGAGAATGCAACCAATTCTCCCACTGCAGATCTCGGGCTGTACTACTCCACGGATGCGGGCCTGCATTGGAGTTATGCTAACGTCAGCGACGGCGGGGCTGCAGCCGCTCCCGGATCGGCCACGTCGGTGGTTTACAACCGGGCAGTCCAAAGATTTTTTGCTGTGCTGCGCGCGCACGGCGTTTATTCCTCCTCTGATGGCATCAACTGGGCCCGCCTCACGAGTCAGCCTGGAGGGTTGCTGTTGAGTACAACGGCGTGCCCGGCAGTTCCGGCTGAGACGACCTGTCCACTCTATCGCGGAGAACTCGCCGTCGTGCCCGGCCGCAACGAAATGTATGCCTGGTTCGTGGATGCGTTCAACACAGACGAGGGAATCTGGCTGAGCACGGATGGCGGACAGTCCTGGCCGGCGCAGGTGTCGACTACACTCATCGATTCCTGCGGCGACCTTCCCGGCGGCTGCGACACACAGGACGGCTCTTACAACCTGGCGCTGGCCGCGGTTCCAAACGGAACCGGCAACACCGACCTGTATGCCGGAGCGGTGAACCTGTACAAGTGCGAGATCACGGGATTGCCGGCGGCGCCGTCGGCCTGCGATGGCAGCGAGACGTCGGGCCTTGGCTTCTTGAACCTGACTCACGTCTATGGCTGCGGGCCCGACCTTGGCGCGCCTGCCCACGTTCACCCCAGCCAGCATGCCATGGATTTTCTCCCGGTGAACGGCAACGCGCAGGTGGTGATGTACTTTGCCAACGATGGCGGCATCTACCGCACGCTGGATGGCTACAGCCGGCTGACCAGCGGAGACTGCGGCTCCTCGAACGGCTTCGACAACCTGAACCAGACGCTGGGGTCGATGACGCAGATGATTTCTCTGGCACAGGACCCGAACAACCTCGACACTCTTCTGGGAGGGGCGCAGGACAACGGCTTTCCTGCCACTGCGGCGGCCCTGAGCGGCGGCCGATGGGCCAACAATGTCAACGTTGGGGGCGGGGGCTTTGTTCAGATCAATCCCAGTCCCAATCACAGCGATGAATGGTTTACGTCTGCGGGCGGAGTGAACATCCGGCGCTGCGAGAACGGGGCGCAATGCAGCGCCGAGGACTTTATCAGCGGGCTGGTAGCCTCCAGCGCCACGCTGGGAGGTGATGCCGGATCGGTGGACACGCCGTTCATGATCGATCCTGCGGTCCTGGCTACCCACGGTGCGAGTGACCTGATCGTTGGAACCTGCCGGGTTTGGCGGGGGCGCACCGACGGCACCGGCTTCGCCGCATTGAGCCAGGATTTCGACACTAACAGCACTGACACCATCTGCAGGGGAGACGAAATCAATCTGGTACGCACACTGGCGGCGGGTGGCCCGCTGGACTCTGGCGGCGGCTCCAGCGTAATTTATGCCGGAACCAACGGGTGGGGACCGCTGGTCACTACACATCCCTCGGGTGGGCACGTGTGGGTGAGCGATCCGCAGAACGCGGGTGGCCCTTGGATCGACCGCACCGGCCTGGGGACGAACAATATCAACCCGCAGCAATTTCCGATCTCAGCAATTGTCGTGGATGACACCGACCAAAGCGTGCAGCCCGGAATGGGCCAGGTGGCGTATGCGGCAATCATGGGCTTCGGGCCGAGCCGGATATGGAAGACAACCAGCGGCGGCGCCGGCTGGATCGACATGACCGCCGACCTTGCCTCGGCGACCGCAACTCTGCCGGATGCGCCGGTGAACGCCATTGCAGTGGACCCCGGTGAAAACGGCTTGCCTGGGACCCTCTACGCTGGCACCGATGTGGGTGTGTTCGCGCGAAGTACTGATCCCTATACCACCGACGATCCAGTCTGGACCGAGGTGGGGGCCGCGCCGGTGCCCAACGGCGGGCAGAGCGGATATTTGCCGAACGTCCCCGTGACCGCGCTCAGCCTGTTCAATGATGGCGTGGTCAAAGTGTTGCGGGCTGCTACTTATGGCCGCGGGGTCTGGCAGTACGTGCTAAGCGTGAATCCGGCGTTCGTGCTGAATGTCTCTGATGCTGAGCAGACGGCATTCGTGGGGCAGACTGCGAGCTTCGCCGCCGCGCTGACCGCGGTGAATGGGTACAACAGCTCTGTAGCGCTCTCCTGCACGCAAGTGAGCAAAGGCCCTGCGGCGTCCTGTTCATCGCCGGCCAGCCTTGTGCCGGGAAATCTGGGCACAGCTTTCACCGTGAGCGCGAGTGGTCCGGTGGGCGATTATTCCTTCAACCTGGTGGCGACAGGCCCGGGCATGCAAGCGCCTTTGCAGCGCACGACCCCTCTGACACTGCATGTGGTCGATTTCAATGTGACCACGCCTTCTCTCACCAACCCCACGCTCAACCGCGGGGGACCGACTGCGGCGATCAAGTTTGATGTGACCGCGGCGGGAACTTTCAGCGGAATGGTCGGATTATCATGCACCGGATTGCCCACAGGAGCGGCGTGCGACTTCTCACCCTCGAGTGTGGTAAGTCCGACCTCGGCGAATGCCGCCAAAATCACCCTGACGATAACCTCCACGTCCGCCGTTCCCACTGGCGTTTTTCCGGATGTTGTCATCGTGGGTATGACGCCTGGCGGGCCCCCACGCACGCAGAACCTTTCACTCACCGTGACCGCGAACCAGAACTACACCCTGACAGTTAGTAATGCCACGCTTTCG
>DATJXG010000309.1:0-12574 GCA_035500455.1 Terriglobales bacterium | reverse complement strand
CAGAGCCGCTGGAGCCGCGGGCACGGCGTACGTTCTTTCGACCGTCTCGGGCCAAAGACTGGAGGACGTAAAGGCGGCTACGGCGGGCCCGGCGTGGTTTCAGCTCTACCTGACCGGAGGCCGCGCCGCGGCGGAAGAAGCGATGCATCGTGCTCAGGCCGCCGGATACACCGTTCTGGTGATCACCATCGACACCACGGTGATCGGCCTGCGCGAGCGCGAAGTGCGGGACGGCATGGAACAACTTCTGCGGGGCACCCTTTGGTCCCAGATCCCCTTCATGCCGCAACTTCTCGCTCGTCCAGGCTGGCTCGCTCGTTTCCTCTGGCACGGCGGGCTTCCCAACATGCCCAACATCGTGAGCCAGGGGCGTCCGCTGCGGGTCTCCCAGGCGCACACCACCATGAGACGCGGGTTTTTTTCCTGGAGCGACATGTCCTGGATTCGCAATCTCTGGAAAGGCCCCATCGCCATCAAGGGCGTTCTCACCGTGGAGGATGCGAAGCTCTCCCTCGACCACGGAGCCGCCGCCGTGGTGGTTTCAAACCACGGAGGACGCCAACTCGATGGCCTTCCCGCCACACTGCGGGCCCTCCCGGAAGTTGTCGCCGCAATCAACGGGCAAGCCGAAGTTCTGCTGGATAGCGGCATCCGCCGCGGCGCCGACGTGGTGAAAGCGCTATGCCTGGGGGCGCGGGCGGTGCTCTGTGGCCGCGCCTACGCCTACGGCCTCGCGGCCGCCGGAGAGTCCGGCGTCGGCCGCGCTTTGGAGATTTTGCGCGACGACCTGGAGCGGACGCTCAGATTGTTAGGCTGTGCCGCGGTCGGAGAACTCGACCGATCCTACGTCAACGTGCCCGCGGACTGGCTGCCCTCGTAATATCGGTTCCCCTGGTTTCGCGCATAGGTTTCTGGACGCTTTGAAGGGGCGGCCCAGTAGGTGCGTGAGAGCTAAAGTTCGACGGCCGCATCTACGTGAGAACCAAACTGCGCTGGCCGCGGCGGAACCGAAGCGCCGACTCGAGCCGCGAAGCGGCGCAAGAATGCAGCCCGGCGCGTAAGCGCCGGGTGGAAGTGAAAAACGAATCGCCCCGTAGGGGCGAACCAGTTCTCCTCACAGGCTTCCCAGCGTCCGCCCCACGTTGATGCGAAACCCAACTTGAAGACTATTACCGATCCCCCTAGACCTTCTTCGCCTTGGCAATCTCCAACCGCTCGCCCAGCGCTGAATTCTTATAATGCTCATCCAACGGATAGCATCCCGAAGGCAGTCCGAGCCGAGGCGCGGTGGTGCAATCGCTGAATGTCCTGCAGATTCGCTTCCTTTGCAGCCCCCGGCCCTCCGAGGCATCCCACAAAATCTCCGGGTAGGTCAGCACCATCCTGCCCAGTCCCACAATATCCACCCACCCTTCGCGAATTGCCCCTTGCGCAACCGCCGGAAGAAACTCCTGTAGATAGCTGTACGCCGATCCCATGAAAATCAATTTCGGAAACTCGCGCTTCACCCGTCGCACCATCTCCATCTGCCGCGCCACTCCCGCCAGCGGATCTTCCGGCGGCTGATATCCATCCGACGGAGGAAACAGCGCCGGCCTCTGAACATGCGGATTGTAATAAGGACTGCCCGCGGTAAGGTTCACAAGCTGAATGCCAAGCTGCTCCAGCAGCGACATGAAAGAGAACGTCTCGGTGAGATCCATTTGCGTGAGATTTTCCGCGCTCATGCCAAATCCCCAGCGGTAAGGCAGCAAGCCTTCACTCGACTCGGGAATTCCAACCCCCGGCTTCCCCTCCACCGAATTTCCAGGATCAGGACGAAACGGCACCGTATCAAACGCCGAAAGCCGCACTCCGATCTCCAACCCCGGCGCAACCGATTGCGCGCCCTCGACCACCTCGCGCAGAAATCGCGTGCGGTTCTCAAGACTGCCGCCATATCGTCCCGGCCGCGTGTGCGCGCTCAGAAACTCGTGCGCGAGATAGCCGTGGCAGTGCTTGATATCGACAAAATCGAAGCCCAGCTTCCACGCCATCGCCGCGGCACGGTGAAAATCCTCAACGATTTTCTGAATGTGCGAGTCGGTCAGAACGGGGTAGCCGGCATCCAGGCCAAGCCGCCGGTCCAGGATCGGATGGTGATACAGAATCCGCGGCTCCGGTCGATGATGCGCGTTCGGCCGGCAAAAGCGCCCGGAATGAGTCAGCTGCAAACCGATCACCGGCTCAGCCATCCCGAGCATCCGGTACTCATCGATCAGTAGGCCACGCAGCTGCCCCAGATTCTTCTCTGTATGCTCAGCGATGACGAGTTGATTCGGATTCGCCCGGCCCTCGTGGGAAACCGCCACCGCCTCTCCGCCCCAGATCAGCCCCGCGCCGCTGTGCGCAAAGCGCTGCCAGCGGCGAAATGTCAGATCGCTTGGGTTTCCGTCGCTCGTTCCGTCCCATCCCTCCATTGGCTGGACGGCGATGCGATTGCGAAGTTTCAGGCGCCCGCATGAGAGCGGTTTCCGCAGCGGAGAATCCGCGCCACGCTCGATTTCGTGATCGACTGGAATCGTCAGGCCAAGGGCACGCAAATGCTCCTGAAAGGAATCTACGTTCTTAAGGCTCGCCAGCCGAACAATTGCCGGCGAACTCACGCGGCGCTCCGCTGCTTGGGAAGCGCCAGCACCGCAACCGCGCCCAGCAGCGCCATTGCCACCAGCGCCACGCAGCCGCTGCGATAGCTTCCCGAGGCATCTCGCAGATGCCCCACCCACCACGGCGCCAACGCCTCAGCCACGCCGCCCGCGGTCAGGATCACGCCCATGAGCCGGCCCAGAATTTTCACCCCGAAGATCTCCGCCGTCATCAGGGGAATGATCATGTAGTCTCCTCCCAGGCCGATCCCGAACAATGCCGCCGCGGCCGCGATCACCAGCGGGCTGCGTCCCAGGAAAATGAGCGGCACCGCCGCCGCTACCAGCAGATAAATCAGCAGCATGACATATTTCTTGGAGAAGCGGTCCGCCATCCATCCCATCAGGAGCCTGCCCACAATGCTGGATGCCAGAACCAGCGAGAGAATCTGCGCGGCCGCGCCCTGGCTGTAATGCCGGTCGAGACTCAAAAGCAATTTCAGGTTCTGCTGGGTGCCGCTCACCGCCGCAATCGAACACATGCTCCCCAGGATCAGCAGCGCCAGTGAGAGCGTCTTGAAAGCTTTCCTGACATCACCGCGCGTATCGCGCGCCGCACCCCGTTTCACCGCCGGCGCTTCCTTCACCAACACTGCAAACGGAAGCGCGATGAGAATGATCAAAATCCCCAGCAGTCGCAGCGCCACCTGCCAGCCGAACCGGCTCACCAGAAAATGCGAAACCCACGGAACCGCCGCCCCTCCGAACCCGATTCCGAGATACGCCAGGCCCATCGCCTTGCCGCGCGCCTTTACGAACCATTGCGACACCAGCACCTGGCTCGGCAACGGGCCGCCGCACACGTATCCGAGAGCATTCAGCACGTAGAAAAAATAGAACCACGGAAGCGTCACCGCCCAGCCCAGGCCGATCACCGCGAGTCCGGCCATCAGAATTCCGGCTATCATGAGCCGCTTCGGGCCGAAGCGGTCTACCATCCAACCGGCGATAAATCCGAACGCCGGACCTACCGCCAGCTTGCTCAGCGCATTCCCCGACGTGACCTGCGCCCGCGTCCAGCCAAACTGCTGGACCATAAAATCGTAGTAAAAGGGCAATCCCCACAGCGCCACGCCCACGATGCAGAACAGGGCAAAGAACCCCGCCGCCACCGCCCACGTCGCCGCTCGCCGGTCGGAAGGCTCCTGGTTCTGGGCCAACTCGTCGCGCATCTCTACCGGCGCCGTTTCTGAGGCTGTGCCTGCCTTCGATTGCAATGTCATGATTTAGGCGCGAATGATGTGTGCGAGCGGTCTGAGAAGCAAAGGTACTAGGCCTGCGTGTCGGCGCCAGGCCCAATCGCCACTACATAGTAATTCGCCGTCACCGTTCCCACGTTCCGGATTCCGTGCTCCTCGTTCGACCGCACGAATCCCAATCCTCCCGGCCCGATGATGTGGCTTGTTCCATTGATCGTAAGCTGCACCGTTCCCTCGCGAATCAGCCACATCTCGGAGTGAGCATGGTGATGCGGAGCGTGCGGAAAACCGTTGGGCGGCAATGTCGATTCGTGCACCTCGACCGACTCGCCGGTCGCCAGCTTGCCCTTCATGATGTGGCGGATTTCTGCGTGGTCCCGCTCCTCCACCGGCAGCTTGTCGAACTCAAACGTGGCTGAGGGCAACGTTTCACTTTCCGCCGCTGCGGCCGACAACGCTGCCCCCGCGGGCAACAGTGCAGGCAACAAAAAACAGGCTTCTCTCCTCGTGATCGCCATATCTTTCTCCCTGATGAAATGGCCCCTGCAACTTCGCGCGTCCCGGCAGTACGATACCCGGCCGCGCCTGCCGAAAGTTGTACGTTTCGTGTCGCGGGCTGTCAAATCAAGAGTGATAAACAGTTTCTTTAGAAACACTCAATACCTCGAGGCCGCGAATTCCTGTATCGTAGTGATTTCGTTCGTGCTAACGAGAGTTCGCTGACGAAAACATGGCAGAGCAACCGCTATTGCCCTTAAGAAAAAAAGAAGATTGCCGCTGGGACATCGTCAGCCTCGGCGAGGTAATGCTGCGCCTCGATCCCGGTGACGTTCGTGTCTCCACTGCCCGTTCCTTCCAAGTATGGGAGGGCGGCGGCGAGTACAACGTGGCCCGCGGGCTGCGGCGCTGCTTCGGACTGCGCGCCGCCGTCGTCACCGCTCTCGCCGATAACCCCGTCGGCAGGCTCGTGGAAGACCTCATGCTGCAGGGCGGACTGGATCTATCGCATCTGCGCTGGGTGCCCTATGACGATGTGGGCCGCGCCGTCCGCAATGGCCTCAACTTTACCGAGCGGGGGTTCGGGGTTCGCGCCGCCCTGGGATGCTCGGATCGCGGCCACACCGCCATCTCCCAACTCAAGCCTGGTGAAATTGACTGGGACCTGATTTTCGGCTCCGAAGGCGCGCGCTGGTTTCATACCGGCGGGATTTTTTCCGCCTTGTCGGACACTACTCCACAAGTCGCGCGCGAGGCTATGGAAGCTGCCCGCCGCCACGGCACCGTGGTTTCTTACGACCTGAACTATCGCGCCTCTCTTTGGAAGTCGGTAGGCGGACGGGCCAAAGCCATCGATGTAAACAGCCAGCTCGCTCCCCTGATCGACGTGATGATCGGCAACGAAGAGGATTTCACTGCAGCCCTGGGTTTCACCGTGGAAAGTGCCGGCGAAGACCTCTCACACCTCGACACCGCGAACTTCCGCAGCATGATGAAGCAGGTGTCCGGAAAATACCCCAATCTGAAAGTGGTTGCCACGACGCTCCGAACCGCCCGCACCGCCACTCGCAACGACTGGGGCGCCATCTGCTTCTGCGGCGGCGAGTTCTATGAAGCCCGGCCCATGCCTGATCTCGAAATTTTCGATCGCGTGGGCGGCGGCGATTCCTTTGCCTCGGGCCTGATTTATGGCTTCCTTGCCGGGCACACCCCGCAGTGGGCCGTGGATTGCGGTTGCGCCCACGGCGCGCTGGCTATGACCACCCCGGGAGATACCACCATGGCTACGCTGGCCGAGGTCGAGCGCGTCATGAAAGGTGGAACCGCGCGCGTACAGCGCTGAAAGGTTGGGCATGAACCGCGAACAGATCCTTCACCAGATTCACAAGATCGGACTCGTGCCGGTTCTGCGCGCCCCTTCCGCGCAGGCGGCGATTGCCGCCGCAGCCGCGATTGAAGCCGGCGGCGTGCCGGTGCTCGAAATCACCATGACCGTGCCGGACGCTCTCGCTGTGATCCAGGCCGTGGTGCAGAGCTCGGAGGGCAGGGTCCTGGTAGGGGCCGGCACCGTGCTCGATCCCGAAACTGCCCGGGCATGCATTTTGGCCGGTGCGCAATTTGTGGTGAGTCCGTCGCTCAATGTAAAGACCATCGAACTCTGCCGCCGTTATTCGGTGCCCGTCATCCCCGGGGCGCTTACTCCCACCGAGGTCGTGACTGCGTGGGAGGCGGGCGCGGACGTGGTGAAGGTGTTCCCCTGCAGTGCCGTCGGCGGCGCCAAATACCTCGCCGCCCTGCGCGGCCCCTTGCCCCACATTCCGCTCATCCCAACCGGCGGAGTTTCCCTGTCCACCGCCGCCGACTTTTTAGCCGTCGGAGCGTTCGCCCTCGGAGTGGGCTCGGATCTGGTCGACATCTCCGCGTTGCAAGACGGCAAACCCGAGATCATCACCGAAAACGCCCGCAAATATCTCACCATCGTCGAGCGCGCCCGCTCGGCCTGAGGCCTCGAATACCTGAAAACTCGGGCTCAAACGAGAGGTCAAAGCCCATTCGCCCCAGTATTTGCTTCGAAACCCCGCTGCTCGCGGTGGCCAGCATCCGCATAGCTAATCGGCTCGGATCACCCTTACGGGGTCTATATGGGCAGCCCGGTACGCCGGACGAAATCCCGCGAGGATTCCCACAACCATCAAGACGCACGTGGCAACCGACAAAGGCCAGAGGTTGATCGTTCCGGCTCCGTACAAAAGGCTTCTCACGATGAAACCCATCGCTTCGGTGAAAGCCAGTCCCGGTATGATCCCGGCGATGAGGATACCCAGCACCTGGCGCAAGACGAGAGCATATACATCGGCACGCGTTGCTCCTATCGCCATGCGAATTCCAATCTCCGATGTTCGTCGAGTGAGGTTGAACGAAAGTAGTCCATAGAAGCCCATCGCCACGAGTGCGAGCGCAAGAAATCCAAACACACCCGTGAGCTTCGCCAGCAGGATTTCTCTTGAAATGCCGGCTTCATATTCCGTACTTAACGACACGATCTCCCTAATCGGAAGGTTCGGATCGAGACTAAACAAACTCCGGCGAATTTCAGAAGAGAGTATCCCAATGCGTCCGCTGCCTCGAACCTCGATGGTTTCTGCGAAGGCTGGTCTCTGATTAATGGAAAAATACGCGACGGGAGGTGAAGGCGAACGTAGGTCGTCGACTTTCGCATCAGCGGTTTCCCCAACGATCAAATAATCTGCATCATGCGGTGCAGCTTCATAACCAATGCGATGGCCGATGGGACTCTCATCACCGAATAACTGCCGCGCAAAGGCATGATTGAGAATTGCCACCGGCTGCGACGTTTGCCGATCTTGCTCGCCAAAGTCCCTGCCTCGCAACATTGGAATGCCTAGAGTGCGGAAGTACCCTGCTCCAACATGATTTTCTTCACCATGCATCTGTTTTTCAGGGATTTCTGGATGGCCAGAGACATGGATGGCGGTGTTCCAGATACATCCGGGAATCGCGCACATTGAGACCGCTGCGTCTCTCACGGCTGGCAGTGTTTTGAGTTGTTCACGCAACCGGCTGTAGTAGTCAGGCAGATCTGCTTTCTGATAGTTGGCGTTCTCTAAGTCCAGATGAACAGAAATAACGTGGTCGCGATCCAGGCCGGCATCGACACGTATGAGATTCACCAGAGTCTGCGCAAACAATACAGCCGCCCCGAGGAGTAGGAGAGAGAAGCTGACTTGCGCGGCCAGCAATGCGCTCGACCAGTTGTGCGCGGTACGACTTTGCGAAGCTTCCGACTTGGATTGTATGGCTGCGGCCGGGTTGTTACCAGTAATCTGCCATGCCGGCAGTACGCTGAAGCTGATTAGAGCTACAACGAGAAGAACAACACACAGGGCAAACAGCTCCCATCCTGTGTGCAAATCGACAGCGATCGTGCGTCCCGCTCCCGAAGCCCAGCGCAACAAGACAGAACTTGAAACCTGGCCGAGACCTAGAGCGAGAATCCCTCCGATTAGCGCGAGAAGAAGGTTCTCAGCCAACAACAAACGCAACAAGCTCCACCGACCGGCCCCAAGTGACATGCGCACAGCCAGTTCGCGCTGGCGGCTCAGCAAGCGAGCCAGTTGGAGGCTTGCAAGATTCACACAGCCTATTAGCAGGACTAGACCTGCCATCACTATCATGATGATCAGCGACTGTGAATACTCCTCGCGTAACGTACCTTCTCCAGATTCCGCAGAAGTCAATTCAACTCTACTTTGTAAAATCCGGACGCGATTATGGGTGTCCTTCGCGGTGGTCGCAAGTAAAGCGATGTCGGGTTGCAAGACCTGAGTCCAATTCGAAAGAGCAGATGATTTTGCCGCATCTGGCACACGGGCCAGGAGCCAAAGCCAGAAGACACTCTGCTGGTTCAAGTAAGATGCACGGATATTCGCACCGCTCCCAGGCCCGAGCGAATCAAACCAGAACGCGAGGCGGCCTGACGCTTGTGCGCCGAGAGGCAACCAAAGGTCTGGAGCGCTCCCTGCAACGACACCTGCAAAACGTTCGGGAGCGACTCCAACAATGATTACAGGCACACCATTTACCACGGCTCGTTTTCCGATGACGGATAAGTCCTCACCGAAGGATTGTTTCCAGAATCCATAGCGAAGAACGACGGGCCACTCATTCTGTCCGGATTCTTCGTGGTCCGTGAGGAAAAATCTCCCGGCTGCCGGCGAAATGCCGAGTACGTCAAAAAAGTTGTCGGAGACGAGTTGGATGTCGGCTCGCTCTGGCGAACGGCCAATAGGTTGAAAGATACACTCAGAAATACTCGTACGTGCAATTACAGGAGCTGCAGTCGCCGTCACTTTTCTAAGGTGTTGGTATGCCGGATACGAGAAAAACCATTGACCATCGTACGGAGACTTTACCGCATGTATTGAGTAAAGCTGGTTTGGTTCCGCAATAGGAAGTCTCTGGAATAGCACTCCGTACAAAACTTGAAAGATGGCTAGATTCGCGCCGATGCCAAATGCCAAAGTCAGAATCACCGTGAGCGAGAACCCCGGCGTTCTCCATAGCTGGCGCACCGCGAACCGAAGGTTGTGGGACAACCTCATCCGTTTTCTCCCCCGGACGAACAGTCTACAACTTGAGTCGCCTGACAAGAGGCAAACGCTCGTTCAGAAGGAACTAGAGAGGCACGTCCAGCAGAGCCAGCGGCGTGAGGATTTCAGCCAAGCTGCTGCCCGGATCATGACAGAAGCCACAGAGTCTTAATGTGGCAACGCACCAGCGACAAAACGCCCCCCCGAAGGGCGGCGTTTTTCGGAACTCTGTTAGTTTCTGGCCCATCCACTCTTAGCTGCACGCTCCTTATCGGGTTGAGGGCGGGCCGGGCTGAGTCCCCTTACTTCCGGCTCCATTTCTTCCCTCGGAGGACGGGCGAGATTAGTTGCTCATCCAGTTGTTGTCGTCGGTGATGGTCCAGGCGCTGATTCCGCACACGTTCACATCGCGCCGCACTACTGAATTTCCGTTCGAGAACGTCGCCTTCAGGTCGTAGAAGCAGTGGCCGGTGCCGTCGAAGATGTTGACGTTGACGAAGTAGCCGGGCAGCAGCACGCGGCGGCCCAGGATGTCCTCTTCCCAGCTCGACCGGTCAACGTTCGACGCCTGGAACGAGACCAGCGTGAAAGAACTTTCATTGTTGATCCGCACCCAGCGGTTCCGCCCGTCCTGGGCGTGAACGGCCGTGATGGTCATAAGGCAAAGGGCAAAAGCCGCTGTCAGGTGCAGGATTGCTTTCTTGCCGGATACCGCGCTGAAAATCTTGCTCGCCGTGGATTTCATGATGTTTCTCCTCTCGAAGGTTGATTTGGCCGTTTCGGGCTTAACTTGCTTGCCTCTTTCGGCCTTTCACTTACATAAGCGCAACGGGAAGGAGAATCTGCGCAGATTCGCGAGAAGAAATTTGTGCAATGTAGCTGCGCGTCCTGGAATGTAGCCGCGCGCGTCCTCGCGCATGGGGTGGGGGCAAGGAAATCATAGACTTACGATCCGAGGAGGGGGGACGCACGGGCGGGGACGTCCGCGCCTACATTTTCTGCTTATCGGGAATTCCGGCAGACCAAACTTAGGACCGCTTCTTTTTCCCCCGCTTCGGAGGTTTCGGCTTCCGGGCTTTCGTCGGCTTGGTCGCTGGCGGGGTAGCCGCGGTTCCTGCTTTGAGCACATTGGAGAGCACGGTTCCGTCAGGAGAGCCCAGCCCGCTGGCCGCGTCCCAACCTACGCCGGCGTCGTAGCCGACGTTCTTAAATTGCTGAAACGTCACGCGATTGTCGCCGACGGAAATGTCGTGAAACGCGCCCGAGTTGGCCGGCAGAGCATACAACTGCGGATTTACGAATCCCACCTGTCCCTTCGCCTTCTGGTTGATGACCGCGATCAGCGCCGCCCACAGCGGCGCTACCGCGCTGGTGCCGCCCTCCTGAGCTTTTTGTCCATCCACCAGAATGTTGTAGCCGGTATCGGGGTCGCCGTCGCCGGCTACATCAGGCACGCCGCGGCCTTTGAATCCCTGCGGATTCAGAGACGCAGGCACTTCTGCCTGCTGTTGATATCCCGGCAGGGCGAAAGCGCCGCTCACTCCTCCCCCGCCCGAGCCGAATGAGTCACCCGAGACGTCCGCCTGGCGCTGATTCCACACCGATTCGGCTGAGATCGCTCCATTGCTGGCAAGCAGGCGCGTTCCTCCGCAGGCCAAGGCGAAAGGACTGGAGGAGGGGAAGTCCACGTGAGCCAGGCCATCCCACTCTTTCGGCCCCATATCGGCCGCGCCATCGTCCCCGGCGGCGACGCACACCGTAATGCCCAGCATGGCTGCCGCCTGCAACGCCTTGTCAAATTGTTGCTGGAAGTTCGTGGTCGAAATATCTTCCGGCCCTCCCCAGCTGATGGAGATAACCGAGGGCTTGTTTTCGGTATCGTGGATTGCCTTGGTGAGAGCATCGAGGAAGCCGTTCGATGCCGCATCATTCGGGGCGAAATACACGACGTACTTCGCGCCCGGAGCCGCGGCGCCCGCCACCTGAACATCGAGGACGACTTCCGCGTCATCGCTGCTGGCGCTGCTGGGGGTGTTGGCTCCGCCGTCCACGGATACCGGAATCACCGTGGGCGTAGGGATGCCGAGATTGGAGAAGTACGAATCCAGATCCGACGGCCGGAAGCCGCCGCCCAGCTCGATGATGCCGATGGTCTGACCGGAGCCGTCAAACCCCTGGGGGAAATTGTAGATTTTGGCCAGTTCCGCTCCGGTGAAGGGACGCGGTCCCCCGGCCGCGGCGTGAGGAAGCGAACTGTGCCGCCGCGCCACCGGGCGGTTGTCGAGACCGAACACGCCCTCGATCACACCTGCAAGCTCGGAGGGAATTTTCACCGCGCCGACCCGGCCGCGATATGTCCCCTGGGGATAGGCGTAAGTCTCTAGCGATACTCCGAAGGCTTTATTGAAATCCGCGACCGTGCCCGCCAGGATCACGGTGCAGCGCGCCGCGCTTTCGCGCACCACGTTCAGGTTGTGCTCGCGGGCGAACTTCCGCACCAGCGCAATGTCTTTGGGAGAGGCCCCGTGGCGCGCCTCATACTGTTCGCGCGTGAGCTGCGGCAACGGGGCGCCGGAAAGCTTCAACATGTCCTGCGGGTTGGGCAAGGCGGTTCTGGAACGAATGCGAATCGTAACTTCCAGCCGTTCATCGGAGGGCGCAGGCGCAATCTCGCGCGCGTTCCGGTGAACCTTTTTCTCGCTGCCTGGGATGGGAACCATGCGTTTCCTCGGCATAGTGAGTCCTCCTTTGCGTGGGTGCCACACAATATACTCCCGCGGGCGGTGAAGAACGCAGATGGTGCCCAGATCCCTCTCTTCTCTACTTCCTCTGCGGTGTTCCTCGGCGCCCTCGGCGCTTTAAGGTTTTTGCTTCTCCTGCCCGCAAGAAAAAATCTTAAATCGCCGAGCCCGCGAAGAAACCCGCCGAGTTCGCCGAGAGCCCTGGCGTGGCGCCGCCGCACGGGCGGGGACGCCCGCGCCTACATGCTGCATGGCCAGCAGTTGCAGGCACTTACGATTTCGCTTGACACGCCTGGCTGGGGTTTTAAAATGAATACTTATTCACTATTTTGGATAGATATTCATGAGGAAACCATTGCGCCAGAAAGCGTTGCTGGCCCTGCTGGAGCAGGGGCCGGTGGCCAGCCAGGAAGGCCTGCAGCGGGCGCTGCAAAAGCGCGGCTTCAAGGTCGGGCAGGCGACGCTTTCCCGCGACATTCACGAACTGGGGCTGATCAAGACCATCTACGGCTACGCCGAGCCGAATGGCGACGCTCCCGCCGAACCCTTGCCGCCGACTTCGCGCCTGGTGCGGGAGTTTGTGCGCGACGTGCGTCCGGCGCAGAACCTGCTGGTGATCAAGACCACCGCGGGCAGCGCCCAGGGCGTGGCCGCGGCGCTCGACAGCGAAGAGTGGCCGGGGGCGGTGGGCAGCGTGGCCGGGGATGACACCATCCTGATCGTTTGCGCTGACAAGAAAGCGGCGGCGCGGCTGGCGGCCCGAACTCAGGAGCTGCTTGCCTGATGCCGGCCAAATTGAAAACTGCGGTCGTAGGGGCGACCGGCTATTCCGGCTTTGAGTT
>DATJXG010000308.1:0-5053 GCA_035500455.1 Terriglobales bacterium | reverse complement strand
GCCAGAGCGGCCGGCGAGGCGAGGAGAGCCATCTCCCGGCAGCGCTTCAGCAGATGGGCCAGACAGCTTTGGTGGAACGCGAACTGGAATCGGTAGTAGGGTGTAACGGGTCGCGATTTTCCCCCGGATAGCGAGCCGTTTTCCCCAGATTAGTTCCCGCCGTCCCGGAAGGGAGCGAGAGGTGCCCGCGGAGCGGAGTGTGCGAAAGGTCAGCGGGATCGTACCTATCCCACAGCCATCCCATCCCGCCGAGGCGGTCTCTGCATAATAGATCGAAGTGAGCGGGAGAACTCCGCATGGCTACACCACCAAAAGAGTTCCCCCCGCCGCGGAATGAACCTTGGGAGTTCGCACCTCCCAGAGGCAGATCCTATGCAGATCCTACACCCATTTGCCGGCTCGGTCCAACAGTACAACGAGCAGCTATCCAACCCGGATGCGCATCGCCCCGGCCACTGTCCGCAGTGCCAGACCAAGCGTCCACTCAGCGCGCATGGCTTCTATACACGCACGCTCATCGACGCTGCTTTCGATGGCGTCATTCGCGTGCGCCGCTACTTGTGCAACGCCTGCCACCGGACTGTCTCTCTACTACCTGAGTTCATCTTGCCCTACCTGCGATCGAGCCTGATGGTGATTGCGCTGTTCCTGGCAGCCCGTCTGCTGGGCCGGCAGACCATCGAGGCCGCCGCTCGCTCCGCGCCGCCGCCGCCCATGCCCTACCAGCGCGGCCAGTTCTGGATTCGCCGCTTCCGCGCGCAGGCCCAAACGCTGTGCGCCGCACTGGCCGCGCTGACTCAGCCCACTCCCGCACCCGACTTCGTCCACCGCGCGTTGGCCATGCTCCAATCCACCGGTTGGATCGCCGCTCATCGCTTCCTGTTTGCCAGCGTGCGCTGCCACCTGCTGGGCTGGCCGCCCGGTCTGGCTCCCGACGGCCGCCGCGCCGCATTCTCCTCCGCCGCAGCGCCCGCCTGAGCCTCCCCACACACCATTTGCATGGAACCGCGAAGCCTTCCGCCGTAACATGCCGTCCAGGAGAAAAAACAACGTCATGGACGACAAGGCCGAAAAAGTCGCGCTCTTTCGCTACGGACTGATTGCGCCCCTGGTGCTGGAGACGCTGCCCCGCGGCGAACTCACGCGCCGCGCCCAGCAGATCGCCGCCCGCCTCTACGACATTCCTCATTCCACCCGCCGCCAGGTCTCGGTCGACACGCTGCTGGATTGGACCCTGCGCTATCGCCGCAACGGACTCCCCGCCTTGTCGCCCAAACCGCGTCAGGACCGCGGGCAGGCCCGCGCCGTCGCGGCCGACACCGCCGCTCTCATCGAACGGCTCAAACGCGAGAACCCGCATCGTACCGGCGCCGCTCTGCTGCGCGAACTGGCCACCGCCAGCCAAGCGCATCAAGCCGGCCTGTCGGCTTCCACACTCTATCGTTTCCTGCGCGCCCGCGGCCTCACCGAACGCCAACTCCTGCTCGACAAGGCCACCGCGCACAAAAAGTACGAAGCCGAGTTCGCCAATCAGATCTGGCAGTCCGACATGTTGTTTGGCCCCTGGGTCTCACGCCCGGGCGGCGGTAAACAGCAGGTCTTCCTCCAGGCCGCACTCGACGATGCCAGCCGCCTCATCCCGCACGCTCAGTTCTATCCCAACCAGGGACTGGACGCTTTTCTCGACTGCCTGCGTCAGGCCATCGCCGCCCGCGGTATTCCCACCCGTCTCTACATGGACAACGCTAAGATCTACCGTTCCCCGCAGTTAGCCCGCATCGCCGCTTCCATCGGCATCCTCATCGTGCACACCCCTCCCTATCAGCCCGAAGGACGCGGCAAGATCGAACGTTTCTTCCGTTCCGTGCGCGAGCAGTTTCTGGCCTCGCTCGATCCCAAAGCTCTGCTTTCCCTCGAGCAACTCAACGAGCGCTTGTGGCACTGGCTCGACACCGATTATCACCGCCGCGAACACAGCTCGCTCCAGACCACGCCGCTGCTGCGCTGGCAGCGCGATATCGAACAGGTTCGCCAGCTTCCGCCGGCCACCGACTTGCGCCGTCTGTTCTTTCATCGCCTGGACCGGCTGGTGCGCCGCGACTCCACCTTCCTGTTGAAGAATCGTTTCTTCGAAGCACCCTCGCATCTGGCCGGCAAACGCATCGAAGTGCGCTTCGATCCGCTCGATCTCACCCAACTGGAGATTTACTCCGAAGGCAAGCCGGAGGGTCGGGCGCGGCTGGTCGATGCCGTCGTCAACGGATTGTTGCCGCCCTGGGAAACGGAGGAGAAGTAACATGTGGGAGTCCTTCTTCGGCTTCAAGAAAACGCCTTTCTCCGACAGCCCCGACGCCAAACAACTCTTCGCCTCCCACGCCTGGAATCAGGTCAAGACACGACTGGAGTTTCTGACACAGCATCATGGCGTGGGCCTGATCACTGGCGAGGTGGGCGCCGGCAAGTCCACGGCCGCGCGCGTGTTCACCGCTACGCTCAACACCAGCCTCTACAAGATTCTCTACGTGCACTTCTCCTCGGGCTCGGCGCTGGACCTGCTGCGCCAGATCGCGCTCGAACTGGACCTGGCGCCGGCACACTTCCGCGGCGACCTGGTGCGCCAGATTGCCGAGGCCATCGTGCGCCTGAACCAGGGCAAAAAACAGCATCCCATTCTGATCTGCGATGAAGCCCACCTACTGCCCCATCCCGCCCTGGAACAACTGCCGCTACTGTTGAACTTCGACATGGATTCGGCGCGCTATCTCACTTTGTTGCTGGTGGGCCAGCCGTTGCTCCGGCGCACGCTCTCGCTGCAGATGCACGAAGCGCTCCGGCAGCGAGTCAGCACGCAGTATCACCTGGAAGGACTCACGCGCGAGGAACTCGACGCCTATCTGACACAGCAACTCAAAGCCGCCGGCGTGTCGCAACCGCTGTTTGACGATACCGCGCGCCAGGGCCTGTATCAGGCCACCAAAGGCATTCCGCGCAAGGTCAATAAGCTGGCCATGACGGCCTTGCGGTTGGCGGCGGCGAGTAAGGCGCAAACCGTCAATGAAGCCATCTTACTCGATGCCGCGACGGAGGCGATGTTGTGAAAGAGAGTGCTGCCAAAGCCGCTCCGAAACCTGCTGTCTTATCGCTGGCGCAGTTACTCGCCGAGCAACCGGCCTCCCCGCCGCCCGGCTGGATCGATCCGGGATTGTTACCGCCGTCGGGCATTCTGTTCGTGGGCGGCGAGCCCAAGGTGGGCAAGAGTCTGCTGGTGGCCAACCTGGCGCTGGCGCTGGCCGCCGGCAAAGACCGCGCCGGTTTCACCATCCCCGCGCCGCGCCGTGTTCTGGTCTGCCAGTTCGAACTGCCCACCCCGCAGTTTGTCGGGCGGCTGGCGACGATGCGCCGCTCCCTGGGCGCGGCCGCCGACCAGAACCTGCTGGTGGATACGCGCGCCGGCGGCAATCTGCTGAGCGCGCCACAGGGACTCCATCACTTTCTCAACGCCGCCCGTCAGGCTGCCGCCGAGGTCATCGTGCTCGACCCTTTGTACTCGACTCACGATCAGGACGAAAACGATACGCGCTCCATGGCGGCGTTGTGCCAGAGCCTGTTGCGGCTGCGCGATGCTTCCAAGGCGGCGCTCATCGTCGTGCATCACGTGCGCAAATCGATCGGGCGCGAAGAGATCGGCAGCGCCTTCCGCGGTTCCTCGGCGCTGCACGCGGTGGGCGATTCCTACCTGCTGCTCACGCGCCCCTCGGTCCATCTCGCCGCCACCATCGAGTTGCGCTTCCAGTTTCGCTACGCCGCGCCGCCCGCGCCCCGGTTGCTCCAACTCGATCCGCAGACGCTGTGCTTTTCCGCCGCTGGGGCGGCGCCCGCCCGGACAGCGGCCGCACGCAAGAAAGTCGACCCGGAGCATGTGACTCAGGCGCTGACTGGTCTGGGACGGCAGGCTCGCTATAACCAACTCCGCCAGCAAGTCATGGAGCAAACCGAGTGTTCCAAACGCACCGCCCAACTGGCGATCGGCGAAGCCTGCCGCGAAGGATTGATTGTTCAAGTTGACGGCCAATACCGGCTACCGCTGTAGCTGCTTGGCCGCATCGAGGTCCGCTCGGGGTCGCGCCCGGGTGGATGCCCAGGGCCGATGCGACGGAGTTGGCTCCGAAGAAATCGGCTCACCAGAGCCCTCCCGCAGTTCCCGAAATCGGGGGGCGCGGGAGGGCTGTCAGTTTCCCGACAGACAAAAACAAAAACCTGCATTTCTTTGGTGAAACTCCCGAGCGGAGGCCCTGGGCTATAAAACGCGCGCCCGGCTGCTTTTGCCGGGCGTTCTAACTTGCTTTCCCACGCTCCGGGATACTACCGGCGTCTACACGAGTGAGTATCCTATCCCGCCCCTTACCGTCACGGTGCACCTCCGAAGCGGGCCATTTCGACAAATCTCGCTGGGAACTACCGTGAGAAGGTCGAAGGAAAACAGCCTCCTCAGCAGAATCTGTGGGTCGATTCCGGTTCAGGGAGCCGGCCAAGGTTATGATACAGGGCAATTTCCATGGCATCGTAGGTGCGAAAGCCGTAGGATCGTCTGGTCACCACTCGGATCTTGTTATTGAGGCCCTCGACGGCGCCGTTGGAGATTTCTCCTTTCGCGCGAAACCAATTCAACAGCAAGGGTTCATGGGTACGCAGCATACGGGCCACCTTTTTCATCGGTTCGAGGCGGCTTCGCATGGCCCGGAAACACCAGCAATCGAGAAAGGCGCCGGCCCACATTTCGGATTTGTACTTCCAGAAGTGAGAAAAGGTTTCCTTCAATTCCCAGGCCCGTGCGGTTGCCAGTTTGCTGGCGAGCAGGGCGTTGAGCTTTTGCCGTGCCCGCCCGCGTACTCGGCTGCCGCGGCGTAGCAGGGGCCAACGCATATGCTTGAGCCGCTGAGCTGCTTGGTTGCTTTTGGTCCGCAGACGCGCACTCTCGGCGCGTCGCACCTGATCCACGGCCTGATTCAAATGACTGGTGATATGAAACCGATCCAGCACATGCAAGGCCCCG
>DATJXG010000307.1:0-5375 GCA_035500455.1 Terriglobales bacterium | reverse complement strand
TTGGCTTCAGAGTGGCGGAGCCGGGAAGAACGCTGATTAAGGCCGGAACGCCGAACTCCCAGCCGGCAAGCGCCGATCCTCCCACCAGCACGGCCAAGCCCGAGCTGGCGCGGAAGAACCAGCGGCAATTGCGCAACTGCGGTGATTCGCGCACGCTCCCGGCTGGTTCTCTAACATGCGTGACAGACGGGATGGGAAGGGGTGGGGTTCCGCCGGCGAAGGACTTTTCTCGCGATTGCTCCATTGCCTACCGTTGGGCCACCGCTGGGTCTCGCGTTTCGCGCGACCAGGCAAGCGTTGGAAAAGTGTGAGCCAACTGCCCGGGGAGCTGCGGAGACCCGGTCGTGCCGATTCGCCCGCGTGGCCTGCGAAGAGATTAGTAGATATCTGGGTTAACTATCGCTGAGATCAGGCCTGGTACTTTACGGAAGGTTGACTCTCAATTCCCCCTTCGGGAATGGACCACCGGCGAACGGCAACCGTGCGAGGCCTTGATGCTTTAGGCGCACGGTTGACTCTGAGGACGAACGTGCCGGGCGTCCCCCGCTCACGCCCGCTTTGCACGCTGAGGTTGAGTGTTGGCCGTTCGGTGGACACCCGGCAATTGAACATATAGCAGGCCCCGGTGCCGCATTTCAGTGATCCCGCGCACAGGGGGATGACCGATTTATCCGATCACGGTGCGCTGTGATCCCCGTCACTCCTCGGCTCCGAGATTTGCCGGAAACTGTCTGCAGGTGTGGCGGTCGCGGATTAGACCGGTCACACCGCAGGAGAGGTCGGTTATGCCGGTAACCAAACAGCAAGCCCTCGATTATCATTTCGGCGCGCGCCCGGGAAAAATCGAAGTCAAACCCACCAAGCCGTGTCGCACGCAACGCGATTTGAGCCTGGCTTATACCCCGGGCGTGGCAGAGCCTTGTCTGGAGATCCAGAAGAACCCCCATGCCGCTTTCAACTACACGGCGCGCGGCAATCTCGTGGCCGTGGTAAGCAACGGCACTGCAGTACTCGGCCTGGGAGACATCGGAGCGCTTGCCGGCAAGCCGGTGATGGAGGGCAAGGCAGTTCTATTCAAACGTTTCGCCGACGTGGATGTTTTCGATATTGAACTGAACACCCACGATCCGGACGAAATCATCAAAGTCTGCCAGCTGCTGGAACCCACCTTTGGCGGAATCAATCTTGAAGACATCAAGGCCCCGGAATGTTTTTACATCGAGGAGATGCTGCGCAGAACGATGCGCATTCCGGTGTTTCATGACGACCAGCACGGCACCGCCATCATCTCCGGAGCGGCGCTGTTGAACGCACTCGAGGTCGTTGGCAAGGACATCGCGAGCATACGGGTGGTGTTCAGCGGTGCGGGCGCGTCGGGGATTGCCTGCGCGGAACACTACGTACGCCTGGGCGTCAGGCGCGACAACATCCTCCTGTGCGATACCAAGGGGGTGGTGTACAAGGGCCGTGAAGATGGCATGAACCGGCACAAGGAGCGCTTTGCGCAGGAAACCAGGCTGCGAACCCTCTCCGAAGCGATGAAGGGCGCCGACGTATTTGTGGGCTGTTCGGTGAAGGGCGCGGTTACGCCGGAGATGGTCCGCTCCATGGCCTCGAACGCGATCGTCTTCGCCATGGCAAATCCGGACCCGGAGATCACCTACGAAGAAGCCCGGGCGAGCCGCAGCGACGTACTGGTGGCCACCGGCCGCTCCGACTATCCCAATCAGGTAAACAATGTACTGGGCTTTCCTTTCATCTTCCGCGGCGCCCTCGACGTGCGCGCCACTTCCATCAACGAAGAAATGAAGCTGGCGGCAACCCATGCCCTCGCCGCCCTGGCCAAGGAGGATGTTCCGGACTCGGTATGCCGCGCCTATGGAGTCGAAAACCTGCGCTTCGGACCGGAATACCTGATTCCGAAGCCATTCGATCCCCGAGTGCTGGTGTGGGAGTCCTGCGCCGTTGCCCTGGCGGCGATGAAAACCGGAGTGGCACAAGAACCGGTGGATATCGATGCCTACCGAGAGCAACTGGAACGCCGGCTGGGCAAAGTCCACGAAATCTCCCGCATGATGATCCACAAAGCTCAGTTCAAACCGAAACACGTGGTTTTTCCGGAAGGAGAGAACGAGAAAATCCTGCGCGCGGCGCATGCGCTGCTGGAGGAAAATATTGCGGTCCCCATCCTCCTGGGTGATCCCGCAGTGGTGAACGGCAAAGCCGCCGGTTTGGGCCTGGACCTGGCGCAGGCGCGAATCATGGATCCGGCAAAATCGGCGGAGCGCGAGGACTACGTTCAGGAACTCTTTCGCCTGCGGCAGCGCCGGGGCGTTACGCTCCGCGAGGCCCGCAAGTTGATGCGAGACCGCAATTACTTTGCTTCCATGATGGTTCACATGGGGGATGCGGATGCTCTGGTGGCGGGAGTGGCGCAGCACTTTCCCGAAACCATTCGTCCGGCGCTGCAGATTGTGCGCATGCGGGAAGGACTGCACAAAGTCTCGAGTTGTTACCCCATGGTCATGCGCAACGGCGATCTGTATTTTCTGGCCGACACCAGTGTCAATATCGACCCCAGCGCGGAAGACCTGGTCGAAATCGCGCTCTGTACGGCTGAGACAGCCCGGCGTTTCGGAATTGTTCCGCGCCTCGCCATGCTGTCATTCTCCAGCTTCGGGAGCACTCCACACCCGGCGTGCGACAAGGTGCGAAGGGCGGTTGAGCTGCTGCACCAGGCCGACCCGACCCTGATGGTGGATGGCGAAATGATGGCTGATCTCGCGGTATCTCCGGAAAAGCTGGAACAGACATATCCTTTCAGCCTTCTGAGGGGCGGGGCCAATGTACTGATTTTCCCCGATCTCAACTCTTCCAATATCGCTTACAAACTGCTGGCCACTCTCGGTGGGGCGGAGACACTGGGGCCGATCCTGATGGGGATGAGCAAGCCGGTGCACCTGGTCGCCAGGGGAGCGGAAGTGGAAGAGATCGTGAACGCAGCCGCCATTGCAGTGGTTGATGCCCAGGAGACCGAGGCGGCGCTGACTCAGGAAGCGCTTGCCACGACCGAAGAGGTAGTTGAATCACCTACTGTCGGGTTATAGGCTCATTTTTCACCACGGCGACACGGAGTCACAGAGAAAAACCAAACACAGCGGTCCGGCTTGACCTGTGAACCGCATCGGGCGCTTCCTGGCCCGGTTTTCTCGGTGTCTCTGTGTCTCCGTGGTGAGTCAAGGCGTTACCGCGCTGTCGTGGAGTTTGTCGCTAACTCTCTTGTTTGCACCGCGAGACCGGTGTAGGTCCGACCTGCGTCCGTGCGCGTGGAGGCGACGAATTAGGGATTTCTCCGAATAGAGAGTAAAATCAAACGGAGCCTGAGAAACGGAGCTTGAATGTCAAAGGATGCGCTGCCGCTTCCGAACGGCATCGAAACGATAGTAAACGTTGACCCCACCGATTCTCCAAAGATCACTGATCTGATCGAGCAGCTCGACCGCGATTTTGCGGAAACACAGAAGAGCACTGCCAGGCGGCTATAGGGGGCGTCCGGCAGCGTACACCCATAACTCTTAACCTCGAAGACACTCTTCAGTCACATTGCGCCTTCGCGATTGAGAATCACCCGAAAGGTGCTCGATGTGCTTGCGAGTTGTCGCGCAATCTTCTTGCCGCCGGTCTTTCATCTCAGTGCATTCGAGCCCTCAAGGAGTTCAAACATGTCCGCGATCAACGGCGACAAAGCCAGGTTTCACCGGCACCGCAAGAAGAAAATCCACCGGCGGGAGCAGCAGCAAAAGCTAGTTGCATCGTTGGCAGTGCAGAAAAACTCTGCCACTCTTTCCTCTCCCCACGCAAAGGAGAATTCATGAGCAGTAGTTTGATTACGCTGCCGCCAGCGGCGCCGGCCCTTCCTCCCGCCAAGAAAAAACGGGTATTGCTGGTGGATGACTGCGCGGGAACGCGCGACCTGCGCGCCGATGCCATGCGGAAACTGGGCATGAATGTCGATTGCGCCGGCGACATCAGTGAAGCGCGCTACTGGTGGAAGGCTCAACTCTACGGTCTTGTGATTGTGAGTGCGGCAAATGATGGCGGCCATCGGGACAAATTCTGCGCCGACCTGCGGGGCGCCACTCCGCCCCAGCACCTGGTTTTCCTGGTGGGTAAGCCTGCATATTTTGCGAATACCCCCGGTGAACCGACAGCGGGAGCCGAACTCATCGAGCAGACCCTGCAACAGGAATCCGAACCGCTACAGCAGGGAGATCCGCAGCCGGTCGAGCAGCAACGCTGGGGAATCATGGAGGCTTCACGGCGAATCTCCGCTGTCCGCTCCACCTCGGCGGCGCGTGCCCGGGCGATCCGCGAACGCCCCGTCCCGCCCAGGGATCGCGAGACACGGGACTCGCGGCGCGCGGATGTGATGTCGCGACTGGCATCTGAACTACAAAGAGAGGACCTGCTATGAAGAACCTGTATGTCGGCAATCTTCCTCACAAGACCACTGAGGATGAGCTACGAACGATTTTCCAGCCCTACGGAGCCATAGAGAAGATCAGCATCGTAACCGATCGCGACACCGGCCGTTCGCGAGGGTTTGCCTTCGTCGAAATGACGGACGCCGCGGAAGCTGAAAAGGCCATTGCGGTCCTGAACGGCAGCGATCTGGGCGGCCGTGCATTGACTGTCAATGAGGCCAAGCCCAAAACCGAGCGGCCACGCAGCGGAGGAGGCCGATTCGGCGGCGGTGGCGGTGGAGGTGGAAAAGGGCGCGACGACTATCGCGGTCACGCGCGCCAACCCAGAGAGCCGCGCTGGTAGCCCCGGAATACTCGGCGGCGGATGGCGGCTCTGGTTGAAAACAAACAGGAGGACTTGTGAATGCCAAGAGGGCGATCAACGTTTACGAAACGCCAGAAGGAACAGGCCCGGCAGCAGAAGCAACGCGATAAAGCCGAGCGAAAGAATCAACGAAAACAGGAGCGGCCCGAAATCAGCGAGGACGACGAGATGCGCAAGTTGCGCGAGGACGCGGAAGCCCAGGCGGCGCTTTTCCGCGTCGGCGCTGCCAACCCCGATTCCGCAGGGGTCTCGGACGGAGACAACAGCGGAGCGGATCAATAGACATCGAACGGCTCCAGCAAGACAGGCAGAATAAGGGGGAAAATGACAACCATTAAATTTGTTGTGAAAGTCAATCGCTCAGGTTCTCGGCTACCCGCATACGTGCTCAGCATGGGGAGCGGCCCGATTCAAACCACCTCCAACCGCAAGCAGGCCCTGGTCATGGGGAAATTCGCCGCGGAGGAAGCGGTCGATTCCTTTAAGAATTCCCGCTCGATCGCGGAACTGGTGACGGTACGGGTCAC
>DATJXG010000306.1:0-12863 GCA_035500455.1 Terriglobales bacterium | reverse complement strand
GCCCACACAATCCGAGGTGATGGGAAGATTGAATGCAAGATCGCGGGTCTCGAAGTTGGGAGAAAGATCCCAGGATTTGGTGGCGCTATAGTAAGAAATCGGCGCCTGAAAAAGGAAGTTGCCTCTGCGAACAATCGGTGTAGCGCCGTTTTCGCCGGTGCCGATTACATATGCGAGTTCCTCGGTGTGGCGGAAAATGTCTTTGCCCTGCTCGTCCACCGAGTATTCGCTCTCGTAAACCTTTGTTCCCCGAGCGAAAATCTCGTAACGGCGCTTGTTGTGCTGGTTGAAAAAATCAACCGGCTTGGTAAGCCACCCCAGGCTGGCGAGCCGATCCGGCATGAACATGGAGTTGCCCATGTCGGTGCGGGAGAACTCCCGAAAAATTGCAGCATGACAGCCGGCGCAAATTTTCGAACCCACGTAGTGAACGCCCGGTGCTGTGTTGAGGAAACGGGGAGCACGGCCCGCCTGGATTGCTCCCGACGATCTCGTTGGAACCGAGCTCAGCAGGAGCAGCAAGATGCCGCCCATCGCACATGCGTGCCGGATGGTCCTTCTGGCGGTGGGCGAAAAGTGCCGGGCGGGGATGATCACGGTTCTGCTTTCATCCCAGAGGGCGCGTGGTCTGGCGCCGTCTCCTGCTTCACCAACCGCCTCAGCTCCTTCTGGACGTCGAGTTCGTGCTGCGGCGAGTGTAGTTGGGCCACCCGCGCGAGCATCTCATCAGCTTCGGCCTTCCGCCCCTTCTTGCGATAGGCTTGGCCGAGTTGGTAGAACGGCCCGGAGTCGTCGGGATCCAACTCGGTGGCGAGTTTGAGTTCAGGAATCGCCTGGTCGATTTCACCCTGCTTCAGCAGCAGCTTGCCTAATTCGGCGTGCGAATGTGCGAACTTCGGATTCAGACGAATTGAGGTTTGCAGCGCCTGAATGGCTTCGGCCGCAGAGGAAGTGCCGACTTCGGCGCCAGAGCGTATCAAGGCCTCGGCGAAGACATAAGGAATCAGAAAATCAGCGCCCGGCAGCTTGCTCTTCTCGCGCAGCATGTCCGCGGCTTTCTGCGCCTGGCCGACTTGCATCCAAACTTCGCCCAGGGCGATGTACGGCAAGGACTTCTGGGGAGCAATCCTGCTGGCAAGCTCAAATTCCTTCTCCGCATCTTCTGCCCGTCCTTTCATCACCAGGGTGAAGCCACGCTGCACGTACAGCCGATACGAGTTGGGAACGTAGTGAATGCCGACATCGAGAACATCCATCGCCAGGTTGTAGTCTTCGTCGTCGAGGCACAGTGCGGCCAGGTCAACATAGTTGTCTTCCGCGCCGGGATCGAGCTTCGTGGCGGTCCGTAGCGAGTCGTAAGCTTGTTTCAGGTCGCCGGTTTTCAGATACGCTTCCGAAACCAGGTTGTACAAAGGTGCCTGCGCGTAGCCTTCGCCCACCAGTTCATTAAATGCGCTGATCGCCTCGGAATATTTCTCCGCCCGGATAAGCATTAGAAGCTGGTTGTAGCCGGCGATGGAAGGGTCAGCGTAGTTCTTTCGAGCCGAGGAGAATAGGGCTGCGGCATCCGCGTAATTGCCAGCCCGCCCCAGGATCAGCCCAGCCTGAAAACGGTCTTCCCCGTCGTTCGCGGGGAGGGATTGTAGCACCGCACTCGCTCGCGAAGTTTCCCCCTGCGCCGCCAGAGCCCGCGCATAGTGCAGCGTCCAGGCGGGGTTAAGCGCGACGCGGTTGCCCGCTTTTCCATAATGCTCCGCCGCTGCGGCAAACTCGTTCTTCTCAAAGCTGATCTCACCCTGATAAATGTGCGCGATCGGATCGGAGGGCGCCGCCTTCAGAACTCGCGCAAGATCTGCCGCCGCTTCCTGAAAGTGATGCAGACTGAATTCGTTGATGGCGAGATTCTTCCGCGCCGGATAAAAGTTCTCGTCGATCGCGAGAGCGCGGCGAAATTGCGTATTCGCGTCATCAATCCGGCTCGACTCGGTGAGCGCGATTCCCAGAAGATTCAGCGCCTTCAGGTTCTGCGGAGCCTGCTGCAGCTCCTGGTGCAAGGTCCGGATAGCTGCGGGCAGGTTGCGATGACTGACGTAGTAAACAGCGCACTCGTAGAGGGAAGGGCCGCATTCCTCCGCCGGGAGAGAGGTGGCTGGTAAAGAATGCAACACGGCTGCCAGTGCAAGCAGACGGAATAACCGGGCCCACATAAAGAGAGATTATCGGCTCTGTAAAGCACCGGGGCAAGAATCCGCATTCTCGCCCCGACGAGCGGCAAAGCGGCTAGAACGACAGTCGCAGCGCGAACTGGATGTCCCGAGCCGGATAGGTTGAAGTTGACTTGCCAAAGGCCGCGCCGTTCACCTGGTTGTTCACGTTGGTGAGGTTCACGCGGTTGAAGAAGTTAAAGAATTCAGCCCGGAATTGTATCTTCGCGCCTTCTGTGCCCAGGAACCATGGAATCGGAATATTTTTGATCACCGAAAAATCGGTGTTCGCGTATCCCGGCCCGTGGAAGGTATTGCGGCCAAGGTTGCCCTCCTGCCCGAGGGCTGGCGAGGGGAAGACGCTGCTGCAATTGACCGAGCCGGCGCAGTTGAAGATTCCGCTGATGTAGTCCGACCGCGACAATCCGGTCTTGGTGTTGCCGAAGCTGGGAACGTTCGGGTAGTCCGAATTGTTCCCGTCAGCGTTGTAGTCGCAGCCGGTATTCCCGATCACGTTGCCGCTTCCGTCGAGCACCGCCCCGAAAGAGGCCGTGCACAGGGCTGAGAACGGCGGTCCCGACTGCAGGATCGTAACGTTTGTGAGTTCCCAGTTGCCGAAGACCTTGTTGAACAACCCCGTTCCATGCGGACTGGGAACGGACCACAGGGTAGTGAAGGCAAGGCGGTTTCGCACGTCGAAATCAGCGAGGCCCCGCTCTCTCGGATCGTTGAACGCTTCTACATGCTCCGGCCCATCCAACCGGCTGGCGTCGTCGATCGCCTTGGAGTACGTGTAGGACGCGTCAAACGTAAGGCCCACGCCCGCGCGTTTCTTCACCGCGACAGTCAGGCCGTTGTAATCGCTGTTTTCATTGGCCTGGCCGTAGTTGATTCCGCTGAAGCCCGGCGCAAGCCCGGTGAAGTTGCCTCCGTGCTCGATGAGATCCCCATCGAAGCGGTTGACGTTATAGGTGGCGTACAGGTGGCGCCCGGTTGAGCCGATGTAGTCCACTTCGGCAACCAGCGACGAAGTGAGCGCGCGCTGCACGCCGAGAAACCAGTTCGTCATGCGTGACACCGGCATGTCGGGATCGATTACCTGCACGCTGGCCGCGCCGTTGAGCAAGCCTCCGTTGGCGTTCAAGTCAGGCAGCGTACTCGGCACCAGACCCGGGGGAAGCGGGTAGTTGTAAGGCGGAGTCGAAGTCGTTCCCACCGCGAACAGCGGCAGATTGTTCGGCGTGTTGGAAAAAGCTCCGCCCACGGCGAATCTGGGTGTGTTGGTGTAGTAGTTGTTATCCAGTTGGTCCGACGGGCGATCGTAGAAAATTCCTATGCCGCCTCGCACTGACATCTTGCCTTCTTTCGTGGGGTCCCAGGCAAAGCCGATGCGCGGGCTGTAGGTGTTCATGGTGTGATTGAACATGTTGTGTTTGCAGGTCATCACACCGTTGGCGATCATGCTGGGCAATCCGCCGCTGTTGCCTCCGGAAAAGGCCATTTCGCAAATCTCTCCGGTGGCATCCGAGGGATTGAAAAAATCCTCGTAGCGGAAGCCCAGGTTCAGGGTGAGGTTGGGCATGACCTTCCAATCATCCTGCACGAAGGCAGACAACGATCCGGTTCTCATCAGGCTGAACAGCGGTTCGCCGACCGCGCCGCTGACGGGATTGAAGCCGATGCCGGTCTCCGCTGTGGGGGCGTCAGTGGCGAAGTCGAAAATGTTGTTGAAGGTGAAGTCGGGACGATCGAAGACGCGCGAAGACTCATGGTCGGCGCGCCCGCGAGTGACGTTGCCGCCGACTTTGAGGCTGTGGGAGCCGCGGGTCATCGAAGCCACATCGCGCCATTCGAAATTGTTTTGCACGAAGGCGTTCGGCCCCCAGCCCTGCTGGAAAGTCTCGGCATTGTTGCCGCCGGGCGAAAGCCCGGCGATCGCAATGCCGGGCACTTGCGGATCGTTCACTGACAGGTTGCCGTAGGGCCGCTGGGTGGAGAATCCGGCCTCGTTGATCCAGCTGTGCGAAACATGCACCCAGTCAGCGGCGAAGTGCTCGCTGTAGGTGGGCTCAATGGTGTTGAACGCCGGGTAAACAAACGGCTCGCCGAAGGCCACCTGGTGCAGGTCGGTGTGGTCAAATTCGAGGAAGATGCGGTCTTTATCGGCGTTGAAGGCGTGGTCCACCCGCGCCGTGTACTGAAAGCCGTTGCGCGGATTGGTGGCGCTGAAGTTGGCCACGCCGGTCACCGGAAAATCGCAGGCGATGGGGAAGTTGTCAGGAGTGATGGTCGTCGAGCCGGTGCAATTCGATCCGGCAATCGTGCCCGCCGTGATAAATCCGCTGGTCGGGTTCAGGCCCGAAGAGTAGGCCGGCAACACGTAGTTCTGCAGCACGTTGTTGGACACGTTGTTGGGAACGTTGGTGTTCACCAGGTCGATGAATTGCGGCGTCAGCACGGTGGCAGCTTCGGAGAATGCGACCCCCGACCGCAGAATATCCATCGAGAGGAAAAAGAAAGTGTGGTCCTTGCGGATGGGGCCGCCCAGGCTCCATGCGCCCTCATTGCGGCGGAAAACCGGAACCGAGCTCTGAAATTCGTTTCGCGCCTGCAGTTTGTTGTCGGTGTGATAGAAGCCGACCGTGCCATGCCAGTCGTTGGAGCCCTGCTTGGTGATGATGTTTACCAGCGCGGCGCCATTGCGTCCGAACTCGGCGGAGAAATTGTTGGCGGCGACGCGCACCTCCTGAACATCCTCGGCGTTGGGATTGATGTTGGTGACGCCGCTGCGCTGCGAGGAGTCGATGGAGTTGGAATCGATCAGAAAGGAATTCGATTCCGCACGCGAGCCGTTGGCGTTCAGATTGATGCCGAACTCGGGGTTGAAAATATCGCCGGTGGCCTGCGCATAGGCCTGTCCGCCCGAGCTGGCGATGCCGCTGACGCCCGGGGTCGTGACCACGAGCGTGTAGAAATTTCTGCCGGAAAGCGGAAGATCATGAATTTTAGCTTCCTGAATCTCGCCGGAGACCCGGCCTTCGGAGGTTTCCACCGCCGGAGCCTCGCTGGTTACATTAACCACCGACTCGGCCGTGCCCACCACCATGTGGATGTTGGCCGTCTTGACCTCGGCCACCGCGACGCGAATGTGTTCCAGCAGCGTGGTCTTGAAGCCCGGGAACGAAGCGCTCAGCGTGAAAACCGCCGAGGGCAAAGTGGTAAACCGGAAGTACCCGGTGTCCTGAGCCTTCAAGGTTTGAGTGACGCCGGTCTCTTCATTTTTCAAGGTCACCGAAACTCCCGGCAGTACCGCACCGCTGGGATCGGTGACTGTGCCTTCAATGGCACTGGTAAACTGCGCCCACGAAGTTTGGCAGCCGGCGACGAAGCCGAGCAGCAGAAACAACCTTAGAACGATCCGTCTCGGGATCATTTTGGCCCCCTCCGCAAAGTCCCACGTGTTTCGACCCACACAAAGCGCGCAAGAATGCGACGAACTTGAGGCAGATAACATGAATCCATGAATCGCAGTCAAGGGAAGATTTTCTGAACCACGCGTTTTAAAAACCTAAAAGGTTTGCGCAGTTCCGGGTTGTTAGTTGCCAAGGCGCGCGCCGCAGCTCGGTTTCGCGCGAAATTCCGTGTCCATCAAGCGATTCGAAGCATGTGATAAGTTGTCGAGGATGGTTTCGCGGGAAATGAAGCAAAGCCTCCGTACAGGTTTTCGGCTGGCGCGAGCGGCGTTGATCATCTGCATTCTCCTTCTGCTTCACTCGCGGTTGGCGCAAGCGTTCCAGGAGGGATCGGCGAGCCCCGGCGCGCTCGCGCGGCCGGCGCCGCAAATCAAAACCAACCTGCCTCCGATCACGGTGGATTTCAGGGATATCGCCGTTCAGGCGGGGCTTACCGCCGAGAATGTTTCGGGAGACGCGAACAAAAAAGATTACATCCTGGAGACCACCGGCAACGGCGTCGTGATTTTCGATTACGACAACGACGGCCTCATGGATATTTTTCTGCCGAATGGAACCACGCTCGACGGACAGGGCCGAGGCAAAACATCAACCGGCCATCTTTACCACAACCTGGGAAATCTGCGTTTCGAAGACGTCACTGAGAAAGCCGGCCTCGCCAAAGTTGGATGGGGACAGGGAGGTTGCGCCGCGGATTACGACAACGATGGTTACAAGGATTTGTTTGTTACCTACTACGGCCACAGCGTCCTCTACCACAACCAGGGCAACGGGACCTTCAGGGATGTAACCGAAGCCGCCGGCCTCAAGTCGGATTCCATTCGCTGGGATACGGGATGTTCATTCTTTGACTATGACAACGATGGCAAACTCGACCTGGTCGTCACCGGCTACGTTGAATTTGACCGCTCAAAAATTCCCGAGCCCGGGAAAGCGGGATATTGCATGTGGAAGGGCATGCCAGTGATGTGCGGTCCGAGAGGATTGCCCGCAGGCCGCAATTTCCTTTTTCACGATGAAGGCAATGGCAAGTTCACGGATGTTTCAGCCAGGAGCGGAATCGGCAAGGCAACCGGCTGCTACGCTTTCACCGTACTGGCGTCGGATTTCGACAACGACGGTTATCCTGATCTTTATGTCGCCTGCGACTCGCGGCCGAGTCTGCTCTATCACAACCTGAAGAATGGGACGTTTGAGGAAATCGGAATTCCTGCGGGCGTGGCGCTCAACGACGCCGGCGAAGAGCAGGCGGGGATGGGAGTAGCCGTCGCCGACTACGACGAAGATGGTTACTTTGACATCGCCAAAACCAATTTCAGCGATGACGTGCCTAACCTCTACCACAACAACGGCGATGGAACATTCACCGACCGGGTTTACGAAGGTGGAATCGGAGCGCGTACCCAATTTCTCGGCTGGGGAATTCATTTCATCGACGTTGACAACGATGGCCTGAAAGATCTGCTCATGGTGAATGGCCACGTGTATCCCGAGGTTGACCGCAGCCCCATGAACTATAAATACCGGCAGCCGCGTCTGCTTTACTGGAATGTTGGCGCCGGGCGTTTCAAAGATTTGTCTGCCGTGGCGGGGGCGGGAATCACCGAGCCATGGGTTTCTCGCGGGTCGGCGGTTGGAGATCTCGACAACGATGGATCGCTGGAAGTGGTGATCGACAATCTTGACCAGCGGCCCAGTTTGCTGAAGAACTTTGGAACCAGGAAGAACTGGCTGTTGATCCAGTGCGTGGGAACAACGGCCAATCGCGACGCCGTCGGCGCGCGGGTTTATGTTTATGTGGGCGATCGCCGGATTTCCGGCGAAATCCAGACCGGATCGAGTTTCCTTTCGCAAAACGATCCGCGAGTGCACATTGGCTTGGGGAACGACGACGCTTATCAGCGCATCGAAGTGCAATGGCCGGGAGGGAAGAGAGAAGAATTTCCCGGAGGAAAGGCAAATCAGATTCTGCTGTTGAAACAAGGATCGGGCTCCCCGGTGAAGAGCAAGCCATGAGCACGAGGGCTTCAGGCCCGGTGGTAGCTTCCTCAGCGGCGAATTCGACTTTTTCCGCAGCCACTTCACTCGTGCCGCTGGAAGCTGCATAACCACGGAGGCTGCATAAACACGGAACTCTACACCCGGACGCCCAATTCCCATCGACCCCGACGACTTCTACGGACTCGGTTCAAGAATCAATTTCTGCACTCGCCAGTTCAGCAATTCCCCCACGATAAGCGTATTTTCCGATGGGCACGCGATCTGGTGAATCCACCCGAACTGTTTCGGTTGTTTTCCCGATTGGCCCAGTACGCCTAGCACCTTGCCGTCCAGGCTGAGCTTGTAGATGCGGCCAGGGTATCCGTCGGAGCTGTAGAGCACCTGGTGCGGCGGCGGCGTGATGCAGATCGCCCAGGGCGCGCCCGGTGCCATGGTCTGGTTGCCGGTGAGCGGAAGCTCCGGCTTGTTACCAATGGCAGGCCGAGCATTCGGATCGGATGGCACATCGATGGTGATCTGCCGCAGAAACTTGCCGTCAGTGTCGAAAACCTGGATTCGCCGGTTGCCGCGATCGGCCACATAAATCTCATCTCTCGCGTCAACTGCAATGCTGTGCGGGGTCGAGAACTGTCCCGGTCCGCTGCCGGGTTCGCCCCACGATTCGATCCAGTTTCCATTTTTGTCAACTTTTGCCACCCGCGAATTGATATAGCCGTCGCTGATGTAGGAATTTCCCGCCGAGTCCCAGGCAACGTCGGTGACCTGGCGAAACATGCCGTCGATGGGCGGGAGCGGCGGCTTGGGATGCTTCAGAGGCCCGGTGGCTTCATCCGCCGCTTCCTGCTTGCGTCCAAACACCATGGCAACCCGACCTTGAGGTGTGAACTTAATCACCATGTCGGAGCCTTTGTCTGCCACCCAGATGTTGTCTTCCTTGTCGATTTTGACGGAATGCGCAAACGACCAGGCGTACAGGTTATGTCCAATCTCGCGAAGAAAATTTCCGTTGGCATCAAACTCCAGCAGCTGAGCCGCGGCGGCGCCGTAGGCAGGGCCGGTCGAGTTGCCGCGCGACAAAACGAATACATGGTTCTTCGAGTTCACGGCAACGCCTGCAACCTCGCCCAGGTACAAGTCGGCGGGAAGTTTCAGGAAGTCGGGAACGGACTGATAGCGAATCTCGGGAACCGGCGCTTGTTGTGCGAAGCTGGAAACAGAAGGCAATAACAGCAGCAAGAAGAGGAAGCAGTGTCTCATAAGAACCTGCCCGCTTGGAAGCTGAGCGGCAAGCGGGAACGGAAGAACGATAACAGAAATGGAGCCGAACGGGCCGGCCCGGCACAGCCGTTCGCTGCGCCGGAAGGCGCGAGCCCTCGACGCAATCATCGCAATAGAGCCGAAGCCGACCACATCACCGGCGCCTGCCCATGAAGATCTCCCGTGAGCCGTTCGCGATCCAGGTAATACTGCAGATCGTTCTTCTTTCCGGTGCCCTGGCACACGTTGTGCAGGTCGGCGTTGGAGTCGATATAGCTCACCAGCCCCAGCCAGCCTTTGCGCGCGGCCTTCGCATAGGGCTTTCTGTCGAGCCAGCCGTTCTTCACCCCTGTGATCATCGCAAACGTGAACATCGCGGTGCTGGAAGTCTCAGGCCAAGCCTCGGGGTGGTCGATCAGTTCGTGCCACATCCCCTTCTTATCCTGATATTGCAGCAGAGCCTTCATCATCTTGTGGTAGCCCTCGAGAATGCGCGCCCGCCGCGGATGGTCCGCCGGAAGTGAGCGCAACATCTCCGCCATGCCGGCCGCCACCCAGCCATCGCCGCGGCCCCAGTAGAAGGGAACGTCGGGAGCGTGATAGAAAAGGCCGCTCGGTTGCTGCAGCTTGTCGAGGTAACTCACCATCTCAAGCGCCGCCCGATCGAGATACTTCGCGTCGCCCGTAGCGCGATAGGCCTGCAGCTGCGCCATGGTAATCATGTACATGTCATCGATCCAGTAGCGGGTTTGCGACGTGAGCCCGTCCGGCTGCGGATTCTCCCACTGGGCGTCGGCGAGGCGCTTTCCCAGGTCGAGATATTTCTGCTCTTTGGTTTCGATGTAGATCTGCAGCGGCACGATAGCGAACACCGTGAGGTCCACGTGTTTGGGTTCGGGAATGAAGCTGCCTTCGGGCCCGAACAACGGATCAAAGCGATGAATCAATTTTGCGGTCAGCTCTTTGTCGCCGCTCAACTGAGCGAACGTGAGCGCTCCGTACCACGCCACCGACTCGGGGTAAGTAATGAAAGTGGTCGGCGTGGGTCTGCCGAAGTTGGTGTGGGGCGTGACGGCAAAATGCTCGGCGACCCGCTTGCCGATTTCCTGCGGCGATTTCCCTGCCGGCCAATGCTTGAATTCCTTCGGTTGATCTTCACCTGGAGCCGCCGGCAGGATTGCCAACGAGATCAGCAAAACCCACCATCTGGAGTGTTTACGCACTGTGGACCCTCCGTCTGCCTGTTTTTTCACCGCCAAGAAATACCCATACGCAGATCTCGGCACTGCCAAGAATTTACTGCAGCCTACCGCGCCGGAACGAACACGATCATGTTTCCATCGGGATCGGTAATCTGTATTCCTCCACCTGATTTGGCTGGCGAAAATCCCAGCTTGCGCAGAACTTTTCTTGTGCGCTTCAGATCTTCCGCCGCAAAACTGATTTGCGACGCCTCTGCGCTGTCAGCCGGCTCGAGTTCCAGTTCGTCGTTGCTGCCAGGAATTCTCAACGCCACTCGGCCGCCCTTCTTTTCCGCATTCTCAAATCCGAGCTTCTCGCTATAAAAGGCCCGTTCTGCCGCAACGTCCTTCACCCCAATCGCTGCATCCTCCAGGTGGGTTGAAATACGATCCTTTCCCAGGTGTTTGCCCTGATCTTCCGAATGCAGCGAGCCAGGCAGGTATTGCGTGTACTCCACAACTTGGCCCTCGGGATCGTGCAACACAAACAGCAGGTTTCCGGCTCTGGCTTTCTTCACTTCCGGAGGATTCAGGCCGCGTTGAACATATACGGCATGCACCGCCTGAATGTCGCCGGCTTCGTAGCACACGTGAGTGAGCCCGAGCTGCTGCGACTCTTGCGCGCGCGGATAAAGCTCGATGAACTGGCGGTCGTTGACTTTGAGAAACGCCTGCGTCACTCTCCCGTTTTCCGTGAACTCGAAAGCTTGCTCGAAACCCAGCCGGGCGTAGAACGCTCGCGACCTGTCAATATCTGAGACGCGGAACGCCACATGCGCGATGCCCGATAACTCTGCGGACTGCGCAAGCAGCAGCCGCGCACACGATAAAAGTAGAAGAACTGCGATGGGGCGTAGTTTCAGCATCGGTTCTGGCATTCGAGCGGCCGCATCTTCGCGCCGCTGGCTTAGGTTTGCAGCTCCGCGCCAGGACCAATGGCCACCAGAAAATAAGTGGCGGGAGTCGTGCCCGAGTTCCTGATCCCGTGTTCTTCGTTCGATTCCGCAAATCCCACTGAGCCCGCTTCGAGCTGGAATTTCTTGCCGTTGACCGTCAATTCGATGGTTCCCTCGCGTACCAGCCACATTTCGGAGTGCCGGTGATGGTGCGTGGTTGCCGTGGGCGAGCCTCCGGGAGGCAGCGTCGTCTCATGAACCTCAATGCCCTCGCCGGTCGCCAGCTTTCCTCGCATCACGCCGCGGATCTGCGCGTTGTTGTTGGCGATGTGCAGGGGAAGTTTCTCGAATTGAAATCCGCCCGAAGGCAAAGGATTGTCCTGAGCCAGGGCCGGCACTCGGGTAGCAAGGGGAATAAGAGCTGGAAGTATTAGGCACACGTCACGCCGATTCAAAGACATTTCCGGGGCCTCCGTCGCAACGGGAGTTGTTGGTTTCCGCTAAAACGGACGCCATAATAGCAGAGGGTTTGAAACAGACTTGGAATTGGAAACCGCAAAACGCTGACAGAAGCATTCTCGCGTTTTCAGGTCAGCGTGATGGATCTTCAGGAACTCACCTCTGCCCCTTCGCGAAAAGCAGCGATTACGGGGCGGTTCAGCGTGTCGTGTGCCGGGCGCAGGCATTTCTCTTCGCGGGTGAGCGCGCCTGATTTTTAGCCTCGCTAAACTGCGTCTTTAGTATTTCGTGCTTGACACCCCTGGCGGGGATGCCTAGCGTTCGTATCTTGCAGCGCCGCCGCGCTTCGACTTAGCAGCTAGTTTCGAAACGCCGCACGCTGCCCGTTGAAACCAACCACTGCGAGCGTGAAACATGATGACGAAGCTGGCATGTCTTGCAGCACTGACCCTGTTTGTTGCGGTTGCGCAGGACACCGCGCCGGATGGGTTTGAGCTGTGGACCTCCGCCTCACTCACCCAGATGGAACAGCAACTCAAAACCGAGGCAGCCGGCAACCCTCACCACATCGGGACCAAGCGCCTAGCCGATTTTCCCAACGATCTTTTCATGCTTGCCCACCGCGAGGCTGATGGGGTTGTGGAATGGCATGAGAACCAGGCGGATATTTTCGTTGTGCAATCGGGCTCAGCCACCTTGCTGGTGGGCGGGACCATGGTGGGCGGGGAAACCACAGAGCCGCACGAGAAGCGCAACGGCAAGATTGAGGGTGGCATACGGCGTACCCTTTCGGCGGGAGACATCGTTCGCATTCCCCCGCGTGTGCCGCATCAACTCCTGCTGGAAGGATCCAGGAGCTTCACCTATTTCGTAATCAAGGTCAAGGGCTACTAGCGGAGAGTCAGGCAAGCGCTTCCCCGAGCGCGGACAGGAAGCGGCGCGCACGTGTTATCGCTGCCGTTTCCTGTTTATCTCACCCTGTTTATATCGCCCCGGCCGGACTTCGGCATTTAATCTATCCAGATGCTGCGCGTCCCCTTTCCGGAACTTCTTGAAACCCTGCAGCGAATTCTGCTGCAACTCGGCTTCGAGGAGCAGCGGGCCGCCCTGTGCGCCCAGCTCTTCGCTGAGAGCAGTCGCGATGGGGTTCAATCGCACGGCCTCAACCGCTTTCCCCTTTTCGTTACCACGACGGGAAACGGCGTGGTTGATATTCACGCCCAGCCCGAGATGAGCGGCGGGTTTGGCGCTTTCGAGCGCTGGGACGGGAAGGGTGGTCCCGGAAATTTGAATGCGCATCATTGCATGGCACGCGCCATTGCCGTGTCGCGC
>DATJXG010000305.1:0-9353 GCA_035500455.1 Terriglobales bacterium | reverse complement strand
GGCGCAATGCGGGCCGTCAGAACATGTTCGGCGTGAAATCCAGTTTTCTGGTGCGAGAGCGCCCAGAAACTCCGGATCAGAAGTCCTGCGGCGGTCACCAGCAGCACGGCAAATGCAACTTCCGCCACCGCCAGCGAGTTGCGCAGCCGGTGTGAAACTGTGCCCGCGCTGCCGCGCCCCGAAGAGTTCAGCGATTGCGTAAGCGCCGCGCGCGAGGTCTGCAGCGCCGGAGCAATTCCGAAGATGAAGCCGGTCAGGATGGCCAGAGCGCCGGAGAACAGCAACACACGCCAGTCCATGTGAACTTCCGCCAAGCGCGGGGTCCACGGAGGAAGCTCCACTTTGAATAGAGCCAGGCCGGCGGCGGCGATTCCCAGTCCGAGCAGCCCTCCTAAAGAAGCCAGCAGCACGCTCTCCGTCAGGAGTTGGCCGATAATCCGGCGCCGTTCGGCTCCTAACGCAGACCGTATGCTTAACTCCTTCTCCCGTGTCGCGGCGCGCGAGAGTGTGAGATTGGCCACGTTGGCACAGGCAATCAGCAGCACCACCGCGACCGCAGCCAGCAATATCAGCAGCCGGGCACGCACCTCGCTCACCATGTCTTTCTTCAACGGGACGACATCGATGCCGGCGTTCCAGCTTGCCGGCATCTTCCAGGGAAACAGCTCGCCCACGTGCGACTGAAACAGGCGAACCTCTGCCCGCGCCTGCGCCATCGTTGAACCCGGACGCAGCCGCCCGATCACCGGCATGTAATCGGCTCGCCAGTAGGTGGCGACGTCCCGCGGATCAATATGCAACGGCACCCACAGCAGCGTTTTCGTCGAGGGAAAACCAAAATCCGCCGGCATCACCCCCAGCACCTGCCGGTTCACACCTTCCAGTTGGATGGAGCGGCCAACCACTCCCGGGTCACTCCCGAAGCGCTGCTCCCATAGCGCATGGCTGAGTATCACGAAGTTGTCGTTGGCTCCATCCTCGCCGGGAAGGAAGTTTCGTCCCAGTTCCGGCTGCACCCCCAGAACGGAGAACAACTCCGCCGAAACCTGGCTGCCGGCTAACCGCACCGGCTCGCCAATCCCGGTCAAATTGAACTCGTGGCCTTCGGTATAAGTGGCGACATCCATGGTTCGCACTTGCTGCCGCAGCGCCGCGAACCCACCCCGGGGATAGTCGCCGGTAATGCTCACCAGTTGCTCTGGATGCGGATATGAAAGCGGACGCAACAGAATTCCATCCACCAGGCTGAACACCGCCGTATTCCCGCCGATGCCCAGCGCCAGCGTGAGCACGGCGACGAAGGTGAACCCCGGACTCTTGCGCAACAGCCGCGCTCCGTAGCGGAGGTTCTGTAGCAGGTTTGTCATGGCTTTGCTTGTGCTCCCTCCGCCAGAGTTACCGAATCGCTCGGTTGCTCCGCATTCTTCACTCGTACCGCAGCGCCACCATCGGGTCCACGTTCGCCGCGCGCTTTGCCGGGATATAGCAGGCCAGCGCCGCAATCCCCAATAGAGCCAGCGCCCCCAAGGCGAAGGTGAGAGGATCGGTCGGCTTTACGTCGTAGAGCAGCGCGCCGATGAACCGTGTCAGCCCGAACGCACCCGCGACACCGATTCCCACTCCTGCCAGCGTCAGACCCAGCCCTCGCCATATGGCGAGTTGCAGAATCTCCGCCCGGCTCGCCCCCAGCGCCACACGCACCCCGAATTCCATCGTCCGCTGGCTGCAGAAGTAAGAGGTCACGCCGTAGGTCCCGATCGCCGCCAGCGTAAACGCCAGCAGGGCGAACATCCCCAGCAGCGACATCCTCAGCCGCCGGGGCGCAACCGAGCCTGCGATCACCTCGTCCAGGGTGGTTTCTTCGGAAAGGGGCTGGTTCGGATCAACGCTCCGCACCGCCTTGCGTAACGCGTCCCCGAGTCCTTCGGCCTGCGGTTTCGCTTCTACCACGAAGGTCATGCCGAATGTCGGCATCTGCAGGTAGGGAACAAACAACTCCGGCACTGGCTCCTGCTCCGGCCCACGGTCTCGCACATCCGCAACCACGCCCACTACCTCTTTCCACGGCGCCGGCGGCGGACCGAAACTGATGTGTTTCCCGAGCGGATCGTGACCGTTGAACAGCATTCGCGCCAACGACTCATTCACAATGATTGTCCCGGGAGCGCCCGCGTGGTCGCGGTCGCTGAACGCCCGGCCTTTCAGGATCGGGATGCCGAGCAGCCGGAAATAGTCTGCGCTGATGGAGATAGTCGAAACCGGTTGGCGGGGACGCACATACTCTGCGCCTTCGACGTTTATTGCCAGGGTGAGATCACGCTCAGGGCCCAAAGGACAACGCGAGGTCAGCGCCACGCCCGTGACGCCTGGGATGTTCTTTACTACGTCCAGGGCCTGCTGGAAAAACGCCGCGTGCTTCTGCGGCTCGAAACTGCCGGTCAGCGGCCTTTGGACGGTTGCGATTAGTGCTCCATTCGAACGGAAGCCGAGATCGACCGACGTAAGCCGCACAAAACTCCGCGCCAGTAGCCCCGCTCCCACCAGCAGAATCAGCGAGAGTGCAGTCTCAGTGATGGCCGTAACCCCTTGCAGGCGCCGTGCCGCCGGCCTTGAACCTGAGCGGACGCCGCCTTCTTTCAGCCCATGACGGATGTCGGTGTGTGAAACCACCAGCGCCGGAAGGAACCCGAATCCCAGGACGGTGAGCACGCCTATGCCCACCGAAAAGCCAAGAATCTGCGGATTCAGATGAATCTCCGATGACAGGTTCGCCGGGATCAGCCACTCCAGAACCCTAGTGCCCCCCAGTCCCGCAACAACTCCCAAAACGCTTCCTGCCGCGGCCAGCAGCAGGCCTTCGGTGAGCAACTGCCGCACCAGCCGCGTTCGCGCCGCACCAAGCACCGCCCGCACCGCCATCTCGCGGCTGCGAACCATGCCGCGTGCAAGCAGAAGGTTAGCGACGTTCGCGCATGCGACCAGGAGTACAAACCCGGCGGCTCCCAGCAGAATTTCAAGCAGAGACCGCACGTCCTGTACGAAGAATCCGTGCAGCGGCAGCACTTCGACGCTCTTGTTGGCGCGGAACGGCGCAGCCTGCGGCGGATACTCCCTATCCATCTGTCCGGCGATTACTTCGAGGTCGGCCCGCGCTTGCGCCGCGTCAATTCCCGGCTTGAGCCGCCCGATGACTGTGAGCATGGTCCAGCGCGGCGAGTGCGGTGAAAACACCTGATCATCGAGCGCCAACGGAGTCCACACGTCCGCCTTCGGATAGTGCAAGCCCGCGGGCATGATTCCCACAATGTCGTAGGCCGTGCCGTCCAGTTGCACCTGCTTGCCCACAATCTGCGGATCGGCGCTGAAGCGGCTGCGCCACAGTCCCTCATCGAGTAGCGCAACTCTATTCCTCGCCCGCGTCCCTTCCTGGGCGGTGAACATGCGGCCGGCCACTGGCCGCACACCAAGCATGGGGAATAGATCGGTGGTGACATTCAGAACACTCACCCGCACCGGCTCGCCGCCTCCTGTCATATTCGCGCCGATTCCTCCACCATATGCCGCAATCTGTTCGAAAACCTGGCTGCGGCTCTTCCAGCCTGCGAAGTCGGGACTCACAACTACGGCCGTGTTGCCGATCAGACCAAAGCGCTCTGCGGTCCACACCAGTCGGCCGGGATCCTTGTAGGGAAGCGGCCGCAGCAGGACCGCATCGACCACGCTGAAAATCGCCGTGTTCGCGCCAATTCCCAGAGCCAGCGTCAGGATCGCCACGGCCGCGAATCCTGGGCTCTTGCGCAATTGCCGCAAGGCATAACGTCCGTCTTGCCATAACACGCTCATGGTTTACTCCCCGTCTTGCTGCCTCCGTGTCTTCTGCGGCTTCAATGGCCTCCCCGGCATCCTCTGCTTGTCGGTTGGATCTGTCTTTGAGGACTCTCAAATCCCTTAGCTATGCACATCCGCCATCAGCTTCTTGAGTTCGTCTTCCGCCACCACTTTGCCGTCGAACAAATGAACTTCCCGCTGGGCATGCTTGGCGAACCGCGGATCGTGGGTCACCATGCAGATGGTCGCGCCCTCGCGATGCAGGTTCTGCAGCAGTTCCATCACCGCCTCGCCGTTGCGCGAGTCGAGGTTTCCGGTCGGCTCATCCGCCAGCAGAATGGAAGGATGCCCGCCCAGCGCGCGCGCCACCGCCACCCGCTGCTGCTGGCCGCCCGAAAGCTGCGAGGGATAATGCCTTATGCGGTGGGCCATCCCGACCCGCTCCAGCGCCTCCATCACCCGCTTCTTGCGGTCGGCTGAGGGCATCCGTTGCCGGTAAGTCAGCGGCAGCTCGACGTTCTCATAGACCGTCAAATCACCGATGAGGTTGAAACTCTGGAAGATGAACCCGATCTCCTGATTGCGGATCCGCGCCCGCTCCGCAAAGTCAAGGTTCTCCACCGGCTTGCTGTTCAGCGAATAAGCGCCCGCGGTCGGCGTATCGAGCAAGCCGATAATGGAAAGCAGCGTGGACTTGCCGCAGCCCGATGGCCCTGACATGGCTACGTACTCGCCCTTGGCCACCGATAGATGCACCCCGGAAAGCGCGTGCGTCTCAATCTCATCGGTGTAAAAGACCTTCGTCATATCGCTGATCTGAATTAACGGCGCCGCTGCGTCTGTCATAGTTCTCCTCAAGAAATCGGAATCGCAAGAAATCGGAGTCCCCAATGGAATTGTCATCCCGAGCGAAGCGAGGGATCTCGCTCTACACTGGCCCTTTCCGCCCCGCTCATTCCAACCGAATCCGGTCTGTATTATCCCAACGCGACATATCCGACAGAATCACCGTGTCCCCGTCCTTCAACCCCTCCAGCACCTGGATCGAATTCACCGAAGACCGCCCCACCTTCACCGGAACCCGCACCGCCCCTTTGCCGTCGGAGTCCAGCTTGAACAGGCTGATAGTGCTGTCGTCCTGCCCGAAGGCCGGCCGCCCCACATAGAGCACGTTGTTCAACCGTTCCAGATCGATGGTTCCATCCACGCTCAGGTCCGGCCGCGCTCCCTTCGGCAACTCGCCGATCAACTTCACATCCACGGTCACGGTTCCGTTCTGCACCGCCGGATCCACCCGCATCACCGTGCCGGAGATGACTCCATTGTGCGTATCCACCGAGGCCGGCTCGCCAATCTGCACATCCCGCGCCTGGGTTTCCGCCACTTTCAATTCCGCCATCAGGTGGTTGGGCTGCACCACCTTGGCCAGCATGGTTCCCGGGCTCACGTGCTGCCCCACTTGCAGCGGCAGGTCCACCAGCACGCCATCAATCCCCGCGCGCACGCGCAATTCGTCGAGCTGTTTCTCCTTGAGCTGGGCCAGCGCCCGCATCTGCTCCACCCTGGCCTGCTGTTCAGCAAGTTGGGAATCGATGGCTTTCTGGTTGATCACCAGCCGCTGATCTTCAAGATCGTTCCGGGTGGTAAGTTCGTCCGATCTGCTCTTGGAAGCTTTGTAGGTCAGGCTGGAAATAACTCCCAGATCGTAGAGGGCCTTATCGGTCTCGGACTGCAACTTCGCCTGCGAATAGTCGGCCTTCACCGTGGCCGCTCCCGCCTTCTGGGTCATCAAATCGCTCTGCAGCCTTACGCGCAGGCTCTGGTATTCTGCCTGCGCCGCTTTCAATTGCAGTTGCGCATCCAGCGCGGCCTGCTCGGCCTGGGGATTGCTCATCTCCAGCAGAATCGTGTCCGCCTTCACCAGCGAGCCCGGCAACATTCGAATTCTCACCACCGTCGCTTCCGTCTCCGCCGGAATCTGCCGCACCGCCTCCTGCGAAGGCACCAGCGTTCCCAGCCCCCGCACCTGCCGCAGCATGTCGCCGCGCTTCACTGTGTCCGTCCACACCGTGCCGCGCTCCACCGACGGCGCCGCCGGCTTCAATCTCGAGACCCCCGTCATCAGCGCCACCAGGACGACCACTCCCACTCCTGCCAGCACAATCTGCCGGCGGCGTTTCTGACGCTTAAACTCTGGACGAGCAATGTCCATAACCGTTACCTCAGGGCACGCGCCCAACCATTCGGGCTTCCGCCCCAAGTGATTGAGCCGTGACAACATCTGTGAAGTTAGACGAACAAGTTAGAAACTTGGAATGTCCGCTTTCGCTTTCCGGTGTCCGCTTACGGACACCTCGCCTTCATCCGGCAACTCCTTACAGGCCACATACTTGCGCTACACAAATTGTCTATTCCCGACCGGTTCGGCGCGGCGGTGTGGTACACCTTTATTCTTGACTCCGCAACAGGCCATCCTTCTTATGGTTGCCGGCATGCTCGGCGGCGCACTGAACTCAGTCGCTGGCGGCGGCAGTTTCATCACGTTTCCCACGCTGCTCTTTACCGGGGTGCCGCCGATTCCCGCAAACGCTACCAACACCGTCGCTCTGTGGAGCGGCGTGACCGCCAGCACCGGCGCCTACCGCAGCAAGCTCGACGTTCCCCACCGCGTTCTGATTCCCTTGCTCTGTGCCAGTGTCGCCGGTGGACTCGGCGGAGCCTACTTGCTCCTAAGAACCCCCGCCCACACATTCATGCGCCTGCTTCCCTGGCTCATGATGGCCGCCACTCTCTTATTCATCTTCGGAAGAAGACTGGCTCCCAGGCGCTCCGGCGTCGGCCACGACGCCGCCACTCCCGCGATCGTTGTGGCCACCCTGTGCCAGTTCTGCATAGGCACTTACGGCGGCTATTTCGGAGGCGGCGTAGGCATCGTCATCCTGGCCATGCTATCCGCCATCGGCATGACTGAAATTCACTCCATGAACGCATTGAAAAGCGCGCTGAGCAGCACCATCAACGGACTCGCCGCCCTCGCCTTTGTCGCCGCTCGCGTCATCTACTGGAAGCAGGCAGTCGTTATGCTCCTCGGCGCAATCGTCGGCGGCTATTTCGGCGCCCGTTACGCTCAGCGAGTGCCCCAGCCCTGGATTCGCGCCCTGGTGATCCTAGCCGGCACCGTCATGACCGTTTACTTCTTCGCCAAGGCCTATTGAATGCAGGCAGTTCCGGCTCGATTCCCCGCGACGATGAAACTTTTCCTCCCTCCCGGCGTCATAATTGAGGGAAGATAGTATTAATCCGCGCTGTCCGCCGGCCGAGTCTGCGAGACAGGGGGGTTGTCCAGTGCTCATCAAGAAGCCCGCTGATATTCCATCGTCTGAAATTACGCCGAAGAGTCTGTACCTGAACCGCCGCAAGTTCTTAGCTGGCGTGGCCGTCGCCGGAACCGCCGCTTTGGCCGGAACCGCGATGCGCGATCTCGCATCTCCCGCGGTCGCCCGCGCCAACACGAAAATCGACGGCATCCAGAAAAGCCCCTTCTCCACCACCGAGAAGATCACGCCCTACAACGACGTCACTACGTACAACAACTATTACGAATTCTCGACCGATAAAGAGGGCCCTTCCCGCCTGGCCGGGAACTTCAAGACCCGGCCCTGGAAGGTGACGATCGATGGCGCGGTAGCTAAAAAGCAAGTGCTCGAGGTGGACGACATCATCAAGATGGCCCCACCCGAAGAGCGCATTTACCGCCATCGCTGCGTGGAAGGATGGTCGATCGTAGTGCCCTGGGTCGGCTTTTCGCTCAACGAACTGATCAAGCGCGCCAATCCGCTGGGCAAAGCGAAATTCGTTGAGTTCACCACGATCTACGCTCCGGGAGAGATGCCGGGGCAGAAAACCAATGTGCTGCAGTGGCCCTACGTCGAAGGCTTGCGCATGGATGAAGCCATGCATCCCCTCGCTCTTTTGTGCTTCGGCATGTACGGAGAGGTTTTACCCAACCAGGACGGCGCGCCGTTGCGCATGGTGCTGCCCTGGAAATACGGCTTCAAGAGCGCCAAGGCGATTGTGCGCATCAAGTTCGTTGAAAAGCAGCCCGACAATACCTGGAACCTGTCCGCTCCTAATGAATACGGCTTTTACTCCAACGTGAATCCACATGTGGACCATCCGCGCTGGAGCCAGGCCACAGAGCGCCGCCTGGGCGAGTTCTTCAAGCGGCCCACGCTGATGTTCAACGGTTACGATCAGGTAGCCAGCCTCTACGCCGGGATGGACCTGAAAAAATATTTCTGATCAGTCGTCGGTCGTCAGCGAGACGGTAGCGTCGGCGTGCCGCCGGCCACCCGGCCAGGAAATCAAAGTCTTCACGAAAGGCACTCTGGGCTGACTGACGACTGAAGTCCGACGACCGACGACTAAAATGATTCGCTGGCTCAAAGTCGCTGTCTTCCTGGCCTGCCTGGTCCCCCTGGCCCGCCTGGGCTGGAAGGGCTACAACGGCACCCTCACCGCCAATCCCATCGAATTCATTACTCACTCCACCGGCGACTGGACGCTTACCTTCCTCCTGATCACTCTCTCCGTCACCCCGCTGCGCAAACTGCTGCGGCAGCCGTGGCTCATCCGTTTCCGCCGCATGTTCGGTCTATTCGCGTTTTTCTATGGCTGCCTGCACCTCATGACGTATGTGTGGTTCGACAAGTTCTTCGACTGGCACGCGATGTTTGCCGATATCTACAAGCGCCGCTTCATTACCGCCGGCCTCACCGCATTTCTGCTGATGGTTCCGCTTGCCCTCACCTCGACCAAAGGATGGATCCGCCGCCTCGGCGGCAAGCGCTGGCAGGTTCTGCATCGTTTGATCTACTTCAGCGCCATCGCCGGCGTGATTCACTACATCTGGCTGGTTAAGGCGGACCTCACCAAGCCGCTGCGATATGCATTTGTGTTGGGAGTACTTTTAACTTACCGGGTGGCAGCCTGGGCGCTCTCGAAATGGATTCCCAGCAAACGCCGCCCGGTGCCCAGCCAGCGCGTGGAAGTCTCCGGGCAACCGTAGCGCCGGCGTCCCGCCGGCAACCTGGCCGGTAGAAATCATAGTCCGCAGGCAAGAAGCCGCGCCTCATTCCTATCCCTGCAGCACCCACTCGCGGGTCTTTTCCTCAAATTGAAATCCGTAACGCTGCCAGGGCGCGACCCCCGCTTCGCGGCGCACCAGGCGCGCGCGCCCGACAAAACGCTCGGCATCACCGGTGAGAAAAACCTCCACCGCCGCCCCATCGCGGATGCCCACGGTAGAGTTGCAGAGAAAGCCGTTGGCGCTCACGTTGTCGGTCGCGGTGACTTCTTCGAAGCGTTTCCCCTGCACATCCACGCCCCGCAGTTTCAAGGTGACGCGCATCCTCACCCGCGGATGCAACCTGCGCTCCTCCGATTCCCGCTGCAATTCTTCCGCGACCCGCCGCTTCAGTCCGTGCAGATCGAGCGGCCGCGTAAACGCCGCCGTTACCCCCAGC
>DATJXG010000304.1:0-7845 GCA_035500455.1 Terriglobales bacterium | reverse complement strand
TTGACATGCTGGGCGTTTACGACCGCCTCGTCCGCGATGAGTTGGGCAAGGTTCAGTACCATTACGTGCTGATTGATTTTCTTTGCCGCCGCCTCTCGGGAGAACTCTCGGCCGCGGGCGATGCCGCCGAGGCCCGCTGGTTCACCGCCCAGGAAGCCGCGAAGTTGCCCCTGCCACAAGATACCCACGAAGTGATTCAGGCCGGTTTTGCCAAAGTCTCGCTGCTTTGAGTCGCATGACCGTCGTAACTTGGCCCCCCATAACCGCTGGGATACAACAAAATGTGCCGGACTCCAAACACTCCCCGCCAAGACAGAGATGCGTCCAGACGAACTAATTGGCATTGTGCAGCCGAAGGGATATTCCTCGCCCACGAGCTTCTGGGAGTGCGATGTCTTTCTTGAGCTTTGTTTTTGGGCGGTGGTGGCGTTGACCTCGCTGGGCTTGCTGATATTGCGCCCCGCAGTGCTTGGAAAAGTAGAAAACTTCTGGAAGCGTTTCAGCCGGAACCGCGGGTGGGCGGTGGCGTGTACGATTTTCAGCGCCCTGCTGCTGCGGGCCGCGCTGCTGCCGATCCTGCCGATTCCCGACCCCGTGGTGCACGACGAGTACAGCTACCTGCTGGGGGCGCAAACCTTCGCCGACGGCCGGCTGACCAATCCCACGCCGCCCATGTGGGAGCACTTCGAGACTTTCCACGTCAACATGTGGCCCACCTACCAGTCCATGTATCCGCCCGGCCAATCGTTGCTGATGGCGGTGCCGATCTTGCTGCACCTCGATCCCTGGTGGGGTGTGTGGCTCAGCGTGGGCCTGATGTGCGGCGCGATCTGCTGGATGCTGCAGGCCTGGATGCCGCCGCAGTGGGCGCTGCTGGGAGGAATGTTCTGCGTTCTTCGTTTCTCCACCTTCAGCTACTGGATCGACTCCTATTGGGGCGGTGCGTTGGCTGCGATTGGCGGCGCGCTGGTGCTGGGCGCATTTCCCCGGCTGATGCGCTCCCGCAAGATGAGGTACGCAGCCTGGTTTGCGCTCGGGCTCTGCATCCTGGCCAATACGCGCCCGTATGAAGGCGCGGTTTTCAGCCTGCCGGCGATTTTGCTCATATGTGTGAGCTGCCTGGTGGCCTGGCTCGGCGGCGCTCGTATTCGAGGATGGTGGTCTCGCGCGTCGGCCTGGCTGGGCGTGCCGAGAGCAGACGCTTCCGCGTTCGGTCAATCGGGCGAGAGGATTGCGTGGCTGAAAACGGCGGCGGTTGCCGGCGGTCTGCTGGGCGTGACGGTTGCGGCCATGGCTTTCTACAACTGGAAGGGCACGGGCAATCCCACGCTCATGCCCTATGTGGAAAACCAGTATCAATACCACATCACCAAGCCGTTCATCTGGCAATCGCGCTATCCCATTCCGAACTATCACCACCAGGTGATGCGGACGCTGTATGTGTTCCGTGAATTCCCCGACTACCTGAACCGCCGCTATCCGGCTGGGCTGTGGCGTATGTACCAGCCGAGGGTGCAGACGTTTTACGACTTCTTCCTGTGGCCGCTGCTCGGACTCCTGGCGATTACTTTGCCGCCGATCGCGCGCAGCAAGCGAATGCGGCTGCTGGCGCTGAGTTCGCTGGCTTTGGTGATCGGATTAGCGGTGGAAGAGTGGCCGCTCAATGCGCACTACGCGGCCCCATTGACGGGAGCGCTGATTGCGCTGCTGATTTACAGCCTGCGCATTCTTCGCCTGTGGAAGCCGCGGGGGCTGCCTGCCGGACGGATGATGGTGCGGTCCGTGGTCGCGTTATGCGCGATCTGGACCGTGGTAGCGCTGGCTCCCTTCGCCCTGAACCCCTACAGGCTCGGCATGTTTCAGGACATGCCGGCGGTGCTCGACCGCTGCCGCCTGACGGCTGAACTTGACGGCGTTCCGGGGCAGCACGTGGTGATCGTGCACAATCGCCGCTCCACCTTCGGGATGTTCGACTGGGTCTACAACGATCCTGATATGGAGCACGCCAAAGTGATCTGGGCCCGCGACATGGGGCCAAAAGCCAACCAGGAACTGATCCACTTCTATTCCGGCCGCCATTTCTGGTTCGTGGACCAGGACGACGGCATTATGCGCATGGTCCCCTATTCCGACGAAGCCGAGAACGACGAACCCACAAGGATATTGAATGTCGCAACCAATCAGCCTGTCGAACATAGCCGTTAAAAAGAAGAAAACCGCGGTGATCATCGGCGCCGGCCCCGCCGGGCTCACCGCCGCCTACGAGTTCCTGACGCGCAGTGACGTTCAGCCCGTGGTGCTGGAGAAGAGCACTTACATGGGGGGCATTTCGCGCACCGTGAACTACAAAGGCAACCGCATGGACCTGGGTCCGCACCGCTTTTTCTCCAAGAGCGACCGCGTTATGGACTGGTGGCTGCAGCATCTGTCGATGGCCCAGCCGGAGGCCGGACAGCAGACCATTACCTACCACAACCAGAGCCGAGAAGTTCCCGCGGGGCATGCCGCGCCGGCCGCTGCCGGCTCGGACGAGGTGATGCTGCTGTGCCAGCGAAAGACCCGCATTTACTATCTGCGAAAATTCTTCACGTATCCCATTCAACTGAGCCTGCGCACGCTGCGTAATCTGGGGATTACGCGCAGCCTGCGGATTATCTTCAGCTATCTGCGCAGCGTGATGTTTCCACCGAAGGTGGTGGAGACGCTGGAGCAATTCCTGATCGAACGCTTCGGGAGGGAACTCTACCTTACGTTCTTTAAGTCATACACCGAGAAAGTCTGGGGCGTGCCTTGCGACCAGATCAGCGCTGAGTGGGGAGCGCAACGCATCAAGGGCCTCTCGATCAAGAAGGCCATCGCGCATTTTGTGAAACAGATCTTCAAGAAGAGCGACAGTGTGGCGCAGAAGGGAACAGAGACGTCTCTGATCGAGCAGTTTCTCTATCCCAAGCTCGGGGCGGGGCAGATGTGGGAGACGGTGGCCAAAAAAGTATTGCAAATGGGCGGAGAGATCATCAGCGGCTTTGACGTCCGGCACCTGCATTGCGCCGAGGGCCGCATCGTTTCGGTTGCGGGAGTGGATCAGAGCGGGGAATGGCGCGAAATCCCCGGCGACTTTTTCTTCTCCACCATGCCGGTGAAGGAGTTGATTACCGCCCTCGACGCCGAGGTGCCCGAGAACGTGAAGGAAGTGAGCCAGGGGTTGCTGTACCGCGACTTCATCACCGTCGGCCTGCTGCTGAATAAATTGAAGATCACGAGCGAGGAGAAGGGCCGCAAAGTGGTGGACGACAGTTGGATTTATATCCAGGAGCCCGAAGTCATCGCCGGACGCCTGCAGGTTTACAACAATTGGGGCCCGGGAATGGTGGCTGACCCGGAGAAGGTGTGGATCGGTGTGGAGTATTTCTGCTACGAGTCGGACGATTTGTGGAAGCTGCCGGACGCAGAGATGGCGGAGTTCGCCCGCCAGGAGCTGGCGAAGATCGGCATCATCGACGCGGAAGACGTGCTGGATTCGACGGTGTTGCGCATGCCCAAGACGTATCCCGCGTATTTCGGAACCTACTCGCGATTCAATGAAGTGCGCGAATACATCGACGGGTTTGAGAACCTGTTCCTGGTGGGCCGCAACGGGATGCATAAGTACAACAATCAGGACCACTCGATGCTTACCGCCATGGTTGCTGTGGACAAGATTGTGGCGGGGGACCTCGACAAAGAAGAAATCTGGCAGGTGAATACCGAGATGGAGTACCACGAAACCAAGACGGAGAAGCCGCAGGCCCAGGCAGCAGGGGCCGGCGCGTAGGCCTTCACTAATTTGTCATTCCTCGCTTCGCTCGGAATGACAAACTTCAAATCTCAGTAGACTGCGTTGTCTGGCTGCGAGGTGCGCAGCGAGCCATTCTGGACGCTGATCTCGTAGCTTTCGCCGCGACTTCCGTTCCATGAACGGAGATCGAACTCCGCGCCGCGTGGCGCGTGGTACACACGCAGCTGGGTGAAGGTGAGCGCGGCGCGGTCCTTGCAGGTTTCGGGAGGATGGGTGGGCTGAATGAAGTAGGCTCCCCGGCCCGTGCCTACTACCCGGCCTTTCCCGTCGGATTCCACAAGCACAGCGGATTTCTCGTCGATGGCGATGTCGCGGGGATGGGTTGACCAGCCGTCCTGCATCAGCCGCGCCAGAAAAACCAGCGTGCGCCCCATGCGGTCGCGCTTGGCAAAGTGGCTGTCGGTAATCGTGTCCTGAAGGTACGGGACCTTCAGAAAATCCCGCACCAGAGTGACCCGGGGATGAAACGGATTGGGCAGAACATCTTTGGAAGCCAGGTCAGCGTCGTCCGGCTTGTCGCCGAGGGCGCCGTAGGCGAACTGGCCCAGGATCGCCAATCCGGCGCTGGTGCCGCCGATGGGCTTGCCGGAGGCTACATCGGCATTGATGGCGTCCTGTACCGGCGTGCCTTGCCAGAAATTGACGTAGCGGGACTGATCGCCGCCGGCGATGAACACAGCTTCAGCATTGCGAATGATCTCCGCCACTTTAGGATCCTGAGCAGCCTCTCGCGTGGGAATGATCAGGGTCGCGACGGAATTTGCTTTGCACAGGCCGTTCACATAGGCGTTGTAATCGTCGTCGCCGCGGGCGCGGAGAACGAGGAAGTCTCCGCCGTTGGCTTTGCCGCACAGCCAGCGGAAAGCTTCGTCCAGGTCCGCGCCGCCGCCCATCATAGCGGTGCCGGCGGCGGGAGTGGTGTGCGCGTCGCTGGATTGCCCGAGGCGGATGTACTGGTAGGTTGAAGCCTGGAGAGGCGGCAGCAGAAGGGCAAGCAGCAGGGTGATTGAGAGTTTCATCGGGCCAGATGGGTTCGGTTATTCCAGCGGCGTTATGGAACCGCAAAGAACGCGAAGAATATTTACCATTACTTCATCGGTTCAACGAACACTGCGGTGCCGTATGCCAGCACTTCGGTGACGCCTTGCATGATCTCAGTGGCATCGTAACGGGCGCACACAACCGCGTTAGCTCCCAGTTCGGCGCCATGCTGCAGCATGAGGTCGAAGGCTTCGGCGCGCGTTTTCTCGCAGAGGTTGGTCAGCAGCGTGATATTGCCGCCGACCAGGGTTTGCAGGCCTGCGCCGATGGTTCCAAAAATGGAGCGCGAGCGCACGACGATGCCGCGCACCACACCCATGGTGCGTACCACGCGGTAGTTGTCCAGTTCGAACTGCGTTGTCACCATATTGTGAGCGATCATTGTGATCTCACCTCTGATCTCACCTGCTGAGGTGTAACCGACCCGCTATTCCAAGTTGGTGGTGATGACGTATCCCTTGGCTTCGTCGTCGTACTCGACGTGCAGGGTGTTGGGCTTGCAGCAGACCTGGCAGTCTTCCACGTAGAGCTGCACTCGTCCGGCGGCTTCGTCCACCGTGGTGTCATTCCACTCGCCGCATCCCGCGCACTGAAATCCCGCTTGCGCCATGAACTCCCCCTTTACGCTTCCGGCACCGGCGGACAGCCGGTGAATTCCTTCACGTGCAGGTTCCCGATGTAGCCCAGATATTTTATGCCGATTTCACTGGTAAAAAAGCCGTCAGTGGTGAGATTGCGCAAGCAGGCGAAGAATTCCACGCCCTGGCTCAAGGCGGGATTCTCCACAGCATTCTTGCGATAGGCGATGAGGTCGAGGACTTCCTTCTGCTGGGCCGGGGAGCAATCCATATAGGCTTTGCCGTAACGGTCGTTGCAGGTGGAGTCGAGCCACATCAGGCCGCCACCCAGCGCCAGTTGGTATTCGGGATTCTCGCTGGTAATGAGATCGATCCACTCGGGAGCGCCCGCCTCGAGGGCGCCGCCGGTTTCGCCCTCGGGCGGAATAATCGTCTGGCAGAGCGCCTGCAGAGTTTTGTACTGCCCCGCGGGAAAAAACTTGGGGGTGTAGCCGGAAGGCGAGGCTGCTTTCTCCGCCTGCACCATTTTGTGCGCGGTCTCGGCCGCCTGGGCTGGGATTACGCGCAGCACGGAGCCTGCGGCCACTCCGACGGTCAAAGATTTCAGCAGATCACGCCGTGAAACTTGTGTCATGCACCCTCGTATCGAACCGCTGAGATCGCAGAGTTCGCAGAGAAGAAAATTGAAAAACCCTTGATTTCTCTGCGTCCTCAGGCGCCCTCTGCGGTTAATTTCCTAAACGTTTCCCTTCTTTGCCTGGTCCAGCAGGTACTCCGACGCCCGCCAGGAGAGCGCCATGATAGTCAACGTGGGATTCTTGTCCGCGTTGGAAACGAAACACGCCCCGTCGGTGACGAAGACATTTTTCACATCATGCGCCTGGCAGTACTGGTTGAGCACCGACGTTTTTGGGCTTGCTCCCATACGGACCGTTCCGAGTTCGTGAATGATGACGCCGCCATCGGCGATGCCGTAGGGATGATCGCCGCCCGGTTCCGCGTTGGAAAGGTAAGTTCCTCCGGCGGTTTCCACGATGGAGCGGAATGTCTCCTGCATATCCTTCGCCATCTTGATTTCGTTGTCGCTCCACTGCCAGTGAAAGCGCAGCACGGGAATGCCCCAGCGGTCCACAACGTTCGGATCAAGTTCGCAGTAGGAATTTTCGTTGGGGATCATTTCGCCGCGGCCGGCAAAGCCGATGTAGGTGCCATACATGCTGTGGCATTTCTGCTTGAGCGAAGAGCCGTAGCCCTCGAACTCTTTGCAGACCTCATGAAATTCGCCCACGCCCGGCATGCCGCGCCCACCGCCGAATTCGATGTGGTATCCGCGCAGGAAATCGTTCTTGCGGTCGAACTTCCACCACGGCATGTAGAGATGCATTCCGCCCACGCCATCGTGGTTGTGAGGGGGCATCTTCTCCAGTTGCGGGAAGTAGCCGCCGCCGTCGGAGCCGACGCTATCGGTGAGATAGCGGCCCACCGCGCCGGAGGAATTGCCCAAGCCGTCAGGAAATGAACTGGACCGCGAATTGAGCAGCAGGCGCGCCGATTCGCAGGCACTGGCTCCCACCACGAACGCCCGCGCATTCACGCGTTTTTCGGTGCGGGTGGCCTTATCGATGTAAACCACGGCTTCAGCTTTGCCGTCTTTGCCCACTGTGATTTCGCGGGCCATAGCGCCGGTGATCAGGGTGAACCTGCCGGTGGCTTGCGCGGGAGGAATCATCACCTGGCTGGAACTGAAGTTGGAAGCGGTGACGCATCCACGGCCGCACTGGGCGCAGTAATGGCAGGCCGGACGGCCGTTCAGCGGCTTGGTGAGGATTGCCAGGCGCGAGGGAACGCAGAGGACATTCAGCTTATCGCAGGCGCGCTTGATCAGAACTTCTGTGCATCGCGGCGGAGGCGGGGGCAGGAAGACGCCATCGGGAGCGCTGGAAATATTTTCTTTGGTTCCGAAGACGCCGATGAAGGATTCGACCTTGTCGTAGTAGGGCGCGACGTCTTCATATGTGAGCGGCCAGTCATCGCCCATGCCGTCGGTGGAACGGACCTTGAAATCTACCGGGGCGAAACGCAGCGCGATGCGCCCCCAGTGGTTGGTGCGCCCGCCGACAATTCGCGAGCGGAACCAGCGGAACTTTGAGCCGGGAGCGGTGGTGTAGGGCTCGCCCTCGATGTCCCAGAATCCGTTGGGGGCAAGGAATTCGCCGAAGTCTTCGTCTTTGCCGCCTATGCCCACGCCGCGATGCGGCAGGTCGTAGGGCCACATGTGTTCTTTGAAGTCCTGCTCGGGATTGAGCGGCGGCCCGGCTTCGAGCATGACAACATTGAGGCCGCCTTCGGTGAGCACTTTAGCGGCGGTGCCGCCCGCCGCGCCTGATCCGA
>DATJXG010000303.1:0-6737 GCA_035500455.1 Terriglobales bacterium | reverse complement strand
ACGGCCGGGAAGGTTTCAATCAACAATCAAAAATCAGCAATCAAAACTAACGATCAAAACTACCCATTGACCTATCCCTTCCTTCGCTGTAACTTGCTGCGAACCGGGGCCGTGCTCCGCGAGGTGTAGACTTTGCCGCTTTCCGCTGTTGACACCATCAGTCCGGCTTTTCAGCATACGAAGAAACAGTTGATCCAGCCCTTCCGCTTCGGCCAGTGGTCTCGCCTGGCGCTGGTTGGATTGCTGGCGGGTGAGCTTTCCTCGGGTGGCGGCTGCAATACGAACTTCACTATCCCGCAGCATACCGGCGGCTCCCAGCGATTGCTAGGGGCGGGGCTTTCGGCATCGAATCCAGCGCTTTATGTGACGTTGATCGCATTGCTGATTGTTCTCGGCGTCGTACTGATGGTGCTGCTGCTATATGCCAACAGCGTCATGCGTTTCGTGCTCTTCGATAGCGTCATCGCCAAAGAATGCCACATCCGCCAGTACTGGAACCGGCGACAGGGACCCGGTCTGCGCTATTTCCTCTGGCAGTTGGCGCTGATGGGGGTTTCGTTGATGGGCATGACCATCCTGGTCGGCATTCCCGCTGCGATCGCCTGGGGAGCGGGATGGCTGCATCAGCCTGAGCATCACCTGGCGCCGCTGATCCTGGGAGGCATTCTGGTCTTCTTCGTGTTTATGGCTTTTATTCTCGTGTTTGCGGTCATCGCCGTGCTTGCGAAGGATTTTGTGGTGCCGCAAATGGCGCTGGAGAACATCAGCGCATTCGAGGGCTGGCGCCGGCTGTGGCCCATGTTGACCGCCCAGAAGGGAAGCTATGCGGGATACATCGGAATGAAGATCGTGCTGGCCATTGGCGTGGGGCTGGTGGTTGGCATCGTTACCGGTATCGTGGTTTTAGTTGTTCTCATCCCTCTGGGAGGTTTCGGGGCAATTGCGGTGATCGCCGGCAAAGCCGCCGGACTGACGTGGAACGCGTACACCATCACGCTGATCATTCTCGCGGGTTGTTTTCTCGTGGCGTTAATTTTCTACCTGGTGGCCATGATCTCGGTGCCGGCAATCGTATTTTTCCCGGCCTATTCAATCCACTTTTTTGCTTCCCGCTTTCCCGCGCTGGACGCGATCTTGCACCCCATGCCGCCGAGTCCGCCATCACCACCTCCGCCGCCGTTGTCCATTAACCCGGTACCGGAGCCAAATCCGCAAATCTAGGGGCGCGCCCTTCCGCGTGCGGGAACGGCACGGAACCATGATCGTAAATCTGGGGATGGGGACGCACCCGCTGAAAACGCGCGCATACATTCGGAGCCCATGCAACAAATCGCTCCTTCCGGTGGTCTAATATCTGTAGTAGTCGCTGGGCGCCGGAGATGTTCAACCGCAGTTCCCGTATGAATCGATCCTCATGAGCAGGTCCTGCCGCGGATTCGCTCCTCGCAAGTTCGGGTGCCGGCTTGTGCCGATTTTCAGATGGGTCGCGCTGGCGCTCCTGTCCTGTGTGCCGGCCGCGTGCCAGAATGATTCCCTTCAGCAAACTCCGAGCGCTGAGCAGGCTTCCAACTTCCGAGACGCGGGCCGGTACACACTAAGCGGCACGGTCGTGAACTCGGTGAGCGGCGAAGCGGTGCCGCGGGCGTTGGTGGAAATTCCGGGGACGGGGCGGGCGATGCTCACCGGCCTCGACGGCCGCTTCGAATTCGACGATCTGCCGCAGATGCAGGCCACGCTCGACGCCCGCAAGCCCGGCTTTTTCACCGAACTGGAGTTGAACCAGGGGGCGCTGGCGCCGGCTCCCAACCAGGTAGAAACGGGGCCGCAGACGCCGCCGGTGGTCCTCAAGCTCACACCGCAGTCGGTCATCCTGGGGCGAATCGAAGTGAACGGCTCGCCGGTTGAGGGTTTGGCGGTGAGAGTGCTCGCAGCCCAGATTCTCCAGGGGCACAAGCGCCTGGTGCAGCGCGGCACCGCGGTGAGCAATGAAGAGGGCGAGTTCCGCGTCTCCGGACTCTTGCCGGGCACTTACTACGTGGAAGCCGGGCCGGGCCTGGAGTTTGGCGAGGGACTGGACTCCGAGGCGGAAGAAAACGGCGGCAAGCCGCCCGCGGGCGAGGAAGGTTACAGCCAGATGTTTTATCCCGGCGTGCCGGAGATCTCCGCCGCCACCCCGATTGATCTTGCCCCGGGGGATCAGGCTGTGGCAGACCTGGCGGTGAAAAGTGTTCCCGTGGTGCGCATTTCCGGCGTCGTCGCCGGCTCGAACGCCCACGGTTGGCTGCAAGTGGAGAGCGATTCGCAGGAGAACCTCTCGCTTCCAATGCGTTTCGATCAGCAAACCGGAAAATTTCAGATCAAGGCTCCGGCCGGCGTCTATCGTCTGCGCGCCACCGATACCGGCCCCAACGGCGAAACCTGGACTGCCGACACTCCTCTGGATGCCAGCAAAGATATCTCCGGCCTGCATCTGGTTCTCGCTCCGCAGTCCGGCATTCCCGTAGACGTGAGCCTGCAATCTTCCGGTACCAGCGTGCCGCGGACCCCGGGGTTCGCGATCATTCAGGGAGGAAGGCGAATCAACGCTACTTCGCCTCCGGTTAACGTTCATCTGATTCCGCTGGGGACATCGGCGGGCGGACAAGACTATTTCTCCAGCCCTACACCTGGAAGCGACGCACTCGCAATTCGTGACGTGCAGCCCGGCACCTACGCGGCGGAGTTCACATCTTCCCCGCCGTGGCACGTGGACTCGGCAGTGTGCGGAGATATCGATCTCATGAGCGACAACTTGACCATTTCCCCGGGCGCCCCCACGCCGCCCATTCAAATCGTGTTGCGTGATGACAGCGCAACCCTGCGCGGGACGATTTCTTCGGAAGGCGAACCGGTGACGGCAGCGGTGGTGCTGGTGCCGCAGCGCGCGCCCCGGCAGCCGGCCGTCACCGTGGATTATGCGGGCAACGAATTCCAGTTTGCGAATCTCGCGCCCGGCGACTACAGCGTGTTCGCCGTCAATCGCGTGGATGGTCTGGAGTACGCGAATCCGGAAGTGCTGCAGCCATATTTGTCCAAGGCCACACGCGTGACCTTGCAGCCCAACGGGAAGGCAAAGATCGATCTTGAAGTGCTCCCGGCGGGCAATTGAGTGCAATCATGCTTGGACTGAATGTAGGTGCGCGCGTCCCCGCGCGTGCGCCAGCGGAATCGGGCTGTCGGAACATCACGCCCGCGAAAACACGGACCCAAAATTCCGTTGCGCTCCCGCACACGCGGGGACGCGCGCGCCTACACTTACCCCGACTTTTCCTGATCCCGCTGGTTCTGGCTTTTGGCGCGGCTTTCTGCGGCCAGGCCGCTGCCCAGACCCCTAACCAGGCAAAGAAGCCCGCCCGGGCGGCGCGGCCCGACTTCCAGATCAGCGGCATCACCGTGAACGCCCTTACCGGCGAACCGGTGCCGCACGCGGAGATTTCCCTCGGCTTCTCGGAGAAGCCCGCCGTGCTGCACAGCACCTTCAGCGAGGCAGGCGGCCATTTCTCATTTCACGGCCTCTCTTCCGCCAAATATTGGCTGTCAGCGCGAGGCCGGGGATTCACCGCCCAGGGACTGGACGAGCACGAAGGCTTCTTCACCGGCATCGCGGTGGGGCCGGGAAAAGACTCGCAGAACATCATCTTCCGCCTGCGCCCCGATTCCTCGATCATCGGCATGATCAGCGACAACGAGAACGAGCCTGTCGCCGGCGCCCAGGTCATGCTTTTTCACGGCGGAGTGGAAGGCGGCCGGTCCAACACCTACCTGCTGCAACAGACCGCCAGCGACGACCGGGGCCACTACCGCTTCCCGCATCTCCCCTCGGGAACGTACTTTATCGCGGTATCGGCCCGGCCCTGGTACGCGCAAACTCCGGAACAGGGAATGAGCGCCTATGTGAAGGGAGGCATTGGCGCCCCCGCCGAGGATCCCAGCACTACCCCGCCGGCTGCGGTCTCGACCCTGGACGTGGCTTATCCCTTGACCTTCTATCCCGGAGTCACCGATGCGGCGGGAGCCTCCGCCATCGATTTGCAACCGGGAGATCAGACGAGCGCTGACGTAAGTCTCACGGCTGTTCCCGCAGTGCACTTGCGCATCAGTGGAGCGAGCCACGAAGGACAGCTCAATGGCGTATCCCTGATGCAGACTTTCGGCAGTGCGGTCCTGCCGGTGGCCGCACAGACCGGCCAGGCGCCGGATGGAGAGTTTGAGCTAAGCGGTATGCCGCCCGGAGAGTACGTCCTGACCATGAATTCCGGCGGCAAAGCGGGAACGTGGGCCAGAACCGTCGACGTGGCAGGAGACACCGAACTCGACGCCTCCGAATCGCCCGTCGCCACCAGGGTCACCGGAACTGTGCGCCTGAACGGCCATCCAGCTGGTGACGCGAACGTCCGCTTGCGGAACCACGCATCAGGCCGGACGCTCGATGAGCGGACTTCGGAAAAAGGCGACTTCGATTTTGACCAGTCGGGTTTGGGGCCTGGATTGTACGAGGTTTCCGTCTTCAACGTTGCGGATGCCGCCCTGAGCGGCATTGCTGCCACCGGCGCAGCGGTGCAGGGGCACAGCGTGCAGATCAGCGGCCCCGGAGCCGTTCATCTCAATCTAACGATGTCGCAAAACCTGGCAAGGATAGAGGGCGTGGCTCTGCGCGACGGCAAGCCTGCCGCCGGGATGATGGTGGTTCTGGTGCCACAGAAGCTGGAGGACAATGTGCCGTTGGTCCGCCGCGACCAGAGCGATAGCGACGGAACCTTCGCCTTGGTCTCGGTCCTGCCGGGAAAGTACACGGTGGTGGCCATCGCCAACGGCTGGAGTCTGCAGTGGATGAATCCGGCGGTCCTGCAGCCCTATCTGAAGGCGGGGACGCCAGTTGAGGTCGGCTCCGGGCGAAAGTACGCGGTGAAGGTCAAAGTGCAGTAGCTGCCGGATGAGTGGGCGTGCGTCCCCGCGGGTGGCTGGCGCTCCTGAGCCCGTTTCCTATTCGGTGCGATTCCGGAAAGAACCTGGCGAAAGCGAAAAGTGTAAAGGATGTGCCGGAACGCGGTGTAAAGGATGTCCTGGAACGGGCTGTAAAGGATGTGCCGGAACGCAACTCCCCGCCGCCGCGCCCACGTGGGCGCTACTCCTTAAAATTCTTCAACTTCCAGCGCTGCGAGCCCGCTTCGGGCGTGCTAGAATTGCCCGGAGAATCTGTCTGCGCAGGTGTACCCAGGTTGGTTGAACTTGCACCCTCGATCCTTTCGGCGGACTTCGCCCACTTGGCGGACCAGGTCCGTAGTGCATCCGAAGGCGGCGGCAGCGTCATCCACGTCGATATCATGGATGGGCACTTCGTCCCCAACATGACGATCGGCCCGCCGGTGGTAAAGTCTTTGCGGCGCGCGACCGATCTGCCCTTGGACTGCCACCTGATGATCGAGGATCCCGACCAGTTCATCCCCATGTTCGCCGAGGCCGGGGCAGACTGGATGTCGGTGCACCAGGAGGCTTGCCGACACCTGGATCGCACCTTGCACTTGATCAAGAGCCACAACTGCCTTGCGGGGGTCGTAATCAATCCGGCGACTCCGGTGGAAACTCTCACCGAGGTGCTTGACATCGTCGATTACGTCCTGGTGATGTCGGTGAATCCGGGCTTTGGGGCGCAGGAATTCATTCCCGGATCGTTGCATAAACTCCGCCGTTTGGCCGAGATGCGGGCCCGGCGGGGGCTGAACTACCGCCTGGAAGTGGATGGCGGTGTTTCCCTGGAAACGGTTGCCGAAGTGGTACGGGCGGGAGCAGAAATTCTGGTTGCAGGCAACGCCGTCTTCGGCCACGGTGATCCAACCGATAACGCACGAAAGCTGCTCAAGGCAGCCACTGAAGCCACTCTGCAGAGAGTATAAGGGCGAAACTTCGAACCCGCCGCGGATTCACGCGGATGTTCGCAGGTTGATCTTTATTTTCTGGGTTTGAATCCGCGTTTTTCCGTGTGAATCCGCGGACCTGAAGTTGTTTGAAGCAAGCGATCGCTGGACGGGGCAAGCCCCGTCTCTACACGCTTCGAGGTATTCCCGAGGTCTTCTATGTCACGTCGTATCACGATGCTTCTGCTGGCAGGCGCGCTGATCTTCACCGCCGCCTGTACCAACAAGAAAGTCCACAATCCGCTGGCCAACGTCGATTCCAAGCAGCCTGACAAAGTGCTGTACGACCGCGCCATGGACGCCATGAAGCACAATAAGTTCGACGTGGCCCGCATGACCTTGCAGACCATGATCAATACTTATCCGGACTCCGAGTACATCGCCCGCGCCAAGCTGTCCGTGGCGGATTCCTGGTACGCCGAGGGCGGGAGTACGGCCCTGGCCCAGGCGGAAGCCGAATACGACGACTTTATTACCTTCTTCCCCAACATGCCGGAGGCGGCGGAAGCCCAGTTGAAGATCGCGAACATTCACTACCAGCAGATGGACAAGCCCGACCGCGACTTCACCCACGCCATGCGGGCCGAAGACGAATATCGCAAGCTGATCCTGCAATTCCCCGACAGCAAGCTGGTGCCCGAAGCCAAGAAGAAGCTTCTCGAAGTGCAGGAGGTTCTGGCGCAGCGTGAGTACGAAATCGGCCGCTTCTACTATCTGCGGGAGTCTTACCCGGCCGCCATCGCCCGCCTGCATTCCGTCGTGGACCGCTACCCTCTCTACAGC
>DATJXG010000302.1:0-14658 GCA_035500455.1 Terriglobales bacterium | reverse complement strand
AGGACAGGTCCTCGGGAAATGCAGCGCTTGTACATATGCCACCAAGCAAAAGAGGCTTGCCCGCAGTATACGGACAAGCCTCGCAAAACTCCAGATTCAAGTTTTAGAACAGCAGCTTCAGACCGAACTGCATGTTGCGGGCATTGAGCGTGCCGGCAGCCTGGCCGAAGTTGGTGAAGCTCACGTGGTTGTTTGCGCCGCCTCCAGTAGTCGCCAACAGGAAGTTAGCGCGGTTGAACACATTGAACAGCGACCATTCGAACTTCATGTTCACCCGTTCCGTGAACTTGAAGACCTTGCCCAGGGTCATGTCGGAATACCACTGGCCCGGCCCTTCGAACTGGTTGCGGCCCAAGTTGCCCGTGCAGGCCAGGCAGGGCGTAGAAATGACGGGCAAACCCGCCGTCGACGCTGAACTGGGCGCACAGCCATTCAGGATTCCGCCGTTGTTTGTGCCGTCCGGGCACCAGCCGTTGGCCCAGGATGAACGCGACTGGCTGAACTGGGGGATCGAGCTATCGGGCCGGTCATTCTTGCCGGCGTCGAGGTTGTAGTCGCCGCCGGTGTTTGAGCAGTCGGCAGCAACAAACGGAACTGCATAGCATCCGCTCAACGGGCCGTTGGTGGGATCGGAATTGCCTGTCAGGTGCGCCGAACGCGAATCATACGGCGACCAGTGCGCGCCGCTCTGGAAGGCCCAGATGCCGTTGTACTGCCAGCCGCCGAGCACCGCCCCCTCAACGCCGCGCAGATGCTGACCCGGCAGTTCGTACACGTAGTTCACTACCAGCCGGTGCCTGATATCGAAGACGGAATTACCGCGATCCAGACCCGGCAACGCATCGTCGGTCGCATACCCATCGCCGCCAGAACCGCCGCTGGCGGTGGTGGCGCCGCTGTGCCACGTGGAGCCCTCATCAATCGAGTGGCTATACGTATAGCTCACGTTGAACAGCAGCCCGTGACTCATCTGCTTCTTCGCCGAGAGCTGCAGGGCGTTGTAGTTTGAGTTCACTGCGTTTTCCCACGTGCGCAGTGTCGCGTAGTTGCTGTTGGGCCGGCCGGAGGGATTGATGGTTGTTTTCAGACTGCACAAATCGCGGCCCAAGTTGTCGGTTACACAGTCTCCCGAGGGCAGCAGTCCGCCCGCCTCACGGTTGGGGTCTTCCGCACGGAACAGTTTGTGTCCCGTAGTGCCGACATAGTCGGCTTCAACAACGAGCTTGGGAGCGATCTCGTGCTGCAAGCTGAAGAAGTAGTTGTAGACGTAAGGATCGCGGATACCTTGCGGCAGCACGATGCCCGTAAGGTAGGCGGTATCGGGATTGAAGGCAGCCCATCCAGTGATGTTGCCGGCGGACTGCGCGCCTGTACCCTGGTTCGGGTTTGTGCCCGCACCACTGTAGGTCGGGGTAGCGCCAGAGGGCGAGCAGCTGGTTGCCGTGCAGGTCGTGGGCCCGTAAATCAGGGTTTCGCCCCCGCCGTTCAACGGCCCGGTGGCCAGGTTGAACGAATAATACGGTGGGTTCCAGCGGGAGTTCGATAGAGGATTGTACAGCGTACTCTCGTAGGACACTCCAAACCCACCGCGCAATGAGGTTTTGCCGTTCCCAAACACGTCCCAAGCGAAGCCCACGCGTGGGCCGAAGTCGTTATGGTCGCCGGCTCCTAACCCCTTCGAAGCTGCAAAGCCTCCATCTCCGCAGACGCCAGCCAACACTTGACTACTCAGAACTGAAACAGTGCTGGGGTTGCACGTCGAGAGGTAGTTTCCGCTGGAATCCGTGGCCGTGCTGAAGGGTACATTCGCGCTGGCGATTTGCTGCGACAAGCTGCTTCCGGGTCCGAGCTTAAACGTTGTAGCCAGATTGTTCTCCTCGCTGTGGCGCGTGAATAGGTCGTACCGCATGCCGAGGTTCAGGGTCAGCCGTTTCGAAACCTTCCAATCGTCCTGGAAATAGCTGCCGAATTCCAGGTTGCGCCAATGGCGCACATTGGAATCCAGATGGGCAGCGGTGTTGTCAGCAAACCCGGGATCAACACCGGCCACCTGCTCGGCAGGCGAGTCGGCGGCGAAATAGAGCGGGTCAAACATCTCGTAGGACGGGCGCGCGACATTGAACTCGCTGTTCTCGAGGTTGCGTTTTATATCCACGCCGATCTTGATGTTATGGTTCCCGTGACTGATGGAAACCATGTCACCGTAGCTGTAATCGTGCTCTTTGAAGAACTGGGGATAGCCGCTGTAAGAGCCAAACCCGGCGGTGCCGTCGTCGAAGTAAATGTCAGGCACGCCCGGATGATTCACACTAATTCCAAGATTGTTCTGGGTATAGCCAACCTTGAACTCGTTCAGAACAGTTGGAGAAAAGGTGTGAACGTAGTTGAACTGGCCGTTGGGGTATGAGTACTTTGCAGGGTTGGAGAAGCCGCGGGTGCAGGCAGAATTGCACGGACCAAACTGGTCTGAGGTCTTCAACCAGTTCACTTGGGCGTACATGCGGTTGCTGGCATCCCAGTTATAGTCCAACCGGGCCGATGCCTCATTTCCGTTGAACAGGTTGCCCAGACTCTGGGTTTGGCTCTTGAAGATGGCAACGCTGGAATTGATGAACGGATCGGTACGCGCCATGGTTCCGGCCTGAATCGCGGGGATTGATCCAGCGGCGCAATTGTTGTGCATCATGATGGCCTGATCGACTGCGGTTACGCCGATTACCGACGCAATCCTGGAGGAAATCAGCGCACTGTTGTTGTCGGCGCAGAGCCAGCCAGAATAATCTGGAGTCACACCGCTGGTCACACCCGCGATTGCGTCGGTGTAGCTAGCAGTCGGGACGTATTGGTCCAAAGTGGAAAGCGTGCTGCCGGCAACGCTGGGTGAGAAGTCGTGGTACAAGAGTGACGCCACCGAGTTCGGCTGAGCCGCCTCCACTGCACTGCGCCACTCCGGTGACTCGACGGTAATCGTTTGTGGGGTACCCGAGGTGGTAAAGCGGTCGCCCTGATACGAGCCGAAGAAGAACAACTTGTCCTTCACGATCGGTCCGCCCAGAGTTGCACCGAACTGGTTGAACCGAAGCGGCGGCTTGGCGACATCCTGTTGGTTCAGAAAGTATTCGTTGGCATCCAGCTTGTCGTTCCGGAAATACTCCCACACCGTGCCATGGAATGCGTTGGTCCCCGACTTGGTGACCAGATTGTTGATGCTGCCGGCGCTGTTTCCGTACTGCGCCGAGACGTTCAGTTCGAGTTGCTGGAATTCCTGCACCGTGTCCTGGATGGGCGTATTGTTCACGCCGCCGCTCAGGCCCTTGTTGGCCACGCCGTTGATGAGGAAGCCGTTGAAATCTTCGCGCAGGCCATTGACTACTGTATTGTGACCGGCTTCAAAGTCCACGCCGGCGACATTGACCGCGCCGGGCGACAGCTGCATCAGGTCGTAAACGTTGTGTCCATTAAGCGGCAGATTCGAAATCTGTGCGGTAGTGATGGTCGTCGCCAATTTGGCTTCTTCCGTATTAACTGCCGAGGCTTCACCTGAGACCTCAACTACTTCCTCCGTCCGGCCCAGTTCCATCCGGAAATCGACGTGCGCCGTGGTGCCGGCCTCGATCTGCACATTGCTGTTACTCACCGTCTTGAAGCCTGTCGCCTGCACGGTGATCTTGTAGGCGCCGATGGGTAGCTCCTTAATCGTGTATGCGCCCGTGGCATTGGTGGTCGCCGTAGCCGAGAGATTGGTCCCCAGATTCACAATCGAGATCTTGGCATTGGGGATGGCGGCACCCGAGGGGTCAGTCACGGTACCAGCAAATTGGCCGTTTTGGATCTGGGCAACCGCACTCAACACCAACAGCAGAATGCACGGCAGAATCAGACAGAACTGCTTTTTCATTGGCCTATCCTCTCTCGCGCGCGGAAGTGGAAATTTGGAAGTGCAAGAGCCCTGGTTTTGAGTTACTCAGCAGATTCGCAACGAACCGAAAGCGGGCGCCATTGTGCAACCCTCGTTCGGAAATGTCAAGTTATGTTGTTGATTTCTCTGGAAAACCCCGATCCGCGCCCCACGTTCCCCACGCGCCGGCAATCGGTATGTTGGGAGGTTTTCGCACGTTGAAAGCCAAAACAGCTGTCTAACGCAGTCAATGACTTACGTAACCAGAGGGCAAGTTTGTTATGTGGAAACATAGGCTGGCCACTACCAGGAATACAAAATTTGGAATAATTCGGACGCTGTGAGTCCAGGTTATTGCGCTGTCTGGTTGGGGTGTTCGTCCGTGTGGGTCTGGGCGGCGGCTGCTGGGCGCCGGGCTATGACACCCAGTTCTTCCTGGATCACGATCTCCTGATCGGCGTTCTCCGCTCCCAGCCGATCCACGATTCCTGATGGCCAGCGCACGACGATGCTGTCCACTCGATTCGCCGCGCCCAGCCCGAAGTGCAGGCGCGGATCGCTCGCCGATTCAAAGCTGGAGTTGGCGCGAACCTGCGACGCCCAGGTGCGGTCGCCAGCTTTGATCTCCACTCTCGCCCCGAAGCCGTCGCGGGCGGAGCGTTTGCCGATCGTCTTGATTTCCAGCCAGTGGCCGCGCTGCGGCGTTTCGTTGCGCAGCAGCATCGGGGGACCATCCAGCACGCTGACCAGCAGGTCTTCCGCGCCGTTGTTTTGAAAATCGCCGGCCGCAGCGCCTCGCGCTACGTAGCGGCGCGCGAATGCTGGCCCGGCAGTCAGGCCCGCCTCCGCGAACTTCCCATTCTGCAAGTTGCGAAACAGCAGCGGCCGCTCGGCGTAAGTCACGCCGAAGGATTGCTTATCGACTTGCGGGTTCACATGGCCGTCGGCGACGAAGATATCCGGCCAGCCATCATTATCAAAGTCGGCGAACTTCACTCCGAAGCCGAGGAAAGGAATGCTCACCGGTCCGAAATTCGCCGGCCCGGCGAGATCGGTAAACTCCCCGTCCTTATCGTTGTGGTACAGATTGTTGGTGTCGTCGGAGAAGTTGGTCTTGACGATATCCGGCCAGCCGTCGTTGTCGTAATCGGCGGAGTCGATTCCCATGCCCGCCTGCTCGCGGCCGTCGGCGCTGTAGGCGACTCCCGCACTCACTCCCACTTCGGTGAATCCGCCCTGGCAGTCGCCGTGGTAGAGCAGGCTGGGTGAGGAATCGTTTGCTACGTAGAGATCGAGGCATCCGTCCTGGTCGTAGTCCAGCCACAGAACTCCCAGGCCGTAGTAGCTGCCGGGATCGATGTTGGACTTCTCGGTGACGTCGGTGAATGTGCCGTCGCCGTTGTTATGGTAGAGGCGGTCCCGGCTGCCTTTCAGACCGCGTGGGCCGCAGGAAACCGGAATGCCGCGGTACTGGCAAAACGGGCCTTTGCCGAATTCGGGCAGGTGGGCGAGATCCAAATCCACGTAGTTGGCGACGTAGAGATCGAGGTAGCCATCGTTATCGAAATCGCCGAAGGCGGCGCTTGTGCCCCAGCGTCCTTTGTTTCCCACGCCTGTTTTGGCGGTCACGTCCGTGAACGTTCCGTTGCCGTTGTTGCGGTAAAGGACCCCGCCATCGAGATAGGTGATGTACACGTCCTCCCAGCCGTCGTTGTCGTAGTCGCCAACCGCAACTCCGAATCCCCAGCCGCAATGGTTGAGGCCGGCCTTGGCCGAGACATCGGTGAATTTTCCGTCGTGGTTGTTGCGGTAGAGCTTGCTCTCAAGACACTTCCCGGCGTGAAGGTCGGCCAGCGTGCCGCCGTTTACCAGCAGGATGTCCATCCAGCCGTCGTTATCGAAATCGAAGACGGCGATGCCGCCGCACATCGACTCCATGATGTAGCGCTTCTCGGCGCCGCCGCAGGTGAGGTGGAAATTCAGGCCGGCGGCGCGGGCTACGTCGGAGAATCGCAAATTGCTCTCTGCCGCACTCTGGCTTTGAGAGGCGGATGGTGCGCTTTGCCCCCTGGGATCAACTCGTCGGGGAGCCGTGTTCTGCGGCGGAGCAAAGGCCGAAAGGCAGATCGCCATGGCGCAGAGTCCAGAGCACAAGAGGATGAGCCGCAGCCTTGCGCTCACTGATTCCTTCCCGTTGCCATGCCGCCGGTCATGGGCTGCGCCTTCTTAAGCGCGGCGAAGGTCTGAAATTCTTTTTGCGCTTCCGCCTTGCGTCCGCTGCGCTCGAACGCCCGCGCCAACTGATAGTGGGGGCTGGGATCGTCAGGCTTCAGCTCAACGGCGTGCTGCAGCGCAGGAATCGCGGCCTCCATGTTTCCCTGGAGAAGCAGGCCCTTGCCCAGATCGTAGGCGGCATCGGGGTTGTGCGGGTCCATCTCCACCGCCTGCTTCAAATAGCTGACGGCGGAATCGAGTTCGCCCGCATCGATCAGGCAGCGTCCCAGTTGGTAGAGGACCGAGGGATTCGCCGCCCCGTTGCTGATCTCCTTCTCGAATTCGTCGATGGCCTCCTGGTTGCGTCCCAGGCTGGCGTAAGCGAATCCCAGGTGATAGTGGCCCAGAGGAATCTTCGGATCGATACGCAGCGCGGTTTGAAACTGCTCGATCGCCTGCTCGGTGCGGTTCGTGTTCTGGTAAGCGCGGCCCAGCAGCACATGGGCGAGAGCATTCTTGGGATCGAGACGGTTCGCCGTTTCCAACTGCTGGGCGGCTTCCGGGTACTGATCGCCGGAAAGTAAAACCAGGGCCAGGTCAAAGTGAATATCGAATTGCGAAGGATCCAGCTTTTCGGCGCGCTGCAGCGATTCCAAAGCCTTGGGGTTCTCGTCCATCTTGAAATAAACCAGCCCCAGCCAGTGCTGGAGTTGGGCGTCCTGGGGCCAACGCGCCACGGCGGTTTTTCCTACCTCTTCGGCGGCATCCAGGCGCTTCTCCTGGAGATAGCTCAACAGCAGCCCGCGATTAGCTTCGAGGCTCTCAGGGGCAAGGGCCCGGGCTTTCTCGAAGTCAGTAGCTGCGAGCGCGTAATCGCCGGAATCGAGAGCGCGCTGCCCCTGGCGAAGCAGAGGAGCCAGTTGAGAGTCCGCTGATTGAGCTGCGAGAAGGCTGGGCGCGAAAAGCAATAGGATCGCAAAACTCAAAATTCGACGACACGAACGCGGAGACTTGGCACGGCCGCTGTGGCGCAACCAAGCGCTCCTCCGAAGCCTGGATGGAATGGGAAAAATCAAATGAACCCTGGCTCGTTCACATCGCCGACCGCAGAACTCCCGTGTCCGCGCGGACCAAGCCCGTCAGAAATCCTGAAGCCGCAGTATAACTCAGCGGCCCATGACCGACCGACGATCTCAGACCGCCAAGGGAAACGACAGCCCGCCTTGCGGCGCGAATTGAATGACATGCCCTTACCACAAAAAAGTTGCAACCCGAAAGCAAAGATACTAACGTTAGCGCCTGGCAACACGAGAAGGAGCGCCGGCTATGACTCTCCATGGATTTCGCGGGCACCGTTTCCTGACACTGGTTCTGGTTATTTGTGTGGCCGCGACGGGAATGGCTCAGGCCCCGGCTTCTCCGCAGGTTCCGCCGCCGACCATTCGGGTTACAACCCACCTGGTCCTGGTAGATGTCGTTGTCACAGACAAGCAAGGCAAGCCCGTCGCCGGTCTTCATCCCGAAGATTTCACCCTGGAAGAGAACGGCAAAGCACAGAAAATTTCCATGTTCGTGCGGCCCAGCGAGAATGCCGCCCCTGAGCCTCTGCCTCCCGGGATTTACTCCAACCGGCCGGAGTACCGCTCGGAAGGCCCGATTACGGTTATGCTGCTGGATGCGCTAAATACTGAATACAAAGACCAGGCCTACGCCCGGCAGCAAATGCTGCGGTTTGTGCAGCAGCAATACAAACCCGGTGAGCGGATGGCCGTGTTCACCTTGACCGGTTCGCTGGGGGTGTTACAGGACTTCACCGCAGACCCGCAAATCCTTTACACCGCCTTGCAACGATATCAACCCCAACCAAAGACGTTCCAAACAGCGGCTCAGCCTACGCAAAGCGGGGAGGGCGCGGCCACAACCTCCCAAATCGTGACTGACTTGGATCCCGCGACCGGTCCGCTTAGCGACAGCGCCCAGGCAGCCGTCGCAGCGTTTGCCGGCGCGCAGGTTGGGTATGCAGAAGATCAAAGGGCGCTGATAACGCTCAATGCCCTGAACAGCCTGGCCCGAATTCTGGGCGGGCTGCCGGGGCGGAAATCGATTATCTGGGTGACCGGCGACCTGCCCTTCTCCCTGATCCCCGAAAACCGCAGCGTAACGGATGCGGAATTATCGGAAGATTTGCCCAGCCTGGACACACGGCGCGTCGGACAGCATGCGGCAGGCAGCGCGGCCGAATTCTTCCGTCAATCTCATGCCGAAGATATTCGGGAAACTGCCGCCCGCCTTTCCAGCGCGCAAGTGGCCATTTATCCAGTGGACGCCCGCGGACTCTCCATCTCCACCGACACCGATGCCCAGGAAACCATGCGCGAAATGGCGCGCGAAACCGGGGGCCGGGCCTACGTGAACCAGAATGAGATCAAGGAGGGGGTGGAACGCGCCTTCGCGGATGAATCCGCCACCTACACGCTGGGTTATTATCCGGAAAACAAGAAGTATGACGGCAAATACCGCAACATCAAAGTGAAGGTGAACCAGAGCGGAGCGGAAGTCTTCCACCGCCGCGGCTACTACGCCATCGATCCCAGCCAGATGAAAGGTTACAGCCCAAGCCAGGAGGTGGCCTCGGCCCTGGCGAACTCCTCCCCCGCCACCCAGGTTTCCTTCACCGCCCAGGTGGTGCGCCCCGAAGCGAACCCCGCCAAAGGAAAGTTAGGAGTATCGTTCCTGGTTGACGCCAGCACTCTTTCGGGAGAAGACGTTTCCGGAGGCAAGAAGCTGAACGTCCTCTTCTACACGGCGGTTTATTCGGCGGATGGCAAGATGACCTCAAACGAAAGCAAAAAGGTGGACCAGGTGTTCGACAACGACACCTATCAGAAGATCCTGCAGCACGGACTGCTGCTGCACATGGACGTGGACCCAAAGGCCGGCGCCGATCAAGTCCGGCTGGCGGTGCAGGACGGCCGCACCGGCCTGGTAGGAACCATCAACGCCCCGGTGAAAGCGCAGTAAGCGTGCGACCTCAAAGGCACGGGCGACCTCGCCCGTGCGTCCGCCTATCCGAACCTCAGCTGTGAGTCCATGCCGTCGAAGCCTCAAGCCGGCGGAGCCCCCGACTCCTCCGCGCACCGGGCGGCTTGCGCCTGCAGCCGCAGAAACAGCATGTACAACACGATCGCCACATTGGCGGCGAGGATGATCACGCGAACCACTGTCACCCGCCGGGCCACTTCGTAGACTTCAAACGGCAGGTACACTCCGCCCGAGACGAACGCCACCCACTCCGCCCACACCCGCGCCCGCCATAGCCCATAGGCTTCCACAAAACGCAGGGCGGAATAAAGAACACAGCCCACGGCGACCAACCAGAGCTTTTCGTCCCGAACCCGGTTGGCCAGTCTCAGGAACACTTCCCAGTAGTGGTTGGTGTGGTGAATATGCAACAGCCGCAGCAGGCTCGCGGAAACGTCCCAGATATCGCGGTGAGCCAGGGACAGCAGTCCCACGGCCGCCAAAAGCACCACCGCGCCTTTGGCCATTTCAAACGACGCCACCAGGCGCAGCACGCGCAGTTGCCGTTTTTCGCGGACGCGCCAGGGGCGCAGGCTGAACAGCATTCGATCGCTTCCCTCGCGTTCTGTCCCCGCCGCAGTTTACTGGGTTTGGTTGCGCACGCTGGCACGCAGTTCCTGCACGATCTCCGCGGCCGCTTTGCTCGCCGCTTCGCCCTGGTTGACTTCGTACGAGATGGCTCCCACGCGGGCGTGCCCGCCGCCGCCGTAGCGTTCGCAGATCTTGGCTAGATTCACCATTCGTTCAGCGTCAGCCCACGGGTTGGAGCCCACCGAGACCTTCACGCGGAACGCGCTCTTGCTCAAGCCCACGCTATAGGTTGACCCAGGGTGCAGGTAGTACGGAATGAATTTATTGTAGCCTTCCAGGTCCTGATCGGTAACGTCGAAGAAGATAGTGCCGTCCTTGAATTCGGCGCGCTCCCGCAGCACGCCGATGGAGCGCTGGTGCCGTTCCATCAGGGGCTGCAACAGCGGCGCCACGAACGGTTCCTCCAGAATTTCCCCTAGCGGTTTGGTGGCCAACAGCGGAATCAGGGTGGGGACGAACTTGTAGTCGCGCGCCGATTCGATCACCATGGTCAGCTTCATCGCTGGTTCTTTCATTTCGACGGCAGTGCGCGCATCGGCATAGAGCGCACCGTCGATGATGTCGGTCCAATGGATCAGTTCCGCCACCGGCCCGGGATCGAAGCCAAAGCGCTGCTCCGCAATCATGGCGATAAAGCTGGTGCAGGACTTGAAGTCGGGATCGTAGAACTTCTGGTTGCTCTGGTCCTGCTCGAAGTGGGCGGCGTCGTCGGGGGTGAGGAAGGCGCTCTGGTGATGGTCGAACCACCAGGTGATTTTGGGCGAACTGGAGTACTTGAAATCCACGATGGCGTTCTCGTCGCCATCGAACTGCTTTTCGTCGAACAGCGATCCCGCCCGGTGCAGCAGGCCGGAATAGACGTACTCCACGTCGCTGCGGATGCGCTCCCGGTAGAAGCGGGAGAACAACGCCGCCGAGGACGCCCCGTCAAAACACTTGTCGTGATAGAAGACTCGAACTTTCACTCTTCCTCTGGCGGAATTCGCAGCTTTCCCCGAAACAGGGTGGAAACGGGCAAAAGGAGCAAAGAGAATAGGAATGCCATTGTGGAGAAGGTTCTGTCAAGTGAAGAGCAGGCGCAAGCCGGGCGTCCCCGCTCGGAGGCGCGTCTAACGTGAACCAAACCGGAATATCCGTGTAGCCTCACAGCACGATCGACAGCGTGCCCCGGGCAACGCCGAGGGGACGCCCGCAGCCGCAGGTGCATCAGTTGATTCTCATCCGCAGCGCCTTGGCCAGCGCCCGCTGAGCATTGTCGAACGTGAACAGCGCCTCCGCCTCGAGTTCAAGGGCGGAGGCCACGTGCACCAGGTCGAGCGTACGGACTCCCAGGACTGCGGTGTGGTTGCGCGAAAGCAGCATGGCGCGCGCCAGCCAATCCGCATTAAAGGGATGGTACTGGAATACCCGCTCACCGAGATCGCGCTGGAAGTCTCCCCAGATCAGCCGCGCCTCCGCCTCTTTCATCTGCCTGCGGAAGACCCGCTGCTGAAGAGCATTGCCGAACTCCAGCTCGCCGAACTGGGTAATCATCTTGAGCGCGCCGGCCGGAACCGCGGCAATCGCGCGGGAGGAATTTGCGTCGCGGGCATAGAGAGAAACCAGAAAACTGGTATCGAAATAAATCTTCAATAGCGGTCTCGTTCCTGCCTGAGCAATTCAGCCCCGGTTGGTTCCAGAATGCGATCACCAAACCGCGCTCGCCAGCGCGCCTCGAAGTCGGGCCACTTCCCGGCGCCATTGCCCGCCGGCAGCAGGCACCCGATTACCTTGCCCCGGTCGGTGATCTCGATGGACTCGCCCCGCCGGAGCAGGCGGCGAATCCGCGGGAAGTCGTAGCGCAGGTCGCGGATGGAGGCTTTTCCCATGTGATATATTTTAGCATCACAAGCAGAAAAGAAAAAGACACCCTAAGTTTACCTCTGCGCATATTGCGAACTCGCGGTTTTCGCCGCGAAATCACGAAATTCGAAGAGAGGGGAAAGCCGTAGAACCTGAGGGGATGGATAGCATGCGGCGCCGCCGTCCCGCGACCCTTGGGCCAGCGGGACGCCGGCGCTACGAATCACATGGCGTTGGCCTGCTTCTCCGCCAGGTCGCCGATGATGGGCAGCTTGAACATCTGCCCCTGGTTGGCCTTGATCAGCAGGATGATCCATACCACCAGGCCTCCCAATCCCAGCAACGGCCAGATCAGGAGCGAGATCCATCCCAGCACCGGAATCGCGGCAAAGATGGAAAGGGCGACAGAGAGCACGATCCAGGCGATGCAGAAAAAGATATTTTGAAAAGAGTGAAAGCGCACGAAACGGTTCTTGTTATATGGTTCCATCACCAAAAAAATAATGGAGGGAATGATGGTGATATAGGCCAGCATGCCGGCGACGTTGTCCGCCATGCCGCCGCCTGTCGCTGCCGGCGCGGGCGCTCCCGGCGCTGCTCCTCCTCCAACCGCGCGGCCGCAATTTGTGCAAGCCGCCGCACCTTCCTGTAATTGCGCTCCACATCCGCTGCAGAAAGCCATATTCGGGTCCCTCCCAAGCCTGGGTTTGCACTCCCAACCGACGGCCCGCGAGCCAAGCGCGCAATCGCGGGCCTTGAATCGATTCAGGGCGGCAAGTTATCAGAATCAGCCTCACAAGGCAATCAGAAATGCACTGCCTGTCGTGCCACGCCGAAGGGGTATCGCCAATCATTCCGCAGCCCCCTTGGTTCAGTCCGAGTTTGTCTTAATCCTTTCCCTGATAGATAGTTAGCCAAAGACCGCAGAACATAAGCTTGAGGATCACTCTCCGCCGAAAACCGCCAGTCCCCGGGGCAGCGCTGCAACGACTCTTGATCCCATGCCCGCTGGCTATTGCGTACCCAGCCCGGCTTCTGCTATCGTCCGCGCGGCAGAGCTGACGGACGACCGGAGTAGCGCAGCCATCCCCCAACCGCGGCCCCTCGGCTCGTTCCCCGGCTTTCAGCGTATCGGGATCTCGCGCGAACCGATTCAGGGCGGACCTTGCAATGAAAAACGCTCCTAAAGTCACCCCCGCCGTCTTCATTGGCACCTTACTGTGCTTTTTGCTTCCCTTTGTCACCATCTCCTGCGGAGGCCAGAAGGCGGCGACGCTCAGCGGAACGCAAATGGCGCTGGGCACGACCCTGGAGCAGCCGCAGATGTTCGGCCCGCCGCAAAAGCAGAAGGTTGATCCCGATCCCTACGTCGCGCTGGCGGGGGTGTGCGTGATCGTGGGCCTGGTGCTGAGTTTCCTGGGGCCGCGCATCGCGGTTGGATCGGCGATTGCCGCAGGCGTGGGAGCGATTTCTCTGCTGGGCATGAAGTATCACCTGGATAATGAGATCGTCACCCAGGGCCGGGGCATGATGCAGGCCGCCTACGAACCGGGCTACTGGCTGACCTTGTTTCTCATGGTGGCAAGTGCCGCCTGGAGCGCGTATGTATTTTCGCAGGCCGCGCGGATTTTAGCCCCGGCAAGCGCGGGGCCACCACCCGCCCCTGGTCTGATGAACTCTCCGCCCCTAGCCTCGCCGGGTTCTCCAGGTGCGGCGCCGGGGATGGTCACACCTCGTCCGCCTGGCCAGCCTGCGAACCCTGCCCGCTTCTGTTCCAGCTGCGGCCAGGCACTCACTGCCCCGGCGCGGTTCTGCCCCGGCTGCGGCAGTTCCCTGGGGTAGCAGACGTGGGGTAGCAGACCCGATTCGGGTCGCGCGGTCCTGCCCTTATTGCTCTTCTTTGCGATCTTTGCGCCCTTCGCGGTTAGTCAACCAACCCCAAAAGTCGCAACGACTGCGAAGAAGCGAATTATGATTCAATCGGTAGGCTGCGTCTCTCCCCCGGTATCTTGACGCCGCCAGCGTCGAGTAGTAGTGTGGCCAGAATTTCCTTGTCTTCCGACGCTGACTAAAGACGTTAAATAAACAGGAAGTCACCGCGTTCAACGCGCTTCCGCAAAGGAAACGGGCGTGTTTTGCAGACACTGCGGCGCTAATCTCGCACCCGGAGCTTACTTCTGCGCCGCATGCGGCAAGGATCAGGCCGGCTCGCCCGTCGCGTCCGCGCCTGCGCCCTCTGCCCCGATCATCGCCGGCGCCGGCCCGCCTGCCGGGTTCGTGCCTACCAGCGGCAAAGCCATCGGTAGCCTGATCTGCGGTCTTTTCTTCTTCATGTTTCCCGTGGCCATCGTGGCCATTGTCCTGGGGCACCTGGCGCTCTCTGAAATCAAGAGAAGCGCCGGCAGAATGAAAGGCGAGGGGCTGGCGATCGGCGGGCTGGTGCTCGGCTACCTGGGAATCATCTTCATCCCCATCATCCTGATTGTCGCGGCGATTGCCATTCCCAATTTGTTGAGGGCGCGGATGACGGCGAATGAAACATCGGCGATAGCCACAATCAGAACCATCAATGTGGCCGAGGTGACTTATTCCAGCACTCATTCTGATACCGGATTTACCTGCTCGCTTTCCGATCTCCATCAGGCCGGCCTCATTAGTGATTCCATCGCGGCTGGGCACCGCAACGGCTATGACTTGCTGCTGGAAAATTGCGACGCGGAAAAGCCTGGCGGGCCGGGAGTGAAGTATCAGGTGGTAGCCTGGCCGCAGAAATACAACCAGACGGGACAGAAAGCCTACTGTTCCGACGAAACCAACGTCATCCGGGTAAACCCCGCGGGCTCGCCCGAGGACTGCCTGGAGCGAGGCGAGCCCTTGCAGTGAAAACTCACGAGCGGAGGAAACCTAAGTGTTCTGCCCTTTTTGCGGTGCCAATAATGCGGACGACAGCTTCGCCTGCACCCAGTGCGGTAAGAGCTTAAGAGCAGCCGCGCCGGCCGCTCCCGTGCAGGTGCAAAACTACCTGGTGTTTG
>DATJXG010000301.1:0-7387 GCA_035500455.1 Terriglobales bacterium | reverse complement strand
TCGTAGAGGTGCTTGGTCATGACCACAGTGACCACCACGCCCGTCCAGTCAGCGATGGCGTTGCCGAAAAATGAGCCGAGGTGGGTATCCGGGTTGGAGCGGCTGTAGAGCAAGATCAGGAAGATCACGACCGCCAAAGCCGCCAGACTGAGTGAGTGTTGGTGAAAGAAACTGCGCCGCCTGCCATGCCGTCTCATGGGTATTACTCTAGTCGATGCGCGAGATAGAAATCCCCTATGCGCATGCCCGTGGCACATCGAGACAGCCCGCTTCTACACGAACGTACAGACGCGAAGCCAGAGAATCTCGAAGTGAGAATCTAATCTCTGTCGTCTTTTGGCGTATCGCAGCCCTTTGCTTGGATATGCTGATTTGAAACAATGATCGCGCTCCGTACTGGTTTGAAAGTTAACCGGTGTACGTGGAGTATCTTCCTGCTCCCGGCTGCACGTTAGTCGGGAGCAGGACGTAGTCGTAGAGCTTTCTCACCTCTGCTCTGTTATCCCCGGCATGGCTCCCCTTACCGCATCTCGAACTTGCCGCGATCTTTAATTCGGCTCTTTAATTCGGCTCTTTTTGAAATGGACTGACGAATTCTGCCCGCCCGCATTGGTGAAGCCTAAAAAGACAGAAGCCTGCTTTTTAGGCAGGCCGCTTTGAGTAGAGGGTTTGAGGAGACAGATAGGCGCGAACAGGAGTGTCCGTGCCGTAAGTTCAGAAGGGGATGTCTTCGTCGCTGATGGGGCCAGGGCCGGCCGGGGCGGGCTCGGGCTCGCGCTGATCGAAGTTATTGCCGCCGCCTGCCGCAGCGCCGCGAGAATATCCGCCGCCACTCTCGCCGCCGCCCTCGCCGCGTCCGCCGAGCAGGATCAGGTCGCTGGCCACCACCTCGGTCATCCATTTCTTCTGGCCGCTCTGCTTGTCGTCCCAAGAGCGGGTTTGCAGGCGGCCTTCGATGTACACTTTGCCGCCCTTCTTCAGATATTCGCCGGCGATCTCGGCCAGCCGCTGCCAGAGAACCACGTTGTGCCACTCGGTGCGGTCCTGCCAGTTGCCGTCCTTGTCTTTGTAACGCTCGTTGGTGGCCAGGGCAATCTTGGCGACCGGGGTGCCCTGCGGGGTGTATTTGACCTCGGGGTCCTTGCCGAGATTGCCAATGAGCTGAACTTTATTAAGACTCTTGCCTGCCATGAGTGCTGCTCCTTTTCGCCCTTCGCGTGGAATTTGGTGCCGATGGGACCTGAGTTGCCGGGAATGAACCTGGATTTAAAGGGCTGGAAGGCCACTATATCACAGCGGGTAGCTCTCAGCTCTCAGCTGTCAGCTTTCATGCTCCAGGTCCATAGCCACCCGTGGAGCCTGTGCGTGGGTTGCACCTGACGAGGTTGCCGGCTGCAGAGACCTGATGGCTGAAAGCTGAGAGCTGACAGCTATCAGCTAAGGTATAATCCCGCCATGGCCGATACCGTGGGGATGGTTCCGGACGAGCTGAAATTTGAGCCGAAATCCAAGGGTCTTGTTACTCCTCGCAAGAAAAAGCCCAAAGAACTCGCGGTTATCACCGAGTGTTGCACCGGCTGCGCCGGGTCGCCTGCCTGCGTGGAATATTGCCCGGTTGAAGATTGCATGTTCTGGGTGCCGGATGAAGACCATCCGCCGTTTGGCCGTATTCAGGTGGACCCCATTCTGTGTATCGGCTGCAAGAAATGCCTCAGCAAGGGGCCGGATGGGTGCTTCCTCGACGGCTGCCCATGGGATGCCATCGTCATGGTGGACACGGTTGAAGTGGAAAAAGAAGTCGGAGTGATGCCGTTCTAGTCGTCAGTCGCCGGTCGTCAGTCGTCAGCTCTTCACTTTGTTTCAGCGTTCTCGGTCGACTTGTCCGGCTAGCCTTGGCTTACCTTGTTGTCCTCTCTTGAAGTCCTCGTCCCTTCCGCTTCCCTGCCAGCTTTGGCGCCTTAGTTTTAACCGCTAAGAACGCAAAGGACGCGAAGCACAAACCTCGCCCTGTCGTGCTTGGTTCGCGACGTTCACTGCCGATTGCCCGCGAGCGTGCGGGTGAGGTATGTTACAAGCCAGACATGCGCAAATGGATGCGTGACCGCTTCAAACGCGGCAAGAAGAGCAAAGAAGAGAATCCCGAGAATAAACCTGCGCCATTGCGCCCTGCCTACTTCGATGCGGAAGGGCCTCCCGCGCCTGCGCCGGAGGAATCTGCTCCGCCCGCTGAAGTGCAACCTGCGGCGCAGGAATCTCCAGCTCAGGAGCAAGGGGAAGGTTCTTCGCCAGCGCCCATTCGCCGGCGTCGCCGCCGTGGCCGCGGCGGACGTGGCCGCGGGCGTTCACAAAGCGCGGCGCCTGAGCCCGCCGACCTTGGGCCCAGCGAGCCTGCCGAGCCTGAGCCGAGTGGAGTCGAGCCGGTCGAAGCACCCGCTCCGGTATCCGCGCGTCCTCCCAAGGGAGCGGTGATTCTCGCCATCGGATTGCCGGGCTCGGGCAAGAGTTCCTGGTTCAAGCGCCACAACATCACGCCGCTTTCGACGGATTTACTGCGCTCTCTGCTCTTCGACGATCCCACCGAGCAGCGTTTCCAGGATCTGGTGTTCTCCAATCTGCGTTCCATGCTGCGGGCCCGGCTGATCGCGCGGCGTCCGCTGAATTATGTGGACGCCACCAACCTCACGCCGCATGAGCGCCATAGCTGGATCCGGCTGGCCAAGGATTACGGCTACGAAGTGCAGGCAGTGTACTTTGACGTTCCTTTGGAAGTTTGCCTGGAACGCAACCGCAAGCGTCCGCGCGTGGTGGAAGAAGGCATAATGCGCCGCATGGCGGAGAAACTCAAAGTTCCTACCTTCGACGAGGGGTTCTCCAAGATCACCGTGGTACGTGTGCGCTCGAAGCCGGTGGAGTAGCCGCTGCCCTTGTGGGAGCCGGCCCGCAGTGGATTCCCGTCAGGACTGGTTAACGCGGCTTACGATCATCTTGATCGCCCGCTGGGCGGCCAGCGCCGCGCCTTCCTGCCAGCCGATGATGTGGCTGCAGTGGTCGCCGGCAAAATAGATGCGATCATCCGGCACAATCAGCTCCCGATAAGGCCCGTTATAGTAGGCCGTACCCTCGGCACGGAAGTTGGGCCCGCGGCTCAGCCAGGAACCCAGGCTATAAGGCACCTTGCCCCAAGACATGTAGATGGGCTTCTCCATCTCCTGACCCTTGCCAGGATGCAGCTTTTCAACCGCAGCCCGCGACGCCGCCAACTTCGCCGCGAACGAGGGCAGCTTTCCGAAATCGCACCAGCTTTCGACCGAATAGCCGGAAATGATGATTCCGCGCCGGGACATCAGGTCCGCGCTGGGATACCAGATCAGCGGAATGGGCCCACTCGTCAGGAATGAGATGCCGCCGTAAATCTCGTCGCCATCCTGCTCCCAGAAGCGCCGCGATTCCCACGCAACTTTGAAGGCGGAGTCATACGTAACCTGCTCGATGGCCGCTTTCACCCGGGGAGCAAAATCATTAGGCACGCTCCTGAGGATGGTGAGCGGCAGCGTACAAATGCAATACGACGCTTCCATCGACCGTACCGGCCCGGATTCGCCATCACGGTACGAAACCCTTACGCCATTGTCCGACTTTCGGATTTCCGTGATGGGAGAGTTATAGCGGACGGTCTTGCCCAGGGAATGGGCGAAGGCGTAAGGAATCCGGTCCATGCCGCCGACCGGCTGAAACATGGTGGGCTGCATATCGAGCGCTTCTTCAAATAGCATTGGCTCGCAGAACTGCGAGCGAAGCAGGTCGGACATGGGCAGAGGAGCGCGCGGAATTCCGATCTGGTCACCGGCGCCGGGAAGCTGCTGGTCGCCGGCGCGTGAAGATCCCTTGTAAGTGAAATCGGCGCTCAGGTCGCCGTAGGATTTGAGAAAGTTCATTACGACTTCGTGATCGTCCGGGGTGAAGACCTGATCGAGCCCGCCCTGTTGTACACACTTGGCCAGCAGTTCGGCCATGTGGCCGCGGGTGTCATTGATGACTTCCCCCTGGCGCACGGGTTTGCCGGAAAAAACATTGTCGTTCTGCAGCAGCGTGCGGCGTGAGGCGTTGACTTCCACTTCGAGCGCGACCCTCAGCTCGTTGCAGTAGCCGAGCATGGTTTTGTGGATGGAGGGCAGGCGCGCGGGGCCGCAGTTGAAGTAATTTCCCTTGTCGAAAGTGCAATTCTGGACCGTGCCATCGGTGAAGACCAGTTTCGAGCCGGCGCGCATAGTCCAGTTGCGGCCGCCGGGACGCTGCCGCGCTTCCAGCACGGTGCAGTCGAAGCCGGCGCGGCGCATCTCGTAGGCGGAAACCAGCCCGGCAATTCCCGCTCCGAGGATAAGAACTTTGGTTCCGCGGCCGCTGGCGGAAGGCAGCGGGAAGTCAGTGGGCTGCTCGCCCTCAATGCTGCCGAGAAGGCCCAGCGAATGCATGGCCAGAAAGGCGGAGCCGTAGCCGCCGGTTCGTCCAATTCTGCTGATGAACTCGCGCCTGCTGATCGCCATTCGCGGTGGTTCCCCTTTGCCAGCTCTCGGTTTGATCAACGGATCGGTTTCGGAGTGGGGAATAATGAGAACACAGCGCGGACTGGTTCGCCACGAAAAGTCTCGCTAGGGACTATCTCGGAATTAGTGCCGTTGATTTGAATGTAGGCGCGGGCGTCCGCGCCAACATTCGATAAAGACTCTCAGTGATGACGGCCACTGCTCGCAGCTTTGTTGGTTAGCGAGAAGCTGGCCGTGTTCGATACCTCCGCAACGCCGGCGGTCACTGCGTAGCTGCCTGTGGTGGCATTCGCGGTGAATACCGCCGAAGTGGCTACGCCGGAACTGTTCGTGGTCGCGGTGTTCACTCCGCCGGCAAAGCTGCCAGAGGCGCCACTCGACGGCGCGGTGAACGTCACTACTACACCGCTCACTGGATTGCCTCCGGCATCCTGCACCGTCGCCTTTAACGCGCTGGAGAAGGCGGTGCTGATCGTGGCGCTCTGCGAACTGCCGCCGCTGGCCTTGATTGAAACGGGAGCACCTCCGGTGTTGGTGAGCGCGAAGCTGGCCGCCTTGGAAACGCCGGACACCTTTGCTGTAACCGTGTAGCTCCCTACCTTGCTGTTCGCCGTAAACGCCGCTGAGGCCGCTACTCCAGAGGCGTCGGTGATCGCCGTCGTCACGCCGCCGGCAAACGTTCCGGAAGCGCCGCTGGTCGGAGCCTTGAATGTCACCGTGGCTCCGCTTACCGGATTGCCGCTGGAGTCTGTCACCGTCGCCATAAGGGCGCCGTTGAAAGTGGTGCCGATTGCCGCGGTCTGCTGGGTACCCCCACTCGCCGTGATCGCCGCAGCGGCCGCTGCCTTGTTAGTCATGACGAAAGCGGCAGGGGTAGAGACTCCGGCGATACTCGCGGTGACGGTGTAGGTTCCGGCTATGGCGTTGGCGGTCATCTTCGGCGATGTCGCCACTCCGCTGGCGTTGGTTACCGCAGTGCTGACTCCGCCCGCGAAAGTCAGCGAAGCGCCGCTGGCCGGGGCGCTGAAGGTGACCGTTACCCCGCTCATGGGAGATCCGGCAGAGTTCTTCACTGTAGCCGAGAGCGTGCTGGAGAAAGCCGCCTTGACCGTAGCGGTTTGCGGCGTGCCGCCGCTGGCGACAATCGAGGATGGAGTGGTCGTCCCTGTATTGGTGAGGAGGAACGCCGTCGGGTATGTAATTCCCGGAGCAGTCGCAGTCACGCTGTAGGACCCGGCGGTTGCGTTGGCGGTGAACACCGGTGAAGTCGCCACTCCGGACGCATTGGTGAAAGCCGTTCTTACTCCTCCGGCGAAAGTGCCCGAGGCGCCGCTGGCCGGAGCGGTGAAGATAACGGTCGCGCCGCTTACCAGATTGCCGCCGGCATCCCGCACGGTTGCGGAGAGCGGGCTGGCGAACGCGGTGCTGAGGGCGGAACTCTGAGGGGTCCCGCCAGTGGCGGAAATCGATGCGGCCGCGCCCACTCTGTTGGTCAAACTGAATGTTCCGTAGGTCGTGACGCCGGCAACCTGCGCATACACGTTAGCGGTGCCTGCGGTGAAATTCGCAGTGATCGCCGCGGAGGTCGCCACGCCACCCGCATTGGTCACCGCAGTTCGCAATCCTCCCGCAAAGGTCACGGAAGGGCCGACACCCGATGCCGTAAAGGTCACGGTAATGCCGCTCATGGGCTGCCCCGAGGCATCCTTCACCGTGACTGAAAGAGGGAGGGAGTAAGCGGTGTTAATAGTCGCGGACTGACCGTTTCCTCCGCTGGGAGTGATGGAGGCCGGGGCGTTGGTGGTGTTCACCATGGTGTAGCTGGCGGGCGTGACCACTCCCGGCGCAGTCACCGTGATGGCGTAGGTCCCGGCGGTGTGATTGGCAGTGATCATCTGTGAAACCGCCACGCCGTTCGCGTCGGTGTAAGCCGTGGTTATGCCATTGGTGAAATAAACCGAGGCGCCGCTCGCGGGCGCGGTGAAGGTCACCATCACGCCCGGCTTGGGATTTCCCAATCCATCTTTGAGGGTCGCGACCAGAGGATTCACAAAAGCTGTGTCAATGAGCGTCTGCGCCGAACCACTCGTGGCGGTAATCGTTGAAGGCGGCTGCGCGGTATTCGTGAGCTGATAGACAACCCCGCTCGTGCCCCCGACTACAGAGGCCGTAACCGCATAGCTGCCGGCGGTCGTGTTGGCGGTGAAGGCCGGCGCAGTGGCAATACCCGAGCCATTGGTCAAAACGCTGGCGGTAGTGCTGCCACCTGTGAAAGTACCGGAAGCCTGGGTTCCGGCGGGTGCGGCAAAGGTGACGGTCGCGCCAGAAACCACGGCGCCGGTGGAATCTCGAACCGTTGCTACCAGAGGGCTGGCGAACGGCGTGCCTGCCACTGTGCTCTGCGGCGTGCCGCTGGTGACGCTCACCGTAAGGCCGGTTTTCAGAACGAAGCTGATCGTTCCCGGCGCGGCAGGCGCGGTGAAGGAGTGCGGGTTGATCGTGGTTTGGTCACTCCAGCTGCCGAAAATGTATCCGGCGGGCACGATCGCAGTCAGGGTGCAGGTGGAACCGCTCATCCAGGTCAGGGTGGCCTGGGTCGCGTAGCTGCCGGCGCTGCAACCCGTGCCTGAGACAGTGAATCCCATGCCGGTCGGCGACGAGGCAATCGTCATCTGCACCGGCGTCTGTGTCGTTGGGCCGGGGGTGTACCGCTCGGCCGTGTCCATGTACACCGATCCGCTATACTGCGCACCTCCGGCGGCCAGCACCGTTCCGTCGCTCAGTAGCGTGAGAGTATGGCCGTAGCGCGGGTTGTACATGCTGGCGGTGATTGACCAGGTGCG
>DATJXG010000300.1:0-8188 GCA_035500455.1 Terriglobales bacterium | reverse complement strand
GTGGGAAAGATCGTGCCGGGAATTCACTTCATCGCTGCGCTGGACACGCCGATTTTCTGATGGTCAGGGCAGGTCGTATTCGAAGTCGTAGAAGTGATTCTTGTCCACGATGTTGATGGTCATCTTGCCGGCGAGGCCGGTAAGCTCGCCGGTGCCGGAGTCGGGAACGACGGTGATGATGAGTTGCGGCGCGCCGCGGGTCATGGTGCCGCGGTGCTGCAGGATGAAGGTGCCGCTGCGGCCATCAAGCGTGCCGTTTACGTGCTCGATAGCAACGTATCCCGCGGAGCCTTTGACAGCGGTGGCGGCGCTGAGCATTTCGCCCTCACTTGTGGCTTCGAGAGCGCCACGGAATTGTTTGTCGAGGGACATACGGCCCAGGGTTGCGGCCTTGGTATAGGTTTCCAGAGGATTGAGCTTTACTTCGAAGGATCCGGTGGCGTGCATGGTGCTCCTGAGGGTGCGGTCATCCGTCGGGATGTCGTTTTACGTTCAGTCCTGCAGTCGGAAAATCGCTGGACGTTGGGTCTTCTGCCAAGCTAAATGGAGCCTGTGACAGTTGCGCCCGGTGGGCGCCTCATCGCCCGCGTCTGATTCTACGGCACGACTGAAGTTGTGCCCTTCCCAAAATCCACACGACTCAGAGTTTCTCCACAAACCCTTGAAGCCGTGCCCTCTCCCGCCCGCGCGGCGAACGCGACGTTTTCCTTGCGGCCCTGGCATCTTTCACTTTGGAACCACCGATGGTTTGGAGTCCGCTGTGCCGGCTGGCTTCCACTCGGCCCGCGGGATGCGGGGCATTTCGAACAGGTCGGTGGTGCGGGCGTACCAGCCGCGGCCGTGCATGCGGCCGATGAGCTTCAATTTTGGCGTGTCGATGTAGTGGCTGGGGGCATCGATCACGGCTTCGTCGCGCACGCGCATGGCGAGCACGCGGCCGAGCACCAGGGAGTTCTCGGGTCCGAGTTCGACGATCTGAAGCAGCTCGCACTCCATTGAAACCGGGCTTTCGGCAATGCGTGGCGGCTTCACGTGGAGACTGGGAGCTGTCGTGAGGCCAGCCTCGATCAGTTCGTTGATGCCGCTCTCAAACTCGATGGCGGTAACGTTCATCGCCCGCGCCATTTCTTCCGAGACCAGGTTGACCACGAACTGGCGGGTCTCGCGGATGTTGCGGCGGGTGTCCTTAGGACGGCCGGGTTCGTGGCTGCCGATGCCGATGCCAACCACGGGAGGGTCGCCGGCAAACGCATTGAAGAAGGAAAAAGGCGCGGCGTTCAATTGCCCACCTGCGTCCTGGCTGACCACCCAGGCGATGGGGCGCGGGACGACCGTGGAGACGAGCAGCTTGTAGCGTTCTTTTGCGGGGATGGTGGCAAAGTCAAACAGCATTCGCGGGCCTCCGGTGTGAAAAGGCTATCAGATCGACGCGACTGCCCGCGCCCGGCAAACACGCCCTCGTCGGATGTTTCCGGGTCATCTCTTCCCGCCGGTTTCACCGGCGATGTCGCGGTATGATCAGAACACGAGGTTGTGATGCGCTGTGGGATGAACAGGCATCGAATTGTTTGGTGCTGGGCTTGCAGTTTTGGGTGAAAAGCAGTTGCCAGTTTTCAGTTCCCGGTTCTCAGTTTTCTGTTCTGCTGCCGTTGAGTTGCGGAGGTTGGGATGAGACTTCGCCCGCGCCTCGCGCGTGGAGCCGCGATGTGGCTGGCTTTGTTGGTGGCCGCGCCGCTCTGGGCGCGGGTCACGCCTACCAGCGGCTTCGATCTTTTTTCCCGCGAAGAAGAGCTGCAGGCCGGACAGCAGGCGGCGGCGCAGGTGCCGAAGCAGCTGCCCCTACTGCCGGAGGATGATCCGGTGACGCGGTATGTGCAACGCCTGGGAGCCAACCTGGTGGCGCATGCGCCGGGCGAGAAGTGGCCTTATACCTTTCGCGTGGTGAATCAGAAGGAGATCAATGCCTTTGCTCTGCCGGGCGGGCCGATCTTCGTAAACCTGGGGACGATCCAGGCGGCCAACAGCGAAGCCGAACTGGCGGGCGTGATGGCCCACGAGATTTCCCACGTGGTGCAGCGCCACGGCACGCGCGCCGCCAGCAAGCAGATGGCAGCGCAACTGCCCCTGGCGATTCTGGGCGGGATTATGGGACGAAGCGTTCTCGCGCAGATGGCGCAGCTGGGGATTTCGTTCGGGGTGGGCTCGTACTTCCTGAGGAATTCGCGGCAGGCGGAGTCGGAAGCTGACCTGCTGGGCACCGACATTATGTATGACGCGGGCTACGATCCGCGGGCGCTTGCGGCGTTTTTCAGCCGCCTGAAAGAGGAGCAGGGGCGCAGCGGCATGGTGGCGCAGTTCTTCAGTGATCATCCGGATCCCGGAAATCGTTCTCAGGCTGTGCTGCAGGAGGCAGCGACGCTGCCGCAGAAGAGTTTTCTCGCCAGCAGCTCCGGCTTCCAGCGGGTAAAAGAGCGCGTGGCCGGCATGAAGCCGCTGACGGCGGAACAGATTGCCGCCGAGCAGGCGAATAAAGCTGCGCCGGCCGCTGCGGGAATCACGCCCGGCGAGGCTACGCAGGTATTCGAGCACAATGAGTACCAGATTTCTTATCCGGAGATCTGGAAGGTGTTCGGCGACCAGAGTTCGTCAGTGACGATCGCTCCGCCCAGCGGAGTCTCGCAGAACGCCGTGGCCTATGGGGTGATCATCAACGATTACCAGGCGGAAGAGGCGAACGCGGACCTTGACCAGGCGACGCATGAACTGATTGCATCGCTGCGGCAGTCGAATCCGGAGCAGCGCGAGATTGGCCACGATGAAACCATCCGGGTGAACGGCGTGGCGGGAAAATCGGTGGACCTGATCGGGCCTTCGCCGATCAAGGACGAAGCAGGAAAGGCGATTCAGGAGCGCGACTGGTTGGTGACCTTCCAGCGGGCGAATGGATCGCTGCTGTACCTGGTGTTTATCGCGCCGGATAAAGATTTCGTTGGCTTGAGGCCGAGGTTTGAGCAGATGCTGAAGTCGGTGCGGCTGAAGTAGCGCCGCATCGGGCCAGCGGGGTTTCCGTTGGATTGGGCGGAATCTGGTCCGGGTTGCCGGCGGGACGCCGGCGTTACGCTCGTGTGGCGCTACGCTACGCCCGGGGTACCCGGAGTGTGACGGGCCTGTTCTTCTGTAACCTTGCGCCTCCGTCTGAGGCCCCTTCACAATCGCTCAGCGCCCCTTTGCCCAGCCTTCTAAATCCTGGAGGAAATTCGTGGCATCCCCCGTTCAACGTCGCAGTATTTCCTCGTTCCCTGTCGCTTACAATGGCTTGAAAACAGAGCCGGCGCGGGGGACCCCAATGTTTGAGACCCAAAACGAGTGGGAGGGACAACTGGTAAACGACCGGTTTCCACTCCTGCAGCATTTGGGCGGCACGGCGCGCAGCGCGGTTTTTCTAAGCGAACTTCGCGGGTCTGAGGCCGAAACCAAAAGAGTCATCGTCAAGCTGATTCCCGCCAATCCTGCTACCGCTTCCCGGCAGCTGGCGCGCTGGAGTTCGGCGGCGGTGTTATCGCACCGCAACGTGCAGAGAATTTTCCAGTCGGGCCGCTGCCAGATGGGGCAAACCGAATTGCTCTACCTCGTCATGGAATGCCCGGATGAAAAGCTCGCGCAGGTGCTGCCGCAGCGGCCACTCACGGCAAACGAAGCGCGGGAGATGCTGCAGCCCGTGGTGGATGCTTTGGTGTATCTGCATGGGCGCAACCTGGTGCATGGGCAGGTGAAGCCGGAAAACATTCTGGTGGTGGGCGACCGGCTGAAGCTTTCGAGCGACCACATTGCGCTGGCAGGGGAATCCAACGGCGATAACGGCGATTACGCGCCGCCCGAGATTGCCCGCACCGGCGTCTCACCGGCGGCTGACATATGGTCGCTGGGGATCACGCTGGTGGAGGCGCTCACGCAACATCTGCCGGAGTGGAGCGGCATCGATGGCGAGGATCCGGAACTGCCGCCAGAGTTGCCCTCGCCCTTCGGGGAGATCGCCAGCAACTGTCTGCGGTTTGATCCGGAGCAGCGGTGCAGCGTAGGAGAGATCATCGCCCACCTGGAGGCTCCCGCGCCTGCTCCGCAGGCGACGGTGGTTACGATGCCTCCGCTTGCGTCGCCGCGGCTGGTGCCGGAAGAGAGCGGTTCGTCGCGCTGGAAGGTCATAGTGCCGGTTGCGGCCGTGGCTCTGGTTGTGGCGGTGCTGGCGGGCGCGAAGATGTTTCAGAGGAGTGCGCCGCAGCCGAAGGCTGCGCCGGCCGCGGTGCAGCAGACCGCACCGGAGCAGGTGACCAAACCTTCGCCGATTCCCGCCGAGGCGGAGGCTGCGCAGCAGAAAGCGCAGCAACGGAAAGCCGAGGAACAGAAGGCTGAGCCTGAGGAGAGTAGCGCTCCAGCTTCAGCGTCACCGGTGGCGGCGCAGGCCGAGTCTCCGGCGGCAGCGGCACCGGTGAAGTCTCCGGATGCAACGCCGGCCGAAGTGGTTCATCAGGTCTTGCCGGATGTGCCCCCGAGCGCGCGAGACACCATCACCGGAACGGTGCGGGTGGGCGTGCGAGTGCGCGTCGATGCGGCGGGCAACGTCGTCGGAACCAGCCTGGAATCTCAAGGGCCGAGCAAATACTTCGCGCGCCTGGCGGAACAGGCGGCGCAGCAGTGGAAGTTCACGCCGGAAGCCAGCGCCCAGGGTACGCAGCGCATGTGGGTTTTGCGCTTTGGGTTTGGCAGGACGGGAACGGAAGTGGTTCCAGAGCGCGTGGCGCCTTAGGCGCTCTCAGCCTTAGGCCCTCTCGAGGGAGTGCAGGTTCTCTTGGCTTTCGGCGATGCGCAATTTGATAGTTGGCGTCGTGTCTGGTTTCCTTCGTGGACCTTCGTGCACCCTTGGTGTCCGTCGTGGTTTGTTTTCCTGTGCGGCAAGAACCAGCGAACCTAACCACGAAGGACACGAAGGGTTCACGAAGGTTCACTAAGGAAAGATTGCTGCCGGGCAGGGAAAATCAGAACCTTAAAACGCCGAGGGCGCGGAGAACCTCCGCCGAGAACGCGGGGACATTTGCCAGGGTTCAGAGCAGACTGGCGATCACCCGCCGGCCAACGACTGACTGCCATCGACTAATGACCGTCGACTAACGGCCATCGACTAACGACTGGCTAACCCTTCTTCAGTTCCGCCAGCACCTGGCGGGCAATCTCTTTCAGGGTTTCGAATACGCCTACGCCCTGGAAGGCGACGGCTTCGATGACTGGCTCGTTCTTGCGGCGCAGTTCCTTGGTGAGAGCGTCGATGGGAAGCACATTGGGCAGGTCGCGCTTGTTGAGCTGCAGGACGTAAGGAATGCTCTCGAACTGATAGCTGTGCTCTTTCAGGTTCGACATCAGGTTGTCGAGCGCTTCCAGGTTTGCGTCCATGCGCTCCTGCTGCGAATCAGCCACAAACACCACGCCATCCACGCCGCGCAGGATGAGCTTGCGGCTGGCGTCGTAAAACACCTGGCCGGGAACGGTGTACAGGTGAATGCGGGTCTTGAAGCCGCGTACCGAGCCGAGATCGAGGGGCAGGAAGTCGAAGAACAGTGTGCGCTCGGTTTCGGTGGCGAGCGAGATCATCTTGCCCTTCTGCTGGTCCGCGGTGCGCTGGTAAATGGCCTGCAGATTGGTGGTCTTGCCACCCAGTCCGGCGCCATAGTACACGATCTTGCAGTTAATCTCGCGGGCAGCAAAATTGATGAAACTCAAAGACTTTCCTCAAGACTGAGCGGAAGGCGGGCTTTTCCCACCCCAGCGCCTCCGCACAGGATTTGGCTTGATGCTGCTGGATTTATATCATAGGGCAGGGGTTACGAGCAGGTTACGGCGGTGACTACCCTGCCTCCCGGTCCCTTCAATCGAGCAGCCCTTCATCTCCTCGGCGGCAACGGGTAATAACCTGCCTTGGCGAAAACCTTGACGCAGGGCGGCGAGTACTCGTCGCAGCCCGGGCGATTTACGCGCACTTCAATTTCGCGGTAGCTGCTGCTGGGGGTCGCGGGTGTCTGATAACCGAGTGTGTACTGGTAGCGTGCCTCTCCCAGCGCGCGCGCGTAAACATTCTGGATCGCGTCCGCCGAGTAAGCGGTAAAAATCTCGCCACCGGTCGCGTTGGCGTACTTGGGAAGAATGTCGGCCGGCGTCAACTTGGGCAGTTTGAGCTTCTGCAGATTGCCGTACACCGGAATGGCTGACCCTCCCACCCCGACCCCGTAAACCATAATATTGTTGGTCAGCAGGACTTTGAGTACGTCGCGGTAGCTGGCGTCGCTGCGGGACTCGCGGCCGTCGCTGATGACGAAGATCACCTTGCGGCGGGAGCGGTCGCGGCGGCTCAGGTCCATGGCGGCGGCGAGAATGGCGTCGTTGAGCACGTGCGATTCCTTGGGCGGAGTAATCACCATGGGAACGCCGGGATCGACCGGCAGGCCGTCGATTGTCGGACCCTGCGGGCCCAGGGGGCCGCTCACCACCGGCGGGCCGTTGTTGTGGCCGCGCACCATTTTGAGCTCATTCAGAACCGCGTCCAGCCGCTTGCCGACGGCAGCATAGTCCGCCTGTCTGGAGACGGCGCTGCTGTAGGTGTACACGGCAACCTCGTCGTACTGGCTGAACGCCCCTTCCAGCGCGGTGAATGTCTGGTTCACCTTCTGCACCGCGGTGTCGGGCATGCTGAGGTCGATCACGACTGCGGCGGAGAGTGCCAGCGGATCACCGGTGAAGAAGTTCATTTTCTGCTTGGTGCCGTTCTCGTAGACAGAAAAATCTCCCGGCCGTAGCCCGGGGACGAGGCGGCCGTTTTCGTCTTTCACCATCACCGGCACGACCACCTGGTTGACGTTGACTACGATCTTCGCCAGTTCCTCGTTGGCGGGAGCAGTCTCAGGACCGGTCGCTCCGCCCGCAGGCACTGTCGTGACCTTGAATGGAGGCGGCGGCTCCGAACTTGAGCTTGGCAGGGGAGCGCTGGCGGGCAGCGCCGGCTGCTCGGTGGTTTCGGGCTTGTTCTCCGGGCGAGCCGTGGGCGGAACGGCGGGCAAAGGCTGCGGAGGACGAACGGCGGAGGGAGCGTCGGGAATGTCGTCCTGCTGGGCGGCTTTGTCTTGCTTATCTTTAGTTTGGCTCTGAGAACTCTGAGAGGCCGGGGGCGTTGAATTTTGGGAATTCTGGCTCGGAGTGGCTTGGCCTTGGGATGGGGCCCCGGCCAAAATCGTGGCTAACAGCAGCGCTATCAACGCGGACAGCGCGAACCCGGTGCGATACCTGTTCTCCCGCTTGTGCCGCCGCAATGGAGGGCCTCCATGGATTGAGATGCTTGGTTGGCTCATTCTGTGCATCTAACCCACTATCCAATAGACTAACAAAAAGCGAGCATCTATACGGTGATCCCCAACACACGAGTTTTTCGGGCCTTTCTGTGGACGTTATGCGTGGTCTTCCTGTCCGCAGCCAGCCTGTTCGGCCAGTTTGCTGAAGATCAGAACCAGGATGCGGGGCCGAATCCGAACTACAACGGCCCTGCCGACGACAAACCGGTCAGCGATAAGCCGGTCACGACCTTCAAGGCGGGCGTGGACGTAGTGCAACTGTTCTTCAACGTCAAGGACAAGAGGGGCGCGCTGATCCCCAGCCTCACCAAGGACGATTTCAATATCCTCGAGGACGGCAAACCCCAGACCATCAAGTACTTTGCCGCGGAATCAGACCTCCCGCTCACGCTGGGAATTCTGATCGATTCCAGCGGCAGCCAGCAGCGCGTGCTGGATATGGAGAAGGAAATCGGCGGCTCATTCCTGCAGGACATCCTGAGAGACAAGGATTTGGCCTTCGTCTTGAGCTTTGACGTGAACGTGGACCTTTTGCAGGACTTCACCAGCTCCGTGTCGCGGCTGAAGCATGCCCTGAACAGCGCCAAGATCAATACCGGAGGCGGTGGCGGCGGCATTCCCGGCATGGGGGGCGGGCCGGTACCGACGGTGGCCAATAATCCGCGTGGGACTCTGCTTTACGACGCGGTGTACCTGGCGGCGCACGATGAACTGGCGCAGCAAGTGGGTCGCAAAGCCATGATTCTCCTCACCGACGGAGAGGACCAGGGCAGCCAGCTCAAGATCCGGGATGCCGT
>DATJXG010000299.1:0-29787 GCA_035500455.1 Terriglobales bacterium | reverse complement strand
AATCCAAATCCGTCCCCTCTACCTGCCTTCATTGAACACTGGTATCAAAGACCAGGTGTTTTTGGAAAAAGGGCAGAACTTCGTTGTAGAAGCGTCCTTCCAGTCCCCAGTTTGCTTCTCCCCAGGCGCCGTTGTACTCCTCGGCTTCGTGCGCGATGCCGAATTCATTGAGCTTATGGGTCAGGGCCTGGTTGGAATAGACATGGTCCTGGTTGAGATCGCTGCGCGCCCAGTCGAACTTGAACCCGCGTAGGGACTTCAGGCTCTCCGCGTATTGCGGGACCATCGATTCAATGAAGAAATTATTACGCAGTCGTTCCGTAAGCTTCGAATCAATGACCAGCTGATCTCCGCTCTTGTGGGCGGGAAAATCGATGTACAGGGGCGGGCTGCTGGCGTTCGGCAGGAAGGCCTGAAAAATCGAGGTGAAGATTACTGAGTAGCCATCGGATTTTATGTCGTCAATGGATTTGGCTTTGCCCATCAGGTCCCAGTTCGGAAGACTGTCCAGAACTTTCAGGCCAGAGCCGGTGCCTACCGGATGCATTGCGTAGATCGAGCCGAAGATATCCGGATGACGCATCCCCAGGCGAATCGCGCCATAAGCGCCCATGAAGATTCCGGTGATCGCCCGCGAATCACGAGCCGGCAGAGTTCTGAAGTTTGCGTCGATATAGGGAACCAGTTCCTGGACTACAAAGGCTTCCCAGTTGCCTGTGACCGGCGAGTTGACATACCAGGAGCATCCCAGCGGCGTGCTCATATCGACGGACACTAAGATGAATTGTCCGATGATGCCTGAGGCGATTGCCTGATCGAACAGCTCCTGCGCCCCGCCCTTCTGGAATCGGGAACGATAGCTTCCATCCAAAGGGTTGGGGAGAAAGTAAATTACCGGGTAATGTTTGGTTGATTCCTTGTAACCGGCGGGGAGATAGACAACCATCTTCCGTACCGGGTTGATGCCCATTTTGTTTTGGGCAAAGTTCTTCGACGATAGCTCGCGATCGACTAACTGGCTCGACCTGGATTCGGCAACGCTGGCGGCAACGCTGAAGAAAACGAAAACGACCGCCAGGGCGATACGAATGCGCGCGGGTACCATGAAATTCACTCCCATGTATTCAGCTCATCGGACTGCGGGCGAATTCTGCGGGCCGAGGCGACGACATACCAGGCTGGCCAGATCAGCGCCCCATCGAGCATGTAGATACGACCGCTGTTGCTCCAGAGAAATATCATGCAGAGGCTTAGCACCACAGCCGAGATGGCGGCCGGGCGGAGGCCTACCTGGGGTGAGCGCAGAGCGCGACGAACGCCCATGATTGCCGGAACAACAAAGAGAAGCAGAGAAAATCTGGATAGCGACTCGATACGGAACCGTGAAAGACAGAACAAACATGGGAGGCAGCAGAGCACAGCGCTTACCCAAAGAGTACGGCGGGAAATTGACCCCACCACAAAGCCGCCGGCCCAGGCGCCGGCAAGCAGCATGAGAATTTGGCAGATGAATGGCAGGACGGCGTACCTCGAAACCGCCGAGGTGCTCCCGATTAACGTTCGGGGATCGAGCAAACCCAGTGAGGTTCGGCTCACCGAAACGGAGATTCCCATCAGAGCCAGGCTGCATGGCAATGCGAGCCCGAAGCCTGCGATCCACGGCTGCCAATGTTGCCAAAGCTGCAACTGCCGCCGCACGATCAGGCCGGAGATCTCCAGCACTCCCCGCCATACACTTTCGCCGGCTTCCTGGAGATCACCAAGAACCGCTTCACACTCCTCGCTCCCGAGCAATCGGGCGGCAATCCCATTGAGTGTCCTGGCGCCGTTGGTCATAGAGCACCTTCACCGCGGTTCGTTGCCCACGATGCGCCGCGGCTCACGCGCATGACCGCATCGTAAAAATCCTTGGCGGCACGCGCGCCTTTAGGGGTGATGCGGACCATGCGCTTGGAACGGCCGCCGCGCTGAGGTGTGGCATCTCCCATCCATGTTTGCAGGAGGCCTTTGGTTTCCAGGCGGTCGATGGTGGTATAGAGGGCGCCGATGGAACATTTGCGTTTGGTAGTCGCCTCGATGGCTTCGCGGATGGCAGCGCCGTAGGCATTCTCTCCCAGGCTGACGGCGGCGGTGATCAGAAGGTATTCGAATTCGCCGAGCATGATTAGAATCACATTGTGATACTAATCAGAAGTCGTGTCAAGGGCCGGGTGTGGTTAAATGCGGAGGCATGCCTGTCACCGTCCGATCATTCGCGAAGATTAACCTTGGTCTGTGCATTGGGGCCTTGCGGACGGACGGCTTTCATGAGCTTCGCACTATCTATCAGACGATTGCCCTGCATGACTTGATTCACGTTGAGGTCCTGCGAGGTTCGGGAATCGAGATTCGCTGCGCTGATCCGCGAGTCCCTACGGACAGCTCGAATACCTGCTATCGCATTGTGGAGCGGGCAATCGCGACGCTGCGGGCGCGAGGGCGGGTGGTCGTCACTATTGAGAAGCGGTTGCCGGTGCAGGGCGGATTGGGCGGGGCGTCTGCGAATGCGGTGGCGGCGTTGTTGGGGTTGGAGCGGGCGTTGGGGAAGCAGTTGGGCTGGAGTAAGAAGCTGCGGCTGGCGGCCGAGGTCGGCTCGGATTTGCCTTTGTTTTTGATCGGGGGGACGGTGTTGGGGGTTGGGCATGGGGAAGAGGTGTTTCCCTTGCCCGATTTGCCGTCGATAGCGTGCGTGGTAGCTACTCCGGAGATTGGGGTTTCGACCCCGCAGGCGTTTGCGGATTGGGATGGGCGCTTCCCTCAGGGGCTGAAGCCCCGCGAGTTTGGGGCGTCTGTCGGCACGGCTGAAGCCGTACCCTTCCCGTCTGTGGCTGCCCCAGCGGCTGAGGTTCCGGCCGAGCTTCGCTCTGCATGGACGGGGCGAAGCCCCGTCCATGCACAGTCCGTGCCGACACAAGCTGCCGATGCCCGCGCCAAATTGACGCCTTCCGCACCCTCCGATAGAATGATTGAGCTTGGCCGCGAGATCGCCGTATGGCTTGGCGGCCCGGCCGAAGTAAAGGCTGTTGCAAAGAAAGTCCAGCAGAAATCCAAGGCTGTATCCGGTGTCCCTGCGATAGGCAGGGGCCGGGCCGAGACCCTGCTTCTCGACCTCGTCCGTACCGGGATCGAAAACGACTTTGAACAGGTCGTTTTTCCTAAGCATCCCGAATTGCGCGAGGTGAAGCGTGTGCTCGAGCGTGCGGGAGCGCAATATGCCTCGCTGTCGGGCTCAGGTTCGGCCCTGTATGGGCTGTTCGGGTCGCGTGCGGCCGCGGAGAAAGCGGCGGCGCGGCTGCGCAAGGGCGGAATCAGGGCGGTGGTGACCACGACCCTGACGCGGGCCCAGTACTGGCGGAGAATTTTTGATTGTTGATTTTTGATTGTTGATTGACAATTAAGGCGGGTCGGGCTTTTCAATCAGCAATCGTCAATCCTGAATCAACAATGGACTACTGGGCCGTCGACTAATGGTAGGTCAAGTGCCTTTGGAGCACTTTGTCTAGGTTCGAATCCTAGCGGCCCAGCCAGAACTGGCTCTTGGCCATTAGCTTTTAGCTCTTAGCTCGAACAAGGGCGGCGAGCTGTGGGTTTGAGCTAAAGGCTAAGAGCTAACAGCTAAAGGCTGGTTCTCTATGGCAACTCTTGCACCGGCGGCGGAGAAAAAAGTGGGCCCCGACGAGAAGGCCGAGCGCAAGCCGCAGCGCGCCCGGGTGGACGATAAGTTCAAGATCTTCTCCGGCTCGGCCAACATGAAGCTGGCGGATGATGTTTGCGAGTTTCTCGGCCTCGTCCGCAACCAGGCGCTGGTCACCCGCTTCAAGGACGGCGAAGCCTACGTACAGATCCAGGAAAACGTGCGCGGGGCCGATGTTTTCGTGATTCAGCCGACTTCGCGCCCGGTGGATGAGCACCTGATGGAGTTGCTGCTGATGATTGACGCGCTGAAGCGGGCTTCGGCGCGGCGCATCACGGCGGTGATTCCCTATTACGGCTACGGCCGGCAGGACCGCAAAGACAAGCCGCGGGCGCCGATCTCGGCCAAGCTGGTGGCCGATTTGCTGACGACCGCGGGTGCGGACCGGGCGCTGCTGATCGATCCGCACGCGCCGCAGATTCAGGGATTCTTCAATATTCCGGTGGATCCGCTGTTCGCCTCGCCGGTGCTGGTGGATTATTTCAAGAAACTCGGTCTGCCGAGCCTGACCGTGGTTTCGCCGGATGCGGGCGGCGTGGAGCGGGCGCGATTTTTCGCCAAGAAGGTGGACGCGGCGCTGGCCATCGTGGATAAGCGCCGTCCAGAAGCCAACGTGGCGGAAGTCATGAACGTGATCGGAGACGTGAGCGGCCGCACTTGCCTGGTGATCGACGATTTGATCGACACCGCGGGCACGCTGGTAAAAACCGCCAGCGCGCTGATGGAAAATGGCGCGCTCGCCGTGTACGCCTGCTGTTCCCACCCCGTGCTTTCGGGGACGGCGGTGGAAATTATTTCGCAGTCCTGCATCAAGGAGGTGGTGGTAACCGACACCATCCCCCTGAGCGAGGAAGCGAAGAAAGAGCCGAAGATCACGGTGCGGTCGGTGGCCGGCCTGATCGGGCGGGCAATTCAGTCGATCCACGAAGAAACTTCGGTAAGCAAGTTATTTTTGTAGTCCTTGGTCGTTGGTCCTTGGTAGTTGGCAAAATCAACACCATGACTGATGAGCTTTTGCCAAGGACCAACGACCAAGGACCAAGGACGGTTTTATGGCAACCGAGAGCAACGTACTGGAAGCGCAAGCGCGCGACGCGGGCAGCAAGAATGACGCGCGCCGGGTCCGCGCCGGAGGCAAGGTGCCGGCGGTGGTTTATGGAGCGGGCAAGGATTCGAAGGCGGTGAGTGTCGATCCCAAGCAGGTCACCCGCATCCTCCATTCCAAGACCGGCCACAACACTATTTTCGACCTCTCGCTTGAGGGCGAACAGACCAAGGCCATGATCGTGGACTGGCAGTACGAGCCGGTAAAGGGCTCGCTGCTGCACATCGATCTGAAGCGCATCGCCATGGACCGGAAGCTGCGGGTCATGGTGCCGATCACGCTGACGGGCGTGGCCGCGGGGGTGAAGCAGCAGGGCGGAATTCTGGAGCAGATTTCGCGCGAGGTGGAAATCGAGTGTCTGCCGGGCGATATTCCGAGCGAGATCGAAGCCGACGTAAGCCATCTGGTGTTCGGCACCGTGCTGCGGGTTTCTGATTTGCCTAAGAGCGACAAGCTGCGTTTCCTGACCGACGCCAACCAGCCGGTGGTGCACATCACCACGGTGAAGGAAGAAGTGGTGGCGGCTCCGGAAGCGGTGGCTGCGGAAGCGGGCGCCGCGCCGGCCGAGCCGGAAGTCATCAAGAAGGGCAAGCAGGAGGCCGAGGGCGAGGAAGGCGCCGAGGCTCCTGCGGCGGAAAAGCCGGAGAAGAAAGAGAAAGAGAAGAAGTAGAGAGCCTGTCGCTGGTCGTTCGTCGTTGGTCCTTGGCCGTTGGCTTCCGGCGCCTGCGGTTGAACGGCGGGTCCTGAGCCAACGACCAAGGACCGAGGACCAAAGACCAAGTGAAACTGATCGTCGGGCTGGGAAATCCGGGCATCGAGTACCAGTTCACGCCGCACAACATGGGGTTTCTTGCCATCGACCGCATTGCGGACGATTGCAAAGTCGAGGTGAGAAACCGGGTGGACCGCGCGCTCACCGCCCGCGTCGAAATTGGCGGGGAGACGGTGCTGCTGGCCAAGCCCGAAACCTTCATGAACCTGAGCGGGGCTTCGGTGCGGGAGCTGGTCGGCAAGCACGAACTGCAGCCGGAGCAGGACGTGGTGGTGATCTACGACGAGCTGGACTTGCCGCTCGGCGCCATGCGCATCCGGCAGCGCGGCAGTTCCGCCGGGCACAACGGAATGCAGTCGATCATCGGGGCTCTGGGAACGCAGGAGATCACGCGCATCCGGCTGGGGATTGCGCCCGAACGGGAAATTTTGCGGCCTTTCCGCAAGGCACAGCTCAAGGTTGTGGATGAAGTGCTGGACCGGGCGGCGGAAGCAGTCCGGGTGATTTTGACCGAGGGCGTAGCGGCGGCGATGAACCGGTTCAATCGGAAGAACGAGCCGCCGGAGAAAGAAGAAGCATAGCCACGGATTTGCACGGATCACCACGGATTGGATTTTGATCCGCGTTGATCCGTGAAAATCTGTGGCGGATTGGGACTCACAAATGAACCGTACTTATGAACTGATGTTTATCGTCCGGCCGGATATGACGGAAGAGGACCAGGACAAGCTGATCTCTACGCTGGAGTCCTCGGTTACTTCCTCGGGCGGGGCAGTGAAGAAAGTGGACCGTATGGGCAAGCGGCGCCTGGCTTATACCGTGCGCCGTTTTCACGAGGGCGTTTACCTGCTGCTCACCGTGGAGGGCGGCGGCGACCTGGTGCACGAACTGGAGCGCCGCCTGCGCGTGACCGAGCAGGTGATCAAGTTCCTGACGGTGCGTATCGACGAAGAGCAGAAGCGCCTGGACAAGGTAAAGAAGTTGCGCGACGCCAAGCGCAAGGTGGTGCCGCCGCCGCCGGCACCGGCCGCACCTGCCGAAGCCGGCAGCGAGACGGCGGTAACAGCTTAGAACCGTCCTTGGTCGGTGGTCGTTGGTCCTTGGAAACTGGGCCTGCGGCCATGGGTTTTGGCCAAGGACCAACGACCAAGGACTGACGAGTGAAGGAGCTTTATGGCTGACGAGAGCAGACCAGCAGCAACCGAATCCAGTTCCAGCAGCGGCAGCAGCGGCGGAGATCGCCCCGAACGCAGCGGAGAGCGCCGTGGACCGCGTCCCGGCGGGCCCGGCGGGGCGCGCGATGGCGGCCGCAAGTTCTTCCGCCGCAAGAAAGTGTGCAAGTTTTGCGTCGAGAAGATCGACGCCATCGACTACAAGGATTACCGCCTGCTGGGACAGTTCGTGGCCGAGAGCGGCAAGATCGTGCCGCGGCGCTTGACCGGCGTTTGCACGCCGCATCAGCGGCGCTTGTCCACCGCCATCAAGCAGGCGCGCAACATCGCCCTGCTGCCGTTCGCCGGGCGGGCTTCTTAACTTCGGGCCACGGATTTGCACGGATTCACCAGGATTTTCCCCGAATTTGTTAATCGGTGGATTTGTCGATCCCTGGATTTGTAGATCGGTGTTGATCCGCACAGATCCGTGGCAAAAGAATTCTTCATGGGGAGTCTTATCGCATGGAAGTCATACTGAAAGAAGATGTGGCCAAGCTGGGATCTCGCGGCGATGTGGTCAAAGTCGCGGAGGGTTACGGGCGCAATTTCCTTTTGCCGCGCAAGTTGGCCATCGAGGCTAACAAGGGCAACAAGATGGTCATCGAGCAGATGAAAGCTGCCTCGGTGCGCCGCTCCGCCAAGGAGAAGGTGCAGGCCGAGGAACTGGCCAAGCAGTTCGAAGGGCTCTCGGTTTCTTTCACCCGCAAGTCGGGCGAGCAGGACCAGCTCTTCGGTTCGGTGACCTCCGGCGACATCGCCGACGCGCTGGAGAAGAAGGGCTTCAACCTCGACCGCCGCAAAGTGCAGTTGCATGAGCCCCTCAAGGCTCTGGGCGAGTTCGCGGTGCCGGTAAAGCTGCACAAGGATGTGACCGCGCATTTGAAAGTGGTGATTGAGAAGGAAGCGGGAGAGTAGCTGGCTTCTGGCTTCTAGCCCTGGCTTATAGCTTTGGGCTGCTGGCGTTTCGGTTTCTCTCCGCTGGTTAGCCAGAAGCCCGGAGCCGGCAGCTCTCTTCGCTTTTTCTTTTATTCCAGCTGAGATCCTCCTCTGCCGCCCCTCCAAACACACGCAAGTAACCTGCCAAACGGTTAGAATCTCTGCTCACGGTTCCGCCGCAGCCACGTCCAAGACAATGTACCGGGAAGAAAGCACGAAATGAGGAAAGTCCCGGACTCGTCGAGGAACAGGAATCATGCCGGCCGGTGCGTGGGCGGTATCCTTTGCGGTTGGCAAGTGTTCGTTACGGGCGGCCAGACCAGACCCCAACGAACGAAATAATGAAACCCAGGACCCCATCGCGCGGGGCCAAATGGCTGGGCAAAAGTTAAGCCGGATCGACGATACGCAACTGGTTCGCGAAGCGCAGCGCGGCAGCCGCGCCGCTTTCGAGGATCTGGTGCGCCACTACGATCAGGCGGTGTTACGGCTGGCCATGCACCTGACCGGCTCGGAACACGAGGCGCAGGACATATACCAGGAAGCATTTCTGAAGGCGTACCGGAGCATGGGAAGCTTCCGCTTCGAATGCTCTTTCTACACCTGGATCTACCGCATCGTGACCAATCTCTGCCTGGATCACCTGCGCAAGAAACAGGTGCGCAAGGAAGACGCTCCGGTGGCCACCGACGACGCAGGCGAAGTTTACAGCCTGCTCGATCAGGTGCCGGATGGGCGCGCCGGGGCCAACCCGGAACATCAGTTGATGAGCCGGGAGCTGGGCCTGCGCATCAACCGGGCGCTGGAGAAGCTTTCGCCGCGCGAGCGCATGGTGTTTGAGCTGAAGCACTACCACGGATTGAAATTGCGCACGGTCGGCGAGATTTTGCAGACCACGGAAGAGACCGCGAAGAATACGCTGTTTCGCGCTACGCAGAAATTGCGGGGAGCGCTGGCGGATATGAGATGAAGGTTGTAGGCGCGGGCGTCCTCGCCCGTGCCGGGAAGTCGCGGGCGATGGTCAGGGTTGGGACGAGATGGAGTCGAGGTTGAGGATGTCGAGGTTCAGATTATGAAGTGTGAATGGGTCCAACAGAATATCCTGCTCTACGTTTATGACGAGCTGCCCGATGACGCCCGTTATGAACTGGAGCAGCACACAGCGCGTTGCGCCGGCTGCGCCGCCGATCTGAAGGCGCAGCGCGACTTCCACGCCGAGCTTTCGCAGTTTCAGCTGGCCGACCCCTCCCCCAATCTGCTGGCGGCCTCGCGAATGCGGCTGCAGGAGGCCCTGGAGAACACGCAGCAGGGCGGATGGTGGCATCGGCTGGTGTTCGACCCCTTTGCCTGGATTCGCGAGATTCGCTTCGCCCCCGCCCTGGCGGCTGCGATCTTCATTGTCGGTTTCGCCGGCGGGACAGGCACAGCCTACAAGATTCTCAAAGACGCGCAACCTCCCGAAGTGCAAAGTTCCGCAGCTGCTCCCTCTGAATCTTCCATCACCGGCATTCGATCCGTTACCCAACAGCCGGGCAATCAGATCACCATCAAGTACGACACGGTTTCCACGCAAGAAGCCCAGGGTTCTCTCAACGATCAGAAGATTCAGCAGCTGCTGCTGTTTGCGGCGCGCAACAACTACAACTCGGGAGTGCGCATTGACTCGGTGGGCCTGCTCACCCAGAACCCGGAAGATACGCGGGTGCGCGAAACGTTGATCTACGCTTTGCGCTACGACTCCAACCCGGGCGTGCGGCTGAAGGCTCTGGATGGGCTGTCGCATTATGTGAAGGACGACGTTCGCGTCCGCGATGCGCTGCTCGAAGCGCTGATCCACGACTCCAACCCGGGGGTGCGCACCGAGGCGCTGAAACTGCTCGCCCCGGTACAGGCCGATACCAGCGTGAGAGCGGTTCTGCAGCACCTCGCCGATACCGACCAGAACCAGTACATACGCACGCAGGCGCGGAACGTTTTGGCGCAGCTGCCGGAGATTGATTAGGGGTCGTGGCGGGAGAGAAATCTTTTACCGCAAAGAACGCGAAGGACGCAAAGAAAAGCAGTAAAGAAGAAACGAAGGCAGCAAATCACACGGCCGCAGCTTTCGCCCGATTGCAACGGCGAGGGGCGGCGAAAGGTAAAACAACGTTGAAGCAGTCTGTCAAACTCGGAGTTTTGGTGGTTTTGCTGGCGCCCGCCCTTTTCGCCCAGCAGAGCCGGATTTACAGCGAAAGCGGAGGCTGGACGCGCGAAGCCAGGGGCTCCGCGCCCGCCACAAAAAATCTGCGGGTGACCGTGGATTTCGGTTCCATCCGCGTGGAAGGCGGCGCGCAATCGGATGTTACTTACACCTTCCATGGGCGCTATAGCACGTCTTCGGAAGATAAAGCCCGCCGCAGTCTCGATGCCTACAAGATCAGCGCTTCGGTTCGCGGCGACACCACCTACGTCACCGCCGACTGGCAGGGGCGCGGGGAACCGAACTGGTGCTCGGGCGAGATTGTTATCAGCGTTCCGCGCAGCGTGGAGTCGGTGAAGGCTGAGACCCGCGGGGGATCGATTTCGGTGGCCCATATCGCGGGCCGGGTGGAAGTGCAAAGCGGCGGCGGACGGATCCATCTGCAGGATATCTCCGGCCCGGTCCGAGCCGGCACCGGCGGCGACAACATCGAGGTGGAATCGGTGGGTGGCGACCTGGAACTGCAAACCGGCGGGGGCAAGGTCAACGTGGGTTCGGTGAAGGGCAGGCTGAATGCCTCCACCGGCGGCGGCGACGTGGTGCTGGTCTCGAGCGAGCAGGCTACGGTGCTGGAGTCCGGCGGCGGCAACATCCAGGTGAAGCAGTGTGGCGGCTCGTTGAAGATCTCCACCGGCGGCGGCAACATCGATGTCGGCAATGTGGGCGGGCCGGCTGAAATTCAGACCGGGGGAGGCAGCATCCACCTGGCGTGGGCCAAGGGGCCGGTGCAGGCCGAAACCGGTGCGGGACGAATTGAGCTTGACGGCGTACCCTCGGCGGTGGCGGAATCGGGAGCGGGCGCGATCAGCGCGCGCTTCGTGGGCGGCGGCGACCGCACCAATTCCCGCCTGGAGACCGCCTCGGGCGACATCACCGTGTACGTGGCGCCCAATGTGAATCTCACCATCCGCGCTTCCATCGAGATGGCCAACGGCCACAAAATCGTTTCCGATTTTCCCGAGGTGAAAGTGCAGACCGAGGGCGAATGGGGATCGCAGTCGTCCACCGCGGAAGGCAGCCTCAACGGCGGTGGGCCGCTGCTGAAAGTGCATACCGCGACCGGAAACGTGTGGATCCGGCGCGCCGGCCAATAATTTCAGGATTTCGCGGAGGAGACGGCAATGCGCAAATCAATCCTGGCAGTCACCTTCCTGCTGCCCCTGGCCCTGACCATGGCCCAGGCCAAAGACTGGTCAGCCTATGAAATGGCGGGCGACCCGGACGTATTTTCCAGCGACGATTCCGCCGGCGCCACCTCGTACCTGGGGGTTGATACCCAGGACGTGACCTCAGACCTGGTGAAAGAGCTGAAGCTCAAAGAAGAGAGCGGCGTGGAAGTCACCATGGTGGACCAGGACGCGCCCGCGGGCAAAGCCGGCATCAAGGAGCGTGACGTTATTCTCAGCGTGAACGGCGAGAAGGTGGAGAGCGTTGAGCAATTGCGCCGCCTGATCCACGAGATTCCGCCGGGCCGCTCGATCGCCATCGGCATCAGCCGCGACGGCCAGCCCATGACCATCAAGGCGCAGCTGACGGAGCGCAAGAAGTGGTTCTCCATGGCATCGCCCGGGCAGGATTCCTTCCACTTCACCATGCCGGCCATGCCTGCCATGCCGGCGATGCCAGCCATGCCGGCAGCGCCCGAAATCGATGTGCCCATCTCCATCGTGGTGGTTCACTCCTCGGCGCGCAGCGGGCTGATGGTGGAAAACCTCACCCCCCAACTGGGTAATTATTTCGGAGCGCATGACGGCCAGGGAGTCCTGGTGCGCTCGGTGGAAAAGGGCAGCCGCGCCGAGAAGGCGGGATTCCGCGCCGGCGATGTGATCGTGAAAGTGAATGGCGAAAGCATTCGTGATGCCGGCGACTTCACCCACGCCCTGCGTTCCCAGTCACAGAAGGACGTCAACGTGAGCGTGATTCGCGACCGCAAAGAGCAGACCATCACCCTGAACATTCCCGAGCACCAGTCGCGCTATCTCGACGAAGGCTTCGAACTGCCGGAGGTTGAGGCCGACACCGCCATCGACCTGACCGAGTTGAACCGCGAGATCGCCCAGGCGCGGCCGCAGATGGAGTTGGCTGCCCGGGAAATGGAGCGGGTGAAGCCTGAGATCGAGAAGCTGAAGCGCGATATGGCAGCCCAGCAGGAAAAGCTCAAGAAGCAGACGGAAGAAGTGAGGCGCCAGATGCGCGAGCAGGGCCGCGAACTGCGGCGAAACCTGCGCGTGTTAATCGACGGCCAGGCCGACATTTAAGCCTTGTGTAGGGGCGGGGCTTGCCCCGCCCAGCGAGCGAAGCGAGCCCGTAGAACAGATCTGGCCGGGAAACCCACACGAAAACTGGAGGCCTGCGGCTCTCGGAGTATTCTCTGAGTGTTGTGGTATCTGCCCTCGCTTCACTCAGGGCAAGCTCGGCAAGCCCCTGCACGGTCAGGCACGGGCCACGCGTTTGCGCGCCATGGGCGCCAGCAAAACGCGATTGCGCCCTGCCAGCTTGGCGGCATACAGACCGGCGTCGGCGGCTTCCACGATTTCATCGCGCGTCAACCCATGATCCGGGTAGGCAGCCGCGCCCGCGCTGATGGTGACGGAGCGGGGCACTCCCGGAAACTGCCATCCCTCAACCAAACGCCGCAGCTTCTCCGCCACCGCCAGGGCATGCTGCGGATCGGTCTGCAGGAGCAGAATGGCAAACTCTTCCCCGCCGTAACGGCAGACCACGTCGATCTTGCGCAGTTGCTGCGAAAAGATGGAGGAGACCTGGCGCAGAACTTCGTCGCCCAGCAGGTGCCCGAATTCATCGTTGAGCCGCTTGAATTCGTCGATGTCCACCATGATCACGCCCATGCCGGTGCCAAAGCGGCGGGCGCGTTCGATCTCCTCGGAAATGCGCAGCTCAAAGTGGCGGCGGTTGAAGATGCCGGTGAGACCGTCCAGGTAGGCCAGCCGCTTCACCTTCTCGACGTAATGCGCGTTCTGGATCGCGGTGGCGCAGATGTCGGCCACCGACTCCAGCGGCTGCACTTCGCCGGCATGGAAGGCGTTGAGGCGGTTGCTGTCCAGTACCAGCGCCCCCAGCGTCTGCCCGAACGACACCAGCGGGATGCACATGCGCGATCCCGTTTCCAGATAAAAGCCGACGTAGTCGGAGAGCGACTTCACGTCGTTTTCGATCAGCGTCTTGTTGCCCTCCAGGACCTTGCTCCACAGGCCGTTGTCGGCGGGCAGGCGGCCGTTTTCCGCGATGCAGGGAGTCAATGTGCCGTGGTGGGCTCGCAGCACCAGGTCGTCTTCCTCCTTCAGCAGGACGGAGACGTGCGAAATCTGGAACGCTTTCTGGATCAACGAGCAGACCTTGGAGAGCAACTCCTTGAGATCGAGCACCACCGTGGTCTGGCGGGCGATCTCATTGATGGTCTCCAGTTGCAGCGCCCGCCGCCGCTCCAGGGCATGCAGGCGCGCGTTCTGCAGCGCCATGGAAGCCTGGGTGGAAAACAGCGTCAGCAGATCGATGGTTTCCTGGTTGAAGTGGTCCGTCTTTTCGCTCTGACAATCCAGCACGCCCACTACCGCATCACGCACCATCAGCGGCACAGCTAATTCTGAGCGGGTCTTTTCTGCGGTCGCAACGTAGCGCTGGTCTTTGGTGATATCGGGAACATAAATCGGCCGCTTCTGCTGCGCCGCCGCCGCGCTGATGCCCTTTCCGGCGGCCAGCAGGACCGCGTCATGGCCGCTCTCCCAGCCGATCTGGCAGTGGGGATGGAGTTCTCCCGTAATTTCATCGACCAGGAGCAGGGAAACGTTCTGGAGATGGAAGTAATCCCTTGCGATATTCAGGATTTGCTGCAGAACTTCGTCCAGGTCATAGGCGGAGAGCACCGCCTGGCTGGCGTCGTAAAGTACGGCGATCGTCTGCATATAGCTGGCCGGATTGTAGCCGTTTGGCGGAGGGTTACCGAAGTGCCGAAAGTAACGTCAGAGAGCTAAAGTTTCGTGCGGTCCTGGTTCTTTTGGCTGGAGCCGCGCCGCCAGGTGGTGGCCGTCTTGATCACTCCAAAGACCACCAGGCAGAGCCAGAAATCCACCGCCAGGCCCAGGTCCGGGCGCATAGGGACGTGCCGGGCGGCCGGGGGAAGATGGGGCATCAGCAGGAAATAGGCGGCATTGCCGGTTACTACGGCAATCAGGGCATGAATGAAGTTGGTCACTGCTGGTTTAGACACCGATGCCCTCCCTTCGGCTTCGGCTGAGCGGCAGTTCGGGAATCCCGCCGCTTGCGTTACCCCTGCCCTGAGGGTGTGGTCACTTTTTGCCGTCGAACGACAATGATGTTCTGTCATCCTGAGGCAAGCGAAGACCTCATGTCTGCGTCGAAGCAGCATCGGCGCCGTAAGGCATTCTCTCCTCCGCATGTCGACAGCACCGAGGGAATGCCCGGCAGGGCCGCCGGTTCCCCACACAGGCAAGGGCTCCTTCGCTTCGCTGAGGATGACAGCTCACGATAGTCGGCAGAAAAAGTCCCAACCTCTGAGGCATTCCAGGTTTTCACTCCGCGCCGCCCGAAGTCGAGCTCTCCCCGCGCCGCGGGCCGAGGCCTACCCGACCACAGCTTCGGCTTCGATCTCAACCAGAATCTCGGGGGAGATCAGGGCGCTTACCTGCACCATGCTGGTGGCGGGGCGGATTTCTCCGAACACTTCGCCATGGGCGCGGCCCACCTTTTCCCACTCGGCAATATTGGTGACGTACATTCGCGTACGTACAACATCCTTCATCCCCGCGCCCGCTTTGCCCAGGGCGGACTCGATGTTCTTCAGCGTCTGCACGGTTTGCGCGTACACATCGCCTGCCCCGACAATCTTCCCGTCTGGCCCCGTCGCAGTGGTGCCGGAGACGTGAATATGCCCGCCCACCTTCACCGCCCGCGAGTAACCGACGATCGGTTCCCACGGTGCGCCGCTGGAAATGTTCTCTCGCTGCATAACGTTTGGCCCTCGCAAGTCATCAAAAGTTTCGATCATTGTAATGCGAGAAAGTGTCGCATTAGCAGCCAAGGACGGAGGCTGCCAACACATTTGGCCTGAAACATTGGAGTTGATGCAGGGTTCTAACGATATAGAGAGTGAGCGGCACATGAGTGGCACGAGGGTGCCAGCAGTAGTCCCCGCTAGTGACTTGTGCGGCTGCTTAAAGTGAGGTAAATAACGGTCAACACGCGCCGCAGAAAGCGCCACTGGCCGGTGAGGAGGGCCCCAATGATTCCGGAGACTCATCCGCTGCAGCAGCTTTTTCTTGAACTGGTAGGGCGCCGCTACGCCGAGGAGATAGGAATACGCGATCCGCAGGTGGTGGGATACGTCGCCCACATGCTTACCGAGTTCTGCGAGGCCGAACAACTGTTCAGAATTCGCGACGCCGCCGGCAAGCCGCTGAGCGACGTGGGCGAGATGCTGGTGGAATCGAACCCGGTCTATGGCCCGGCGCCCTCGTTTGACCGCGAGCGCCAGGTGCGCAAGCACATCGGTGATTACACGTTGTTCTTTACCGGGATGTTTCCCGAAAGCATCAACCGCTTCCGGCTGCGCCGCAACCGCATGGAGAATTTTGTGGACTGGGTCAAGGCCGGCAAGGAGAGCTACTACATCGTTTCCAAGTTTGAATTCTTTGAGTACGCCAAGGTGGCGCCGCTGTTCGCCACACTGTCCGAGAATTTTGAGGAGTGCGTGTACGGTTTGAGCCGGGTGAAGAACGACTTGCAGGAAATGCAGCATCCCATCACGCGGCGCACTGACGAAATCGTAATGTAGCGCCGGCGTCCCGCCGGCACCCAGCCACCTGACAAGTCTGGCCACTCACGCGGATCGGCGTGTTCGCTTTTTGTTAAACCAGTTCTCAGTTGTCAGATTTCAGTTCTCAGACTTGCCTCCGAATCCCTGTACTCGTAGAAGCTCAGGACTGCGTCTCCCTGCTGCAGGCTGCGGCTGCGGTGCAGGCTTGCGAAGCTCCCACCCGGATCGAATCTCTTCTGATGTTCCGCGATGACGATCCCCTCTGGCTTCAGCAGCGCGGACCCCGCAATTCGCAGCAGAGTTTGGGAGTAAGCGCTTTCCATGCGATACGGGGGATCAAGAAACATCACATCCGCCTGGATTCCGCGGGCAGCCAGTCCAGTCAGGGCGCGAGCCGCATCCTGTCGAAGGATTTCGAAGCCGCTCTCCACTCCCAGCGAGCGGAGATTCGAGCGAATCAACTCCACAGCCTCGGCGGAGGATTCCACGAAATAAATCTTCCCGGCGCCGCGGCTAAGAGCTTCAATCCCCACCGCGCCCGTCCCTGCATACAGATCCAGCCATACCGTTCCCGCGAGCGCCTCGGGGTTGCCCGCGGTGAGCACGTTGAATAACGTTTCCCGCAGACGGTCGGAGGTGGGGCGAAGGTCCAGCCCACGCAGGGAGCGCAAGGGACGGCTGCGGTATGTGCCGGCGATAACTCGCATCTAAGGCGGCGTGGCTGCCGATTTCGGCAAAGCCTGCAAAGTCTATTAAAATAGCCTACAGGAGCTATTTTCGCCTTGAGGAACTGGTCCATTCCCGCCGGCCGGATGTTTGGGGCCGAACTACGCATCCACTGGACATTCCTGGTGCTGCTGCTGTTCGTGGTATTTACCAGTTATTCGCCGCAGCATCCGGAGCAGGCGGGGCGCAGCCTGGCGCTGGTCGCCATCGTGTTCGCCTGCGTGCTGTTGCACGAACTGGGGCACGCGCTGGTCGGAATGCGGACCGGCGTGCCCGCCAAAGCGATCATCCTGCTGCCCATAGGCGGAGTCACCCTGCTGGATGAGACCAAGCAAACCTTCGAGCCTGGTTCGCAGACCTGGAAACGCGACATCCGCATCGCAGTGGCTGGCCCGTTTGTGAACCTGGTGCTGGCGCTGATTGCAGGCAGCATTGTGCTGGCGCTGGTGCCGCAGGCTCGTCTGTGGCATAGGCCTTTTGTCATCGCCAGCAATCTGCCCCGCAGCATCGTGTGGTGCAATGCCTGGCTGGCTCTGTTTAACCTGCTGCCGGCTTATCCCATGGACGGCGGCCGGGTGCTGCGCGCGCTGTTATCGCGCCGCGTGGATGCCGCCACCGCTACGCATCGCGCGGTTTCCATCGGCCAGGCTTTCGCCCTGCTCTTCATGCTCACCGGCATGCTGACCAACGCCTGGCTCACCCTGATTGGCGTCTTCCTGTTTATTTCCGCGCAGCTTGAGGAGCGGTCGGCGATTTTCCAGTCGGTGCTGGAGGCGGTTCACCTGGAAGACGTGATGCTCACCGACTTCGCCACCCTCTCGCCCGCCGACACCCTGGAGGACGCCCTCGACAAAGCCGTCCACAGCCTGCAGGACGACTTCCCGGTGATCCGCGGCAGCGACATGGTGGGCATCATCTCCAGGCAGAAGATCCTGCAGGCGCTGCGCTCGGAGGGCAACGGCTACGTGCAGTCGGTGATGAACCGGATTTTTGACGTGGCCCAGAAGAAAGAGTCGCTGGCCTCGGCTTTCCGCAAGCTGTCCTCCCGCAACCTGAGCCTGATTCCTGTGGTGGAAGACCAGCGGCTGGTAGGAATCGTGACGCTGCAGAACCTGATGCACTCCATGGCGCTGCTGGCCGAAAGCCGCAAGCTGCGGAGAAGCTAGGGCATTGACGATTGCCAATTGCCGATTGGCGATTGAAAGAAACCTAGGTGCGGCAAGGTTTTCAAATCGGCAATCGAAAATCGGCAATCAAAAATCTCTTCAGAACAGCCGTATCCCCTTGGCCTGCCTCACCGCCGGAACCTTCTTCAGTTCATCCAGCACCTGAGAAGAGACACGCCCGTCCACGTGGACCACGGCGATCGCCTCGTTCGGTTCCACCGCATCACCATTTCCGCCGCGGCGCCCAAGCGAGAAGTTGGCGATGTTGATCTTCTGCTCGCCCAGGATGGTTCCTACCCGGCCGATCACTCCCGGCACGTCGTCGTTGCGCATGTAGATCAGGTTGCGCTCCAGGGGCGCTTCCACGTCAATTCCATCCACATGCAGCAGGCGCGGCAGGTGCTTGTGCAGCACCGATCCCTTCACGATGTGTTCTTCCTTATTGGTTTTCAGCAGCAGCGAGATCACACTCTCGCTGCTGCCCGAAGTCTTGGCTTTGCGGGCCTCGTGGATGGGCACGCCGCGCGAATCAGCGAGTGCCGCGGCGTTCACCAGATTGGCTTTTTCGTCCAGGCTTTCGTTGAGCACGCCTTTCACCGCGGCGTTGCGGATCAATTCGGTCTTCCATTCCGCGATGTTGCCGCTGTAACGCAACGAGATTTCCACCAGGTTGCCTTCGCTGACCTGCGCCAAAAATGCCCCCAGGCGCTCGGCCAGCACGATGTACGGCTGCATTTGTACATACTCATCGTGCGAGACCGAAGGCACGTTCACTGCGTTCTGGATCACCCCGTCTTTGAGGTAATCCTTCACCTGCTGCGCGATCTGGTAGCCGACCGCTTCCTGGGCCTCGTTGGTCGAGCCGCCGATGTGGGGCGTAAGGATCACATTCTCCAGCGCGCTCAAGGGAGAGTTCTTCAGCGGTTCTTCGACGAAGACATCGAGCGCGGCGCCGGCCACCCGCCCGCTCTTGAGCGCTTCCGCCAGTGCGGCCTCATCCACCAGCTCGCCGCGGGCGCAGTTCACCATGCGAATTCCGGCTTTCATTTTCTGGATGGAATCGGCGTTGATCATTCCCTGGGTCTGCGGCGTCAGGCCGACGTGCAGGGTGAGGTAATCCGCGGCGGCGTACACCTCGTCAAGCGAGCCCATTCGGATGCCCTGCTCCCGCGCCACCGAAGTGGAAACAAACGGATCGTGGGCGATGATCTGCATATCAAACCCCCGGGCGCGGCGGGCCACTTCCATGCCCACTCGCCCCAGGCCCACGATGCCCAGCGTTTTCTTGCGCAGTTCGCTGCCCTGCAAAGATTTCTTCTCCCACTTGCCGGCGTGCATGAGAGCGTCGGCACGGCAGAGGTGGCGGGCCATAGCCAACATCATGCCCAGGGTCTGCTCGGCCACGGCGACGGCGTTGGCGCCCGGGGTGTTCATCACCGCGATTCCCTTGCGGGTGGCGGCGTCGAGATCGATATTGTCCACGCCCACGCCGGCACGCCCCACCACCCGCAGCTTGGGAGCGTGTTCGAGCAGGGCGGCATCCACCTGCACCGCCGAGCGCACGATCAATGCGTCCGCCGATTCCAGTTGCTCCGGCAGCTTGCCGTTGAGCTGATCGTGGGTAACCACCGTCCAGTGCGGCTCCTGCAGCAAACCGACCGCGGAAGAGGAGATCTTTTCTGCCACCACTACCTTCATGCTTTTCGCCTCGCACCCTGGACTGGTGATGGAATCGACGCCGCAGTTACCGCATGGCAACCTCGCCGCCGGTTAACAATTTCTTGACTAGAAAATGACGAAGCTCTGACACGCCGCCGCGCATGCCTTCCTAAACTGCAGGCAGAGTTTTACATCGGATCGGAGGCACCATGAAGTTGAACGTCGTAGTCATTCTTTTGCTCACGCTGTTAAGCATTGGATGCGGCTATAAGTCGCCCGCAACCATGCCCGCCCAGCCGGGAGTCACACCCGCCATCAGCCAACTGGCGCCGGACAATGCCAACTCCGGGGACCCGGGATTCACCCTCACGGTGAATGGCACCCATTTCGCCAGCGATGCCGTAGTGAACTTCAACGGCGCCAAAATGGCGACCACTTTCGTCAGCGCCAGCCAGGTCATGGCGGCGGTTCCTTCCTCGGCCATTGCCACGTCGGGGACCATGCCGGTCACGGTGACTAACCCCGGCACCGCCGCCACCGGGCCTTACGGTGGAGGCACGATGAGTGAGACCTCGCCGGCGACGAACTTTACCGTGAACTAGGCCTCTGTGAACCAGGCCGCGAGAGCGATCTCTTTGCGGCCTTCCTTTGCGAGCTTCGCGGTTTGGTGAACCGCCGCCGACCGCCCCGGAAATCGAAGGCGAATGCCCCGTTACGCGCCCACAGCCTGCTTTCGCCCGGCAAGATTCTCCGCGAAGATTTCCTGGGCGGCCTGCACGGCGATACCGTACTCGACGGTCTTGCCCGTGACCGCGGCCAGCACGTGTTCCAGAGCGGCCAGAATGCCGATGGTGTCGAGGAAATCGTAGTAGCCGATGTGGGCGATGCGGAAGAGCTTGCCTTTCATCTCGCCCTGGCCGTTGGCCACCACCGCGGAGAAGGTCTCGCGAAACTCCTTCACGATGGCGCCGGAATCGAGCCCGCTCGGCGTCTGCACCGCGGTGAGGGCGGCCGCCGGCGAGGATGCCGCAAACAGCTTCAAGCCCAGCGCCTGCGTGCCCGCGCGGGTCATCTTGGCCGCCAGTTCGGCGTTGTCCACCAGGGCCTTGCGGCCCTCGATGAGATCGCCGTCGCCCATCTGGCGAACGAATTCAAGCGCTGCTCCCAAAGCTGCGAATAAGGAAGTGGCCGGAGTGTAGGCCGACTCGCCCTTCGCCGCCGCCTTGCGCTCCTTGCGGAAGTCGAAGTAGTAGCGCGGCGACTTCGCGCTGTCCATGCGCTTCCATGCCCGCTCGCTCACGGCGCAATAGGCAAGGCCGGGAGGAATCATCAGCGCCTTCTGTGAGCCTCCGATGATTACGTCAATTCCCCAGCCATCCACATCTAGATGTGTGGTTCCAAGGCCGGTGATGGCGTCCACCACCAGCAGCGTGTCGTCGCCCGCGGCGCGCACAATTTCTGCAATGCCCTTTACATCGTGGCGGGCGCCGGTGGAACTTTCCGTCGCCTGCACGTAAACCACGCGCACGTCGGGCGTGAGCCGCTGCCGCACTTCGCTGAGCGAGAAGGTCTCGCCGTAGGGGGCGCTGATCACCTCGGGGACGCAGCCGAAAGCCTTGGCCAGCCCGGTCCAGCGCTCGCCAAACTTGCCCGCGGTCAGCACCAGAACTTTGTCTCCCGGCGAGGTGAGGTTGGAGACGGCGCCTTCCATGACGCCGGTGCCCGAGGAGGCCAGCACCAGAACGTCGTTGTTAGTGCCGATGAAATCCTTCATGTCGGAGAGTACGCGGCCGAACAGGGCGCGGAAGTCGGCGGTGCGGTGGTGCGCGCTGAACGACGCCATCGCGGTCTGCGCCGCCGGCAGCAGCGGAGTAGGGCCGGGGGTGAAAAGGCGATTCTTGAGAAGCATTGCCAGGAGTCCTTTTGCAGCAAAGATTAGTCTTTAGTTTACCCGTTCGAAAGGACTTCTGGCATCTGCCGTCATATCTCGGCCGCAGCTCTCGGAGTGAAGTTCTCGGAGTGAAGTTCTCGGCGCGACTTTCTCGGCGGAATTTCTCGGCGAACTCGGCGATTTAAGATTTGTGCCAGCGGAGGCAAGAACCTGAAATCGCTGAGGGCGCAAAGAACTGCCGCCGAGGGCGCCGGGGAACGTCGCGGAAAAGCCTTCGTTGACCGGGCTTGCTCTCCGCTCTAAGATTGCGTGACCTGCCATGATCGGCCAGACCATCTCTCACTACCGCGTTGTCGAGAAGCTTGGAGGCGGCGGCATGGGCGTGGTCTTCAAGGCCGAGGACCTCAAGCTCGGCCGCTTCGTGGCCCTCAAGTTCCTGCCCGATGACGTCGCCAAAGATCCCCAGGCCCTGAGCCGCTTTCAGCGTGAGGCCAAAGCCGCCTCCGCCCTGAACCATCCCAACATCTGCACCATCTACGAGATCGACGATCCCGGCGGCCAGGCCTTCATCGCCATGGAATACCTCGATGGCGTCACCCTCAAGCACAAAATCGGCGGGCGTCCCATGGACCTGGAAGTCCTGCTGGCGCTGGCGATCGAGATTGCCGACGCTCTCGACGCCGCCCACGCCGAGGGCATCGTGCACCGCGACATCAAGCCCGCCAACCTCTTTGTGACCAAGCGCGGCCACGCCAAGATCCTCGACTTCGGCCTGGCGAAAGTCACTTACGACGTTAAGGTTACAGAGCAGGACACCTCCATGCCCACGGCCGTAAGTGCGGCGCATCTTACCAGTCCCGGCACCGCCCTGGGCACCGTCGCCTACATGTCGCCGGAGCAGGCGCGGGGCAAGGAGCTGGACGCCCGCACCGATCTGTTTTCTTTCGGCTCCGTGCTCTATGAGATGGCCACCGGCACCGTGCCCTTCCGCGGCGATACTTCCGCCGTGATTTTTCAAGCGATCCTGGGACGGGCGCCGGTTTCGCCCGTCCGCCTGAACCCCGATCTGCCGGCGGAGCTGGAGCGCATCATCAACCGCGCGCTGGAGAAAGACCGCGACCTGCGTTATCAGCACGCCTCCGAGATTCGCGCCGAGTTGCAGCGCCTGAAGCGCGACACCGATTCCAGCCGCTCGGTAATCATTCCCGCCGAAGAAGAAGTGGCGACGGTGAGCAGCGCAGTCCTTCCGGTTCCGCCTTCGTCGTCAGGCAGAAGCACGCCGGCGGTGCCATCAGGAGCGGCGGCCTCAGCGGCTTCCGCGCCCATCACGGCAGCGCCGGCGCCACCTAAGAACCGCTGGATTCTCATCGCCGGCGCGGCGTTGGGCGCGGTCATCATCGCCGGCCTGTTCTTCTACACGCACAAATCGCATGCCCTGACGGAGAAGGATTCCATTCTGCTCGCCGATTTCGTCAACACGACCGGCGATACCGTCTTCGACGGCACTCTGAAGCAGGCTCTGGCAGTGCAACTGGGGCAGTCTCCCTACCTGAATGTGCTGCCGCAATCCCGCATCGAGGAGGCCCTGAAATACATGGGGAGGCCGCGCGATGAGCGCATCACCAACGACATCGCCAAGGAAATCGCCCAGCGCGAGGCCACCAAGGCGGTGCTTGAGGGCTCGATCTCATCGCTGGGGAGCCATTACGTCATCGACCTGAACGCCATCAACGCCCAGACCGGCGATTCGCTGGCGCAGCAGCAGGTGGAAGCCGATAGCAAAGAAGAAGTACTGAAATCGCTCGACCAGGCCGCCTCCGACCTGCGGCAGAAGCTGGGCGAGTCGCTGGTTTCGGTGCAGAAATTCGCCACTCCGCTGGAGAAGGCCACCACCTCGTCGCTGGAGGCGTTGAAAGCTTTTTCCCAGGGCGATGCCGCACACCAGATACTGAACGATCCCGAGGCCATTCCGTACTTGCAGCATGCGGTGGAGCTGGACCCGAACTTCGCCATGGCCTATGCCTCCCTGGGCGTGGCTTCGGGCAACATCAACCGCCCCGGCGACCAGCGGAAATACCTGGCGAAGGCCTTTGAATTGAGAGACCGTGCCAGCGAGCGGGAAAAGCTGTACATCTCGGCTCACTACCAGAGCGAGGTTCTGCGCGACGCCCCCGCAACTGTCGCCACTTACGAACAGTGGGAACAACTCTACCCGCGGGATAACGTCCCCAGAGATAATCTGGCGCTCGCTTACGGCTCGATGGGACAACTGGATAAGGCCTTGGCCAGCGCAGCCGCTGCCGCGCAGCTTGATCCGAAAGACAGCTACGCCTACCAGAACATGGCGGCTGCGTATCTGCACATGAACCGTTACGACGAAGCCAAGGCGGTGATCGACAAGGCGGTCGCCGCCGGCTTCAGCCCGCGCACCGGAGAATTGGTTTTGCTGCAGATTGCCTACGCGAAAGGAGACACCGCCGGGGTTCAGCGCTCCGTGCAAGCCTCGGCGGGGACCGATGTGGAATCGGTCATGCTGATGCTGGCCGCTTTCGCCGATTGTTCCTCGGGAAAGATGAAGCCCTACCGGGAGATGATGGATCGCGCGCTTGCTGTGGCGCAGAAATCCGGGCAGCCGGAATTCGCCGCCATGGCCCGCATATTGCAGGCCTCGTTCGACGAGGAGATGGGATTCAGCGTCGAACAGGTAAAACGGCAGATCGCAGAGGGCGCGGCGATGTCCGACGATCGCGACACTCAGGCCGCGGCCCTAACCGCGTGGGCCATGGTGGGAGAGAAGCCCCGCACCGAGAAATTGATGGACGACCTCGCCCGCGATCATCCCAAAGATACTTTTATCAATCAGGGATGGATTCCGATCGCCCGCGCCTTTGAAGCGATGTACCGAAACGATCCCGCTGAGGCAGTGAAGGACCTGGAGCCGGCCGCGCCCTACGAACTCGGGACCGCGCCCGACGGCCTGGATCTCTGGCCCATCTACGCGCGTGGCAAAGCTTATTTGCAGGCTCGCGACGGCGCCAAAGCGGCGGCTGAGTTTCAGAAACTCCTCAACCACCGCGGCATTGATCCGGTGAACCCCTTCAATCCCCTTTCCCAACTGGGATTGGCCCGGGCGCTGGCGATGCAGGGCGATACCGCCAAAGCGCGCACCGCATACCAGGACTTCTTCGCATTGTGGAAGGACGCCGATCCTGATGTTCCTGTTCTGAAGGCGGCGAAAGCCGAGTACGCCAAGCTGCAATAGGACGCGCTCGCACCCATTTGGACAGGGTTTCTCCCGCCAGACGATTCCAGGCCGCGCAAAAACGAAAAATGCGTCTCATTGCGAGACGGATTGCTCGCCAGTATAGCTTAAAGCAAACAATGCGTTTAAAGGCAATTTAAGGCCTGTGGAGATTGCGGTGGGCCCCTTGGGCCCACCGAGGGCAAGATCGTGGCTCCTGGACCAATTCTGAGCGATTGCAGGGCACTCTGGAAGCGGTCGTAGACTCGAAAACCGGCATCCAGCGAAATAGGCGGGTCAGCATTTACAATAACTTGCAGCTAACTCATTGAAATCAAAAGTCCGGGAAATCGCGGAGTGGGGCTGCAGCGCCCGCGATGACCGGCTTCATGGGGGATACAATATCGGGCAGAGCCGAGAGCCGGCCTAATGAGCACAGCCAGGACATTCCGCGGCTTGTTGTGCGTCGGGTTGCTTTTCTGTGCCGGTGCGGCGGCCGCCCAAGGCGGGGACAGTCCAAGTGTGGACAGTCCAGGCGTGGACAGTGCAGGCGTCCAACAAGAGATCAAGCTGGGGAACGCAGCCCTCCATTTCGGCCGCTACGAGGAGGCCCGCAAGCACTTTGCCAATGCCAGCCGCCTGAGTGCGATGACGTCTGCGGAGGCTTATCGCGGCTTAGCCTGGGCTGAGTTGCGCCTGGGCAACTTCAAGGCGGCTCAGGAAAACGCCGGCAAAGCCCTGCAACTTTCCTCCACTGACCGCGAGCGTGCGGAAGCCCACAATCTGGCCGGGACAGCGCTGCTGCAGGATTTCATCGAGTCCCATCACAAAGATGACCTGGGCGCGGCGGTGGAGCAATTCCAGCAAGCGGTGAAACTCGACAGCAAACTGGACGTGGCTTACTTCAACCTGGGGACGGCTCTGGTGACCTCCGGACGCAGCGCTGAAGGTGTGGCGGCGTTCAAGAAATATCTCGAAGTCACTCCGGACGGGCCTTTGAGTGGACGGGTACGACGCTATATTGCCAGGCCGTCCCTGGTGCAGGCGGTGCTAGCGCCGGATTTCAGATTGACCAACGCCGACGGCCAATCGATTTCGTCCGACTCGCTGCGGGGACGCTTCGTGCTATTGGATTTTTGGGCCACCTGGTGTCCGCCCTGCCTCGCCGCTCTGCCAACGTTGCGCGGTCTTTCCGCGGAACTTCCCCCCGGCCGCTTTGCGCTGATCAGCGTCGATGAGGACTCCAGCCAGCCGGTATGGCGGAAGTTCATCACTCGGCAGCAGATGCACTGGAGCCAGTGCTGGGACGACAATGGCGTCGTCTATCACAGCTTCGGGTTTGCCGCGGTGGGGGATCTGTCGCTGCCGCGCTATGTGTTGCTGGACGGCGACGGCGTGATCTTGCAGGTTTTCGATGGCTACGACCGGCCGGCAAAGATCGCCGATGCCGTGCGCCACGCCGTAGCTGGATCGGAAACGGGACAACCATGAGGCAAGGCGCCGAGATTCCCGCCGGAGGAGGAAAATACGAGTTCTTCTTTGCGCTCTTTGCGTTCTTAGCGGTTCATTGCCTTCCCGGCCCGAGAGATAAGCCCAAAAGCTTTCAACCGCAAAGAACGCAAAGATTGCAAAGACGCAAAGAAAGGCCTGGATTTCAACAGGCATTTCTTCTGTCCAGCGCGGACCACGAAATGCGACAATAGATTTACCGCTCCCATGTCCACCTCCCTAGTCCCAGCCATCGGCTCTGAGCTTCTTCGGGAGCACGGCATCACGCCCGAAGAATACGAAAAAATCCAGCAGCTTCTGGGCGGCCGCGAGCCTACGCTTACCGAACTCGGTATTTTCAGCGTGATGTGGAGCGAGCACTGCTCCTACAAGTCTTCGCGTGTGCACCTGAAGCGCCTGCCGACCCGCAGCCGCCGCGTCGTGCAGGGGCCGGGAGAGAATGCCGGGATCATCGACATCGGCGACGGCTGGGCGTGCGCGTTCAAGATCGAGTCGCATAATCATCCGTCATTCATTGAGCCGTTTCAGGGCGCGGCCACGGGCGTGGGCGGAATTCTGCGCGACATTTTCACCATGGGTGCAAGGCCGGTAGCGGTGATGGATTCGCTGCGCTTCGGGCCGATTGCAAATCGTGTGGGGCGGGCGCCCTCGCCCGCCGGGACAGCTTCGATAGACATGACGGTCGCCTCGCCGCACGCTGAGGCGGGCGAGGGCGCCCGCCCCACATCCACATCCGAGATCCACAAGAATCATTCCATCCTCGAAGGCGTGGTCAGCGGCATCGCTTCCTATGGCAACTGCTTTGGCGTGCCCAACCTGGGCGGCGAAACCAAGTTCGAGCCCTGCTACTCGGGCAATCCGCTGGTGAATGCTTTCGCTCTTGGCCTGGTTAGAAAAGCCGAAATTTTCTACGCCAAGGCCGCCGGCGTAGGCAATCCGGTGATTTACGTCGGCTCGAAGACGGGGCGCGACGGCATCCACGGCGCGACCATGGCCAGCGAGGAGTTCCACGAAGGCTCCGAAGCCAAGCGGCCCAATGTGCAGGTAGGCGATCCGTTTCTGGAAAAGCTCTTACTCGAAGCGTGCCTCGAAGCCATGCAGACCGGCGCGGTTGTCGGCATTCAGGACATGGGCGCGGCCGGCCTCACTTGCTCCACCTGCGAAATGGGCGGGCGCGGCGGCGTGGGCATCGAGATCGAACTCGACCGCGTGCCGCAGCGCGAAACCGGCATGAGCGCCTACGAGATCATGCTGAGCGAATCCCAGGAGCGCATGCTGCTGGTGGCGCGGAAGGGCCGCGAGCAGGAAGTGTTCCGCGTGTTCGAGAAATGGGGACTAGACGCGGTTGAGATCGGCGCCGTAACCGAAGGCGGCAACCTGCGGGTGCGCCAGCACGGGGAGTTGGTGGCCGACATTCCGAATTCCGCTCTCACCGACGATGCTCCGGTGTACAAACGGCCGCTGGAGCGCTGGGAGCCGCCGGTGGCGCGCGAAATGCCGGAGCACATCAAGCTCGGCCAGAAATCGGATTTCACCGACGATCTCAGACAGCTTCTCTCCAGCTCGAACATCAGCGGCAAGCGCTGGATCTGGCAGCAGTACGACCACATGGTGCAGACCAATACCGTGGAAGGCCCGGGCGCGGGCGATGCCGGAGTGATTCGCGTCAAAAATTCGAACCCCGGGGCCTCACAGCGCGGGCTGGCCATGGCGCTCGACGGCAATGGGCGCTGGTGCTATCTCGATCCGCGGCTGGGCGCGATGCACGCGGTGGCCGAAGCCGCGCGCAACGTCGCTTGCGCCGGCGCGACGCCGGTGGGCGCGACCAACTGCCTGAACTTCGGCAATCCGGAAAAGCCGCACATCATGTGGCAGTTCTCGCAGGCCATCGACGGCATTACCAGGGCGTGCGAGGAGCTGGAGGTTCCCATCACCGGCGGCAACGTCAGCTTTTACAACGAGACGCTGGGCGAAGGCATCTATCCCACGCCGGTGCTCGGCATCGTGGGAATTCTGGAGGATGTCCACAGGGCGGTGCGGCCGGAATTTCGCGAAACCGGGCGGGTGGTGGTTTTGCTGCGGGCTTCCGAGCCGGGCGATGTGACCGATGCTGAGGTTGAATTTGGCTCCTCCGAGTACGCGAAAGAGATTCTGGGAGAACTCTGGGGTTTTCCGCCGGCCCTGGAACTCGAAAGAGAAGCTGCTCTGCAAAAAGCGCTGGTGGAACTGGCTCAGGCCGGTCTGCTGGATTCGTCGCACGATTGCTCCGAGGGCGGCATTGCGGTAGCGCTGGCGGAAGCGGCGTTTGGGCGGGGAGTTGGGGTTGATGCGGACGTTCCCGCGCATGGCTTGCCCGCTGAATGCGCCCTCTTCGGCGAAGACGCCAGCCGGGTAGTGATCTCGTGCGCCCGCGAGAACCTGGGGCGCATCCAACAGGTGGCGGTACAATACGGGCTCTCAGCCGAGGTCCTGGGCGAGACGACTTCCCAACAATTGGAGATCAGGCTGGATGGCCGGGCGGCAGTGTCGGCGGATGTAGCCGGGTTGCGGGAAGGGTATGAAGGCGCGCTGCAGGCGGCTTTGAGAGCGGAGTAGATGTGAGCGTTATTTCCCATTGTTGAGTGAAGTCTTAAAACGCAGAGTTCGCTGAGAACAGCCGCCGAGAGCGCCGAGTTTACTGTGAATTGTCATCCTGAGCGAAGCGACGGATGACAAAGGTTGTTGTTTTGGCGAGAAGCCAGAGGCTAATGGCTGACTGTTGACGGCTGAATGCCGAGTGCTGAATGCTAACCTCCGACAAATTTCGCGATGAATGCGGCGTGGTCGCCATCTATGCCCATCCTGAGGCTGAGACCCTCGCCTACCTTGGCCTGCACGCCTTGCAGCATCGCGGGCAGGAGTCGGCGGGGATTGTCAGCTCCAACGGATTGACGCTGAACGCTCACCGCGCCATGGGCCTGGTCGCCGATATCTTTACGGAAGATGTGCTTTCCCGCATTCGCGGCTCACTGGCCATCGGGCACACGCGCTATTCGACCGCGGGCGATTCTTCCCTGCTCAACGCCCAGCCCATCATGGTGCAATCCAACAAGGGCGCCACCGCGCTGGCGCATAACGGCAATCTGGTCAACGCCATGGAGATTCGCGGCCGGCTGGAAGCGCAAGGCTCGATCTTTCAGACCAACAGCGATACCGAAGTGATCGTGCACCTGATCGCGCTGTCGCGCGAGCATACCCTGCCCGAGGCGATGGCCGATGCGCTGCGCCGGGTGGAAGGCGCGTTCTCGCTGGTGATGATCAGCGCCGACCGCATCTTTGCCGCCCGCGATCCCCGCGGCTTTCGTCCCCTGGCGATGGGCCGCATTCCCGCCCCCGAGGGGCACAAGCAGGACACGATCGTTTTCGCCTCCGAAACCTGCGCCTTCGATCTTATCGGCGCGACTTATGTGCGCGAAGTGAAGCCGGGCGAGCTGGTGGTGGTTGGGCCCGAGGGGATTACTTCGCGCTTTTACGCATCGGCGGCGGCGCAGTCGAGCTGCATCTTCGAGCATGTGTATTTTTCCCGTCCTGACAGCATGGTGTTCGGGCGCCAGGTGCAGGAGAGCCGCGAAGCGCTGGGCCGGCAACTGGCGCAAGAGGCTCCGGTGGACGCCGATCTGGTTGTGCCCGTGCCTGATTCCGGCGTCACCGCCGCGCTGGGCTATTCGGCGGAAAGCGGCCTTCCCTTCCGCTTTGCCTTAATCCGCAATCACTACGTGGGGCGGACGTTCATTGAGCCGCGGCAGAGTGTGCGCGATTTTGG
>DATJXG010000298.1:0-18717 GCA_035500455.1 Terriglobales bacterium | reverse complement strand
TCCGCGCGCGCAGCAATATTTGGAAAGAGCCGTGGACCTTCGCCCGGACTATCCCGAGGCGCTGAACAATCTGGGAGTGCTGTTCATTCGCCAGCAGCGCTATCCCGAGGCTGAGGAGAAGTTTCAGACCTGCGTGCGTGTGGCGCCGAACTTCGATCAGGCATACCTCAACCTGGCCCGCCTGTACGTGATTCTGCAAGAAAAAGATAAGGCGAAAGAGACCCTGCAAGCTTTGCTCCGTCTGCAGCCCCAGCACAAGGTGGCCCGACAGACGCTGGAAATGCTACAGTGACCTTGCGCTTCGGCGCTGGTGGGAGGCGGTCCTGGGGATGTTAACCGGAGCGGCATTGCAGCGTTGCTTCCGAGACGCGGCCAGCCGGTGGAAACTGCCCGGCATCCTCGCCCTATCACTGGCTATAGCCCCGCTCGGCGCCTCTTCCACAGAGCAGCACGCAGCTTCCAGCGATTCTCGGCAATCCTCCAAGGTGGCCTCGGTTTTTAGCGAGGCGGAAACACTCCTGCAACAGGGTTCGATCGCTGAGGCCAAGCAGAAAATTCAGGAAGGGCTGCAACAGCATCCCGATAGTGTCGAAGGCTATAACCTGCTGGGGATCGTGTACAGCGCGGAGAAGGATTTCCCCAACGCCCTCGAAGCATTTCAGCACGCGCTCAAACTCGACCCTAAATCCACCAAAACCCACAACAACCTGGGCAACGCCTATGTGGCGCAAGGTAAACTCGATCTTGCGGAGAAGGAGTTTCGCACGGCTGTGCGTCTCGACCCTGCGAATCGCGACGGCAACTACAATCTGGCGCTGGTGTTGATGGCCAACGATTCGCCCGCCCAGGCCATCGCCTACCTGCAGCGGGTGCGTCCGCAGAACGTGGCCTCGCGTTCCAACCTGGTTCGCGCTTACTTGCGCGCCGGCCGCACTGCGGAAGGATTGAAAACCGCAAACGAGCTTTCCGCGGCCAACAAAAATGACGTACAACTGCATTTCACTCTGGGCGTGCTGCTGGCTTCCGAGAAACAATACCGCGCCGCGCAACTGGAACTGGAAAAGGCTAATGCATTGCAGCCCGAAACTTTTGAGATCCTCCACAACCTCGGGCAGGCATACCTGCGGGCCGGCGATCACTCCAAAGCTGAGCTGGTGCTGAACCGCGCGCTGAAGCTGAAGCCGGATTCACCCGAAACCCTCTACCTGCTGGCGCAGGTTTACTCCGATGAGAAGCGGCCGGTGGACGCTCTGGATCTGTTGGTGCGCGCCCACAAACTCGCTCCTGAGAATACCGACATCATCTTTCTTCTCGCGCGGGTCAGCATGACCCAGAATTATTTCGAAGATGCCATCCCCCTTCTCGAGTCGGGCATAAAGATCGATCCGCAACGTGCCGACCTGCACGCCGCTCTTGGCGAGAGCTTTTTCATGGCAGGGAAGACGGAGCGGGCCATCGATGAGTTCAAAACCCTCATCGACTTGGACCCTTCGGCACGCTCCTACGTATTCATGGGCCTCTCCTACCGGCATCTGGGACGCTTCGATGAAGCCAGAAAGTACTTCGACGAAGGCCTCAAGCGAGACCCGCACAACGCCTCGTGCTTGTTCAACCTGGGTTTTATCGAGGAGCGACAGGGAAATCACGCTCGGGCAGAGGATCTGTTTCAGCAGGCGCTGCGCGCGAACCCCGATTACTCCGAAGCCCTGCTCGAGTTGGCGAATCTACGACTCGCCAACAAGAAGTTTGAAGACGCTGCCACGCTGCTCAGGAAATACGTGAAGGTGAGCCGCGATCCCGCCGCCGGCTATTACAAGCTGGCGATGGTGGAGCGGAGCCTGCATCAGACCGAGGCCGCGCAGCGCGACCTGAGCGTATTTCAAACCCTCTCCAAGGATGCTTCGACCGGGCCCTACCCCTACCAGCACCTGTTCGAGTACCTCGATAGCCGCTCAAGCCTGGCCCCCCAGGCCCGCACCGAACTCGACCTCACAAATCTGCTCGAGCAGATCAAGAAGCATCCCGACCAGCCGCAGGACCTTTATCTTCTTGCAGAAACGTATCTGAAACTCGGCAGGATTGAGGACGCACGAAGCACCGTTGCGCAGCTCGACCAGATGAGTGCGGGCGATTTCCGCACCCAGACCGGCGTAGGCGTGCTGCTGGCTCGCTATCGTTTGTATGACGACGCCATCCAACATTTTCAGAACGCCTTACGTGCCAACCCCGATTCTGACGACGTGAAGTTCGACCTGGCCGACGCTTATTTCCGCAAGCGATCGTACGCCGAGGCTTTGGAAACCGCTCAACAGGTCTCGGCCAAGGGCCAACAGGATGATGTGTTTCTGGCTTTGCTGGGAGATATACAGGCGCATCTCGGCGAAACGTCGCGGGCGGAGGAGATCTTCCGTGATGCCATCAGCCGCAATCCCGATAACGACCAGTATTATCTCTCGCTGACCTTGATCCAGTTGCGCGACAAAGACGTGCCCGGTGCGGAGGCAACGCTGCGGAAGGGCCTGGCTCGAATCCCCGGTTCCGGAAAACTTCTGTGGGGCCTGGGATTGATTTCGGTGCTGCAGGGCAAAACCGCGCAAGCCGCCGAACGCCTGGAGCGCGCCGTGGACCTCTTACCGGAGTGGCCGGGCAGCTACTCAACGCTAGGCGTGTTCTATTATCAGACGGGACAGATCGCAAAAGCGAAGGAAGTGCTGGACCGCTTCAAGAACAGCCACGCCGGCGGACTGGACGTGAACCGGATTGAGGAAGCTTTGTCGAGCGCGCCGGCGGCGGCTTCTTCCGGAACCGAACCCATGCCGATGGCGGCGCGGCAGCAGTTGCTGCAACTGGCGATCTCGCTTGCCGACAGGACACTCTAGGGTGGGGGAGAAACGACAATAAATCGCGGCAGCAGTTTGCGGTTCAAGTGCAGTGTGTTGTTCGGCCCGCTTTTCGTTTTGAGCATGGCCGCTCGCCCGCCGGCGCAATCCGCGCCGGCAGCGAAGAAGCCCGATCCTCCTATAACTGTTCGCTATACCGATATCCGGCAGGCCGCGGGAATCACCTTCCTTCAGGACTCCACCCAAACCGACGAAAAGTATTACCTGGAAACCATGGGCACCGGCGTGGCCTGGCTCGACTACGACCAGGACGGGCTGATGGATCTCTTCTTCGTCCAATCGGCCGCCACGGATATCTACAAGCCGCCGCATCCCTTGCGCTGCGCGCTATACCACAATAACGGAGACGGAACTTTCACCGATGTCACCGAGAAAGCCGGCGTCGGCGGCGAAGGGCACTACGGCCAGGGCGTGGCCGTCGGCGATTTTGACAACGACGGCTATCCAGATCTCTACGTCACCGGCTACGGCCGCGCTATCCTCTATCACAACAATGGCGACGGCACCTTCACCGACGTCACGGCCAAAGCGGGTGTCGCCGACGAGGGTGGTTGGTCCACCAGCGCCGGTTGGTTCGATTATGACAAGGACGGATGGCTCGATCTGGTGGTCACCAACTATATCGAGTGGAGCCCCAAGAACAATCTGTGGTGCGGCGAGCGCAAGCCCGGCTACCGTTCTTACTGCCATCCGGGAAATTACAAAGGGCAGAAGACCAAGCTTTACCACAACAATCACGACGGGACGTTCACCGACGTGAGCGACGCCTCCGGCGTGGGCAAGCCCGAATCCAAGGGCATGGGCGTGGTGCTGGCCGACTTCAACAACGACGGCTGGACCGACATCGCCATCGCCAACGATTCCTGGCCTAATTTTCTCTTTATCAACAAGCACGACGGAACTTTCGAAGATGTTTCCCTCATCTCCGGCATGGCGGCCAGCGAAGACGGCCGTTACGAGGCGGGCATGGGCATCGATGCTGCCGACGTGGATGGCGACGGCCGGCAGGACATTTACATCACCCATCTCGATCTCGAACTGAATCGCCTCTACCACAACAATGGCGACGGCACCTTTGAGGATGCCACCTTCCGCTCCGGCATCGGCAACAAGGCAATTCTGCTGAGCGGCGTCTCCATGAAGTTTGTGGACTACGACAACGATGGCTGGCCTGATATCCTGCAACTGAACGGCGCGATGCTCGATAATATTCAGCTCTACCACGGCGAAGTGTCGTACAAAGAACCTCTCCTCATGTACCGCAACTTGGGCAAAGGCCAGTTTGAAAAAGTTTCCGATACCCTGGGACCCGATTTCATGCGCCCCATCGCCGGCCGCGGGCTGGCCACCGCCGATTTCGACAACGATGGCGACATTGACATCGCTATCAACAACCGCGGCGACTATCCGGAACTTTTGCGCAATGACGGCGGCAATGCCAACCAGTGGCTGGAGGTGTTGTTGATCGGAACCAAATCCAACCGCGATGGCATCGGGGCATCTCTGAAGCTCAGTTCGGAGGGATTCGTACACGTGGAGCAGGCCAAAGGCGGAATGAGCTACATGTCGGCCAGCGATCCCCGAATTTTCTTTGGGTTGGGCAAACGAACCAATATCGACTCGCTGGAGATTACCTGGCCCAGCGGGCAGGTAGACCGGCTCAAAGATGTGCCGATTGACCAGATCATCGCCGTGAAGGAAGGCACAGGAATCGTCCCCCGAAAATTTCCTAAGGTGACGAGCCACTAACCGCACCAGCAAATCTCCGCGCACTCGGCGGCGGTCCTCAGCGTCCTCGGCGATTTAAGGTTTTGTTTCGCAGTTAGCAAAAACCCTAAAACGCCGAGGACACCAGGAACATCCGCCGAGGTCGCGGAGTTTGGAGATTGCGATCTACTGACTTATGAATTTTTCCCGCCGGCGATTCCTGGGCTCATCTTCCATCATGTTCGGAAGTGCGTTGCTGGACGCGCTCACCACTCCTCTCTGGAGGTGGAAAAAACCGCTCTTCCTGCAAACTACGCCGGCCGACAAGCGGGAGTCGTCCCCCGTTCAGTTTGTCGATGTGGGCCGGGAAGCGGGGCTGAACATCCCCAACGTGTGGGGCGGTGTCGATCGCAAGCGTTACATCATCGAGGCCAAGGGCAGCGGCCTGGCCTTTTTCGACTACGATAACGACGGCTGGCTTGACATCTATCTCACCAATGGCACGCACCTCGATAATGACTGGCCTCTGGGCAAAGCGCCGACATCGCAACTCTATAAAAACAATCGCGACGGCACCTTTACCAACGTCACTGAAAAATCCGGCCTCGCCCGCACCGGTTGGCAGACCGGCATTTGCGTCGGCGACTACGACAACGACGGCTGGGACGATCTCTTCTGCTGCTTCTGGGGCCACAATATTCTGTTTCACAATAACGGCGACGGCACTTTCACGGACGCAACGCACAAGGCCGGGGTTCAAAACGACGAATATCGCTGGGGTGCGGGCTGCACCTGGCTCGATTACGACCGCGACGGGCATCTCGATCTCTTCATTTGTAACTACATCAAGCTCGATCCCGCGAAGGCGCCCGCCGCCGGCGATGCGCCCACCTGCCAATGGAAAGGCATTCCGGTGATGTGCGGGCCGCGCGGCCTTACTGGCGACACCAACGTTCTCTACCGTAATAACGGCGATGGTACGTTCACGAACGTCTCAGAAAAGGCCGGCGTCCTGAAGCCGGGCCCACGCTATTCCATCACTGCCGTGTCCTACGACTTTGACAACGACGGCTGGCCCGATATCTATGTCGCGGTGGACTCAGAACCAAGCATTCTGTATCGCAACAACCACAACGGAACGTTCACCGACATCGCCGTGATCGCCGGCTGCGCTTATAGCGACAACGGCCACGAGCAGGCCGGAATGGGAGTGGCTGTGGCCGACTATGACTGCGACGGCTGGTTCGATATTTTTAAAACCAACTTTGCCGACGATACCTGCAACCTCTATCACAACAACGGCGACGGCACGTTCACGGACGTTACATTTTCTTCGGGTGTAGGCATCAACAATCGCTACGTCGCCTGGGGCTGCGGCTTCGTCGATTACGACAACGACGGCTGGCAGGACATTATTCAGATCAACGGCCATGTTTATCCTGAAATCGAAGGCCACGATATTGGCCAGACCTACAAGAACCCGCGGCTGGTGTACAAGAACCTGGGAAACGGGCGGTTCAAGGACGTTTCCGACGAGATGGGACCAGGTATAACTGAAAGATATTCCAGCCGGGGTGCTGCTTTCGGCGATTACGACAACGACGGCGATATCGACGCCCTGGTTCTGAATATGAACGATCTGCCCTCGCTGCTGCGTAACGACGGCGGCAACACGCAGAATTGGATCAAGATCAAGCTGATCGGAACCAAGTGCAACCGCACCGCCATCGGAGCGCGGGTCAGGGTGGTGACGGGCAAGCACGCACAGATGGATGAAGTTCACAGCGGATCGAGCGTAATGTCGCAATGCGACTTGCGCCTGCACTTCGGCCTGGGCAAGGCCGCCGCGGCAGATTTGATTGAAGTGAAGTGGCCGACCACGCAGAAGGTGGAAAAATTCACCCAGGTAAGGGCCAATCAGATCCTGACGATACGCGAGGGCAGCGGAATCGTAGATACGTTTAAGCCCAAAACCGGGTAGCGTCCTTCGCTTGCCCGGGCCGTGCCGGTCCTGCACCGGCAGCGACGCTCGCGCCTACATCGGGCGATGTACAATGCTTCGCGTTCCAAAACCAAAAATGCCTCATTTCGCGGCCAACCCACAACGTGAGTAACCAGCCCGCCTCACCCGACTCCAAACCGCGCCTGGCCCGGCAACTCGGCTTGTTCGACGCCGTCATGGTGGTAATGGGCGGCATCGTGGGCGCCGGCATTTTCATGAACCCGTATGTGGTGGCGCGCCAGGTCCACACACCTGCATTGATCCTGGGCGCATGGATTTTCGGCGGCTTCATTGGCTTGGGCGGCGCGTTCATCTGGGCGGAACTGGCGGCGACTCTTCCCGAAGTAGGCGGGCAATACGCCTATCTCCGTGAAGCCTATCATCCGGCGGTCGCCTTCCTTTATGGGTGGGTGCTCCTGCTGGTGATCCAAACTGGCGGCATGGCAGCCGTTTCCATCACTTTTGCCCGCTACTTTATTGAACTCACCGGCGCGCACCTGCAGGACTGGCTGATTGCCGCGGTCGCGCTTGGCATCCTCACCTTGATCAACTGCTTCGGAGTTAAGACCGGCGGTCGAACCCAAAGTGTACTGATGGCGCTGAAGATCATCGCCATTGCCGCCATGGTCATCCTCGGCCTGGCGCTGGCTGGTGTCCACGGGAAAGCGCCGGCGGTGGTCGCAGACTCCACGCCTCTGGCCTCATTCGGCGCAGCGATGGTTCCGGTGCTTTTCGCCTACGGCGGCTGGCAGACCGCCAACTTCATCGCCGCGGAGATCCGCGAGCCGCGCAAGAACCTCCCGCGCGCTCTGCTGGTTGGAGTTCTCGGAGTGGTAGTGCTGTACACCGCGGTGAACTGGGTGTGCGTACGCTCGCTCGGACCGCAAGGACTGGCGGCCACCACAACACCCGCCAGTACTGTGATGCGCGCGGCACTCGGCGAGCGTGGCGCAACGTTCATCGCGGCCGCGATCGCAATTTCCACGCTCGGTTTTCTCAGCCAGGCTATCCTCACCGCGCCGCGGGTTTACTTCGCCATGGCCGACGATGGCCTGTTCTTCCGCCAGATGGCATGGCTGCACCCGCGGACGCGCGTGCCGGTGGTGGCCATCATCGTACAAAGCGTGTGGACTATCGTGATCGCGCTCTCCGGCCGCTACGAGCAGATTCTCAACTATGTGGTCTCGGTCGATTTTCTGTTCTTCGGCCTGACCGCAACCACAATCTTCATCTTCCGCCGCCGCGTGCGGCGGGGCGCCATGAGCGCAGCGCCCGGTTACAGGGTTCCGGGCCACCCGGTTACCACTCTGGCCTTTACCGCGATATGCTGGTGGGTGGTTGGCAACGCCATCGTTCGCTATCCGCAGAACAGCCTCATCGGCATCGGGCTGCTGCTGGCGGGCATTCCCGTGTATTTTCTGTGGAGCCGGGCCGGCCGGAAATCACGACAGGAGATCAAGGTATGAGCGCTCGCACCGAGGCCTTCTCACGCTACATGGAGTGGGCAAAGCTGCATTCTGCCGCGCGCTTCAATCTGGCGGTGAGTGGTGTGGTGGACTATCCCCTGGCCGAGTTGCCGGTGCGAATGGAAGACCTGGAGATGGGCGGCACCGGCCCTTACGGATACGAACCGCTGATGCAACGCCTGGCGGCGAAGTCTGCGGTAAGCCGGGAGAACCTGGTCTATACCCTCGGCACCTCCATGGCCAATTATGTGGCGTTGACGGCGCTGGTCCACGCGGGCGATGAAGTTCTAGTCGAGAAGCCGACCTACGATCCGCTGCTGACCATCCTCGAACATCTCGGGGCCAAGGTGAGCCGCTTCGAACGGCGCCCGGAACACGACTTCCGCCTGGGATTGGGGGAACTGGAGCGGAGGCTCACTTCGCAAACACGGCTGGTGGTGGTGTGCAACCTGCACAACCCCAGCAGCACGCTTACCGACAACGACACCATGCGCCAGGTGGGCGAGATGGCGGCCAAGGTGGGAGCGCGAGTCCTGGTGGACGAGGTATATCGTGAAGCTATATTCGACCCGGCATGGCGCTCTGCTTTCCATTTGGGCGCAAACTTCGTAGTTACCAGCAGCCTGACCAAGGCCTACGGGCTGAGCGGCATCCGCTGCGGGTGGATTCTGGCCGAGCCCTCGCTGGTGAAGCGCATGTGGCAGATTGTGGACTTTACTTACGGATCTCCTGTGCACCCCGCGGAGTGCATCGCGGTGGTCGCTCTCGACCACATGGACCGCGTTAGCGAACGCGCCCGCGGCCTGCTCGACACCAACCGCGCGCTGGTGAACGACTTTCTGGCCGCGCACAGCGAAGTAGTTTGCCCGCCCAGTCGGTTCGGCACAACCATATTTCCGCGGCTAAAGACGGGCCGCACGGCAGACTTCGTCGCCCTGTTGCGCGATAAATTCGAGACGACTGTAGTGCCCGGAGAATTCTTCGAGCAGGAGCAGCACTTCCGCCTGGGGTTGTGCGGAACCACGGAAACGGTCAGCGGCGGATTGGAGCGCGTGAGCGCCGCGCTGGAAGAGTTCCGGCGCGCAGGGTGAAGAAGGGTGTACTTGTCATCCTCAGCAAGGCGCTAGCATGAGGGGCGGTTCTTTAGTGCGAATCAAGTCATCCAGGAAAGCATCGTCCTCAGGTCGCCGGATGTGGTGGACTCGGTTCCGCGCGGCAGGGAAGGGGCAATCGCCACGGCTTCGTTGTGGTCTTCAAACCACGCCAGAAAAGAAGACTGTTCCGCCCCCGGCAGTCGCTGCTGATTCAGCCAGTTGTAGTACGCCCCCATGTCGGCATCCAGCAGCGAACCCGCGGGATCGAGTTCCACTTCATTGTGCACGGGAGTGAGCAGTTCGTTCATCGGCTTCTGCCGCTGGCGCGGAGCGAAGCGGACCATCAACGTCAGCGGCTGAGCGCGTCGGAGGGCCTCGCGAGCTGTCCACTGAGCGAAGGTCGTGCTGAAAATCTGAGTGCCCGAGCCCTCGGTCAATACCTTTACTTCGAAGCGGCTCAGCACAGCGTCCTCTTTCGTTACGCCGAGGTCGGAGGGGTGCAGCTTCGCCATCACGCTGCGCAAAGTTTCCGGCCCCATGCCGGGTCGGTCGATTTCGGCCTGCATTCTGCGCAGAAGCTCGGCGCGCGCCGTTTCCAGCCCCTTGTAAGAGACGCAGATGAGCGCAGGATCGTGGTCCATTTGCGCGCCTCCATCCACATACCAGTGCCCGTAGGGAGCCGGGTGTGCCTTCGCCCGGTCGGCGACAGCATTCAGCAGCAGTTGCATTCCGTTTTCCGGCTTCACGCGCTTGAAGTACACTCCGTGTGGGCGCAGCTTGCGAAACAGCGGCTCGCTGCTTGCATTTACCCCCTGCCCAATCACCGCAATTCCCAAACGCGGTGTCGGAAGCGGCTCCGGCGGCGTTGCCTCACGCAGGCGATCGGCATACTCCAGCGCGGCCTTGCGAAAGGCGTCCTGTTGATGTGTGGACCACAGATGAGCCGAGAGCTGTTCCACAAATTGCGCCGGCGCGTTTACCCAATCGGCTCTTTCCAGCTGCGGTGAGATTGAAATGTGCTCGAAGGCTTGCAGCCGCTCCCCCAGCTGGCCCGAAGAGAGCCCGGCCAGCATCGCCAGTTCCTGCTCCAGGGCTTTGCGCTCGACCGGAAATTTGTAGTCGTACTCTATAGCTTCGCGCAATAGGCTCGGCAAGAACGCGAGGGGAAGTTTTTGCAGCGTGCCCAGGTAGTCCACTGCCAGCTTGCGGGCATCGGGAGGGTAGCTGCGGAACTGCTCCGGCTTGAGATCATGAGGAAGCATCGGACTACAAAAGTTCCGTTATCGGCTTGCCCTGCGCCAGCGATGGCGAGAACCCCAGCATCGAACCCAACGTCGGCACCAGGTCGGTGGAATCGGTGGCCCGGTCGTAGACCACACCCTCGCGAACCCCCGCGCCCAATGCCATCAGCCAGGTGGTGCGTGAGAGCGGGTCACCGGTGCGGTGGTGCTGAAACCCGTTGCCGGCCGAATCCTCGTCGGCATCGCGGCCGAAATCCGGCAGGATAAACATGGTGGTCTTGCCCGCGTATTCCGGTTCGCTCTGCGCCGCCTGCCACAGCTCCGCGCACAGCCGGTCAGTCCGCCGGATGCCCTCGACGTACAGTGAATAAGCTCCGGCGTGAGCGACATCAATGTCGTGCAGCGTGATCCAAAGCAGGCTGGGCGCCACTTGCCGCATCAGCTGTCGCGTGATGTACACCGAAAGCTCATCCGGGCTGGAAAGCGTCCGTGCGTGCGCCTTGAAATCATCGACGGAAAGCTTCAGGATCATCTCCAGTTGCTGCAATTCAAACTCGCTGCCCGCAAGTTCCGGCGCGCGGAATGGCGTTTCGTAGTTATCTCGCAGCAGGTGCTCATAGTCGGTTGCACCGCCGCGCATCGCAGCCGTCAAAAGGTGTTTGGGAAGAATTACGCGCGCTCCTAACCCGGCGCCGTACGAGCGGTGGTTGCTTTCCCCGATGCGGTTGAAGCCATTGCTGGGCGCCACCACCCAGGCATCGGAGGAGGGTCGCTTCAAATCCTTGCGGAAATATTCGAACACCGTGGGATATTCCGGGGGAAGGGAAGCGAAGTTGTTGATGGTCTCGTACACTCCGGTCGCCAGGCTCGCGGTGGCCACATAGTGTCCTAGAATTCCCCGATTCACAACCTGGGTGAAAAAGGCCGACTGAGGGATCAGTTCCCGCATCAGGTGCGGAATGTTCTCCTGCCCCTCGGGAGCGAACGTCTCCTGGTCGCGAGCGCCGCCACCGAAGGTGACAACAATGATTTTTCTCTTCTTGCTCGCAACTGCGGCCCGCGCCAGCGGATTCGAGCGCAGAAGTGTTCCACCCAGTGCCACGCCCGCAGCCGTGCGCAGGAACTCCCGCCGGCTGAGAGACACCAGCCGGGCAACTTCCCGCGGACTGGACGCTGCCAGCGCCGCTCGCACTCGCTCGGTTTGTAGAGAAGAGTCAGACATTCCAAACGATCAGTTGTGTGCTCTCTGCGTTCTCTGCGGTTGAAAGCCTTAGCCGCAGGAATCGCAGTGGACGCAAAGAAAATATGAAGTCTCTAGTGTCACTGCTTCGTCGAAGGCGAATTCTTGGCCGAATAGACAAACTGCCGGATGTCCGCCCGCTGTTTGTCCAGTTCGGCAAGATGCTCGGCCCGGAGCCGCTGATAGACCTGCAGTTCCTTCTGCGCAAGTTCTTTCTGTTTGGTGTGCACGTAGGCCTGGCCCAGCCGGTAGTGAACGTCCGCCAGGTCAGGATTCAACTCCCGCGCCCGCAGATATTGCGGAATCGCCTCCGCGTACTTCGTCTGGTCAGAATACAAATTCCCCAACTGCAAGTGGGCCTCCGCCAGCTTGTCATCCAGCGCAATCGCCTTCTTGAGCAATCCCTCAATCTGCCCTAAATCCAGGTCCGGATCCTGCGCCCGTTTCCCTTTCCACAAGCTCATGGCGTAGTAGTAGAGCGCGCGTCCGTTTTTCGGCTGCAGTTCGGCGAAGCGGCGGAAGCGTTGAATCACCTCGTCCGCCTGTCCCGGTGAGCTGTCGTATGCCTTCGACAAAAACAGATAGCAGCTGGGGTCGGAGGGATCCAGATCGGCGCCATGGAGAAGCGCCTTCACGGCCTCATCGTAGTTCCCCCGCGAGTACAGCGCCATGCCCAAGCCAATAATCAGCCGGGGAGACTGCGGATAACGTTCTGAAGCCTGGCGAAACACCTCGATCGCCGGATCAAGCGTGCGGTGAATGAGCAGCTCGCTGCCCCAATCGAAGAGATTGCTCTCGCTTGGATCCATGTGGCCCGCAGTCTGGTATTCATTGACTGCCTCCACATACTTCCCGTCTTTCTCTTCCACCTCGCCTAGCAGGTTGTGCAGTTCGGCGGTGTCTTTCTGCTGCAGCAGCGCGTGAATCTGCTGGCGCGCGTCCGCCGTTCGCCCGGTCAGTATGTACGCCAGCGACAAGTCATAGCCGTTGTCGTAGGAAGCCGGATTGATCTGCTGCGCCCGCTCCAGAAAGCGCGCCGCCTCCGCCATCTTGCGCGCCTGCACGTAAAACTCGCCCAGGTTGTGATTGGTGTCGAAATTTTTGGGATCAAGTTCCGCCGCCTTGCGGAACTGCTCGCCCGCAAGCTCGTACTTTCCCAGGCGCACCAGATTCGCCGCCAGATTCGTGCGCGCCGAAGCCGAATCCGGCTTCAACTTTACCGCTTCTTGCAGGTGAGGGCTGGCCTTGGTGTCCTGCGATTGCGCCGAATAAACCAGCCCCAGCAGTTCGTGCGCATCGAAACTTTCGGGAACTTGACGCAGCAATGCCTCCAGGCGCTGCGCCGCCTCAGGGAAATGCCCAGAGTTATATTGCTCCACCGCAGCCTGGAAATCCTGCTCCAGACGCTGATTCGGACCGTCTGTAGCCAAGGTAAACGGCGCACACGCCAACAGGAAGAGCAGGGAAGCGGGAAGATACAGCCACAGCGACCGGAGCCGGATGATCACGGTGTTTCCATGCTAACACCGCGCCGGAACAGGCGGGACAGTCCGGCGCATGTGAAACGGGCGGAAAGCATTTTGACTGAACGCCTCCCGCCCGAAGACAACTAACTCAGTAGAACAGCTTCAAAGCGAACTGAATCTGCCTCGGATCGTAGGGAGCATCACGGGTGGAACCGACTTCGCCAAAGTTCGAACTGGTGAAGTTGGTCGCGCCCGACACGGCCACGACGCCGTTGCCGCCAAACCCAGGGGCGTTGAAGTTCGGGTGATTGAGAATGTTGAAGAACTCCGCCCGGAACTGCATGCGGAAGCGCTCACTAAGGCGGAAGTCCTTAAAGGTCGAGAAATCGAAGCGGTGGAAAGTTGGACCGGCGATCTGAGTGGGTGAGCCGCCCAGCAAGCCGAGGCCGCCGTCAATCGGAATGCATCCCGGAACCGAACTGGTGTCGGGTCCTGTGCTGCGCCACACGCAGGGCTGAGTGAAGGCCGCCGGATTTCCCAGGAAGCTTGGCTGCCCGTTGGAATCTATGTGCATTCCTCGCTTCACATCCTGACCCGAAACCAGGATGTCATAGCAACCCGTGCCGTTGCCTGTGCCCGATGGACAAGGCAAGGTCATGGGCTGGCCGCCTTGCAGCACAATGCCCCAGCTTACAGTCCAACCTCCCAGCAGAGCGTTGGCGGCCCCGCTGGAGCTGGCGCCAAAATGCTTGCCTTTACCGAAGGGAAGTTCGTACGAACCGCTTAAGTGAACCACGTTCCGAACATCAAAATCGGCTAGACCGTAGTCATACTGGATTCCAGCGCCCGCAACATCGGGTGCTCGGAAACCCTGCAAACTGCCGCCGTTCAGCAGGTCGCCCGCATCCGTGCGAGCCTGGGACCAGGTGTACGTCGCCAGGAAAGACAGGCCGCCTGCGAACTGCTTTTCTGCCTTGGTCTGCAACGAGTTGTAGTGACTATTCCCGCTGGTAATGGCGTAGCTGGCGTTTTCACCGAAATCGGGGAACGGAATTCCACCCTGCGAAGCCGGGGTTCCTGTAAGAGAAGCGTCAACCGGCAGGATTTGAGTGGGCAGGTTGGAGCCGGGGAACGACTCCAGATGCCGCGACAACGAGGTGACATAACCCGCTTGCACGGTCAGGGTGGGGGTCACCTGATATTGCAACGTGAAGTTGCCGCTCATCGAATACGGAGTCTGATAGTTGAACTGAATTCCGCGTAGAGCCAGGCCTGACGCATTCACCAGGGTAGGATCCAGCGGAGTGCAGGAGAACCCAACCTCGAAGGTTGCCGTCGGCGCGCAACCCGGGAATGAGATGGGGTGGCCGTCATCGGCGGCCGAGTATTGGAAGTTGAACTGGAAGGGATAGTTCTCTCCCAGGTTCGGTGAAAAGCCGCGGTTCTCAAAGCCGTTATAGAAAAGGCCAAAGCCGCCGCGGGCGACGAGTTTAGGAGTCACCTGGTAGGCGATGCCAAAGCGCGGCGCAAAATTCCCCTTCTGTGAATTCCCCAGGCCTTTGCCGTACTTGTTGCCGATCACCAACCCTATGCCATCCTGAGCCAGCAGGGTGTTAAAGCTGGTGGAAAGATTTGCGGCATTGGTCCCTGCCGGGAGCAGATACAGCGGGCTGCCCGTGGGAGCGCCGCCGGGAACGAAGTTCGCTTGTGCTCCGTGGTGTTCATACACCAGACCGAAGAAGTCCCAACGCAAGCCCAGGTTGACCGTGAGTTTGGGTGTGACTTTCCAGTCATCGTTGAAGTAGCTGCCGTAGTAGTTCTTTCCGTTGTCGGTGAGGGAGATGTTAGAGACGTACATGCTGTTGTTGCCCGCACCGGTTGAGGCGCCGCCTACGTTGTCAATTCCACCAGCTACTTCGGTTGGCATCGGAGTCAGCAGGAACTGAGCCCGGCCGGTATTGCCGTTGCGCACGTTGGGAACGTCGGTGTACACGCTGCCGTAGTCGAACTCACCGCGCGACCACGGTGGCTGCAGGGTGGAGAACTTCACATGCTGCCACTCAAACCCCATCTTGAAAGTGTGCTTACCGTAAATCTTGGTGAAGTCGTCCGTGACCTGGAAGGTGGAAGTGACTTCATCGGAGGGCAGGAAGGCGTTGCTGCCTAAGGTGGACAATCCGTTAATTCCGAAGGCGGGAAGGCCGCCATTCTCGTGCAGTTGCGGGATGTCCTGGATTCCGAACTGCCCGGGGATGTCACTGAGGTCATTGGCGTCCGGCGAGACGCGGGTAGTATGAAGGTAGTTCAACCCGGCACGTGCCACATTGACCATGGTCGGCGAGAACACGTGAGTCCAGGCAAGCGCGCTCTGCTGCGCGAGTGCCGTCTGTGTACCTTGTTGGAATCCGCCGCCATCGGCGATGCCGCCGAAAATGCCGGGGATGAACTGCGGATCGTCTACGTAGCTGAACCGGTAGAAAAGTTGGTTCTTCTCGCTGAAGTTGAGGTCCACGCGTGTGTCAAAGGAGTTGCGGCGCTCAGTCAGCTTGGGAGAGTTCCCGTAATTCGAAAACAGAGTGTTGGTGTTGGTTGGCGCGGGATAGAGATTCAGCAGTGCGATAGCGTTAGGATCCAGCCGGCTAATAGGCAGTTGATTCAGAGTGCAGTTCGCAAGGGTATACACCGCCGTGCTGGGCGCGCAGTTGGTGTTAATGGGATCACGGGCATAACCGCTGCTGGTCGCCACCAGGCCTGAAATCGGATCCGTTACGCCGATCGTGACGGGCCTCGTTGTCGCAGGATCCAGAATCGTTCCCAGCGGGATTGTCCGGCCCAATGCATCCGTTTCTGTGCCCGTTTGCCCGGTGATCAAATCCGAGAAATCTGCAACCGTGGGGTCGGGGCCGGTGCCATTAATGCCGTTGCGCTCCGCGATCGTCGGGACGGACCCGCTCAGAATGGTGCCCTGCACCCGGCGCAATCCTTCGTAGTCGCCGAAGAAGAAAATCTTGTTCTTGATAATCGGCCCGCCCCCCGACACCCCGAACTGGTTCTGCCGCAGTTCGCCTTTGGGCACGTTGTGGAAATTCTCAAACCAGTCGGCGGCGTCAAGCTTATCGTTGCGGAAGTATTCCCAGGCCGCGCCGTGGAAGCTGTTGGTGCCGGATTTGATGGTGGCGTTGAGCACGGCGGCTCCGGACCGCCCGAACTCGGCGCTGAAGTCCGAGGTTTGCACCTTGAACTCCTGAATGGCTTCCAGGGGAGGCAGAACCACGTAGTTGGTGCCGTTCAGGAAGTCCACGGTGTCGGAGTTGTTGTCAATGCCGTCCAGCATGTAGTTGTTCTGCGCCGGACGGTTGCCGTTGGCGGAAAAGGCGCCGGTGGCGGCATTGCCACGAGTGTCCGCCTGCGGAGTGTTTACGCCTGCGGCCAGCTGAGCCAGGAAGGTAAAATTCCGGCCGTTGAGCGCCATGTTGTTTATGGTGTGGCTGTCCACGACCTGCCCGACCGAGGCTTCTTCGGTCTGCATCAGGGGCGCCGCCGCGGTTACTTCAATGCTCTCATTGGTGGAACCCGGCTTGAGCTGCAGGTTCACCTCGAGCCGCTGCTGCACGTTGACCTGCAGACTCTTCTGCGTGGTAGTGGCGAATCCCTGAGCGGTCGAGGCAATCGAGTAGTGCCCGATCCTGACCGGCGAAAACGTATATTCGCCGCTGCTGCTGGTGGTGGTCTGCAGGACCAGCCCATTGTCGGTGTTGGTCAAGGTCACCTTGGCGTTCGCCACCACCGCGCCCGTGGGGTCAGTGATAGTTCCGGTGACCGAGCCCTGGTCCACCTGGGCGAATCCCGGCTGCACCGCGATCAGCAACAGGCACACACAGGCAAGAGCAGTCCCACACAGCAAACTGAACCAGCGCAGAGGATATTGATTGGCGCTCATGGTCGAGGTTCTCCTCAATGAAAGCTCTTTAGGTTGGTAGTTCCCCAGGGCCAGATAAGGCGAACCGAAGTCTGCTTGCTAAGCATGTAAACGTGTACATCGGTGCGCCGGGGCGAACAATAGAACACGCTTGCAATCGTTGTCAAGATAAAACTAGTGGAAAAACATTAATTGCAATGTACTAGCCAACCCAAATATGTCCTCGCCCGGATCAACTTAGGCCCCAAGGCTGGAAGCCTTTCCAAGCTTGGATTCGACCACGAATCCTTGCCCCGGGAGGGTGAAAAGTGCCTCCGGAACCGAATCGGGGTTCCGGCCGAGTGCTCCGGCCGAGTGCTTAAGATCATGAAGAAGCAGAATTTTGAAGCGGCGTTCCCCCGAAGCCAGGGAACCCACCCGCGACACCTGCGCCCCTCGGATTTCCCGGTCAAAACCGCCCCTGGATTTCTCCGCCTGCCCCTCAAAATGGGCAGAATAGCTGTGTTAGATTGAACAACAGTGGGCGCGTAGCTCAGGTGGTAGAGCAATGCCCTTTTAAGGCATGGGTCGCAGGTTCGAATCCTGCCGCGCTCACCAATGGGATCCCGGGTTCGGCCCTTCGGGGCGCATTTCTTCATTCCGTAAAAAAGCGATCATCATCGCTTTTGCGCTCGAGGACCTTTGCACCCGAGGGCCGGTGATGAATGGTGCATCCAATCGGCGCTGATGGTTTCCGGTAGCAATTCATGCTGGGTCTGCTTTCGATCATCGCAATCGGCTTTTTTCTGGGGATGCGGCACGCCACTGACCCGGATCACGTCATCGCCGTGACCACGATTGTGAGCCAGCAGCGCAAGACCGGCCGCGCCGCCCTGATCGGGGCAATGTGGGGAGTTGGGCATACGCTCACCATTCTCGCCGTGGGCACCGCCATTATTCTCTTTAATCTCGTCATCCCCGTTCGCCTGGGCCTGGGCATGGAACTTTCCGTGGGATTCATGCTCATTCTGCTGGGAGTCTGGAACCTGTATGTTTTCTTCCGCGGCATTCCGGGGACGCAGCCACCGGCAGTCGGTGAGGTCGTCCATTCCCATCCGCATCAACACCATGGGCAGGTTCACGAGCATCCGCACACGCATGCCGGCGCCGGCCACTCCCATAGCCATCAGCATGCGCCGATCGCCTCCCTCGACCACCGCCTGGGACGCTTCGGCGCCTATCAGCTGCTGCGGCCGTTGGCCGTTGGGATTGTCCACGGACTCGCCGGTTCAGCCGCGGTTGCATTGCTGATCCTGGCCAGCATTCGCAATACTCACTGGGCGGTTGCTTATCTGCTGGTGTTCGGGATAGGAACCATTGCCGGCATGATGCTCATTACTATGAGCATTGCCTCCACCTTTCGCGCCGTCGGAAACCGGTTTACGGGCTTCGGGCAACGGCTGGGAATGGCTTCCGGACTGGTCAGCCTGGGGTTCGGCCTGTTTCTGGCATACCAGATTTGCATTGTGCAGGGATTGTTCAGCGCTCACCCGCAGTGGACTCCGCGCTAGTCTGGATTATTCACTCCGCCGCGTTGCTCCAGCTTGGCTCTCGCAATGGAACAGAACCCTCCTCCACTCAGCGCAAGCCGCGAAGGATTGTGCGCCACCTGCACCCACGCCCGCCGCATCAAATCCGACAAA
>DATJXG010000297.1:0-5449 GCA_035500455.1 Terriglobales bacterium | reverse complement strand
ATCGGCGGCGGAAATGTTGAAGCCATTCTGCGCGGCCAGTTTCTGGGTATAGTCGCCGAACTGCTGCGGGGTAAACGGCTGAGCAATGGTGCTGTAAACCTTCTCCCGGATAATGCCCAGCACTTCCACCACGCTCAGGTTCGGCCGCAAGGTCTGGGTGTTGCTGATGGAAGCCACCTGGCTGCCGGCGTCAAGGTGCTGGGTGAAGCCAGGCGCTCCGGAGTAGGCCCAGGGCGCGGTGCTGGGGTCATGCTGGTAGTAGTACTTCATCGCCACCGTGTCTTTCACGCTGGCGTTCCAGTCGAGATCGGTGACCGCCTGGTCGGAAACAAAATAGGCGGTGCCGGGACTGAAGGTGTTCTCCGGGAAGTTTAGAGTAAGGGACCCCGGCGTTTGCGCCGAGGGAATGAGGAACTGCCCGTTGGGCATTTTGTAGTTCAGCATGGCAAAGGAGATAGGGTTGATATCGCCAGGAGAAGTGCCGAGCGTGGGCAATACGGTGACCGGCGAGGGGAAGTTGGGACCGTTGACGCCATCGCCATTCACGATGGCCGCCAGCGCGGTCAGGCTGCGGTCGTCACTGAGGCCGGGCGGCACGGCGACGCGCGAACTCCCGATTTCCCCGTCCGCGGTGTGAATGTGCTGATAGGAGACGAAGCCGAAAAGCCTGTTTTTGATGAGCGGTCCGCCAAGGGTTCCGCCCACCGTGTAGCGGTGCAACGGGGGAATTTTCTGGTCCGCGGGAATGTTCGGGTCCTGCTTGTAAAAGTACGGCGCGGCGTTCAACCAGTCGCTCCCGCGATGGCCGTAGAGGCTGCCGTGCAGGGTATTGGTTCCGGAGGCGGTGCTCATATCAATGTGCGCCCCGCTGGTGGAACCCTGTTGCGCGTCGTACATCGAGGTGTTGACGCGAAGTTCCTCCACCGTCTCAGGCGCCGGAGTGGGCAGAGCCTGGCCGATGGCCAGATAGGGCGATGCCGTGCTCTGGATCGGCTCCGCAGTGGTGCTGGAAATGCTGGCCGCGCCGCCGATGCCGGTGTTGTTCACGATGCGCGCGGAGGCCACCGAACTCGTGGTCTTGCCGTTGAATAAGTTGCTGGCGTCCACGCCGTTCAGCAGGAAGGTGTTGCTGGTATCGCGCTGGCCGTTGGCCCAGATGGGCTGATTACCCAGGCCCGCATTGGCGCCGGTGCCCGAAGGCAGTTCAGCATTCACGCCGGGCGAAAGAATTGCCAATCCGGTGAAGCTTCCGGTGGGTAGGGGGACGGAGTCAATCTGCGCCTTTTCCAGGATGTAGCCATTGGTGGTATCCACCGCGTTCATCAGCGGACTTTCCTCCACAGTCACGACCTGCCCCACCTGGCCGAGTTGGAGAGTCACATTCACGGTCGCGGTACGGTTGGCCTGCACCAGGATGGAAGGTATCTTCTGCGTCTCAAACCCCTCGTGCGTGAACGTAAGGGTGTAGGTCCCGATGGGCAGGTTGACGATGTCGTAAGCGCCGGCGGCATTGGTTTTCTGAGTGCGCGTAAGCTGAGTCTGGTCGCCTATCAGGGTTACGGTAGCCTCAGTAAGCACACTTCCGGTTTTGTCGCTCACGGTTCCGGTGATTCCGCCAAGGGTCTGCTGGGCCTGCAAATAAGACGCGGAACCGGCCACCAGCAAGACTGCGAACGCCAACGGCAAAACCGCGAAAACTCTGCTTCGCATCGTCATCATTGACCTCGCTCCCCATCGAATTTTGCGCTTTGTATGGGTCCGGACCTGCTTCGCGGAAATGCGCCATCGCCGGGCCCGTTTCTGCTTCGTGGCAGAGGATGCGTCACCGGTGCATGCCTGTTTCTCGCAGGCGCATGGCAAGGCCTAGCGGCCCGTGCTGCTGTGGTGAGGTATGGTGCTGCTGTGCCCCGCCTGCCGGACGCGAAATATTTGACCGAATGTACGTCAAGGGGCAGGCATCCGCCCAAATGAAAATATTTGTCGATGGGATTAGTTATTTTTATCGCCAGCGACAACTTCGAACGGCTGATGTAGGCTGGAGAAAGCAAAAAGAAAAGCTCAAAGAGTCCGTACGAGCATGCCGCGCACACGCTCGAGCGTCGAATAACTCCACACCACGGTCCACCCCCTGAGACCGCCGGAACAATTTTGGCTAAACTCTTAAAGGTTCTCGCGGTCGAGCCAAAGAAATGGTTGCCCAACGGCGGAGCGCAGATGGCGCCATCAATTGGAGGGCCTTAATGCAAGGCAAGGTCGTACTCGTAACCGGGGCCGATGGCGGCCTGGGAGCATGGGTCACGCAGGCGTTCCTCGATGCCGGGGCGACGGTCGCCGGCTCGTCACGCAAGATCCAGCAGTCCGCCTTCAAGTCGTCGAACTTCAGCGCTATGCCGGCGGATCTCTCCTCACTGGAGCGCGCCAGGGCGCTGGTGGACGAAATCATCGCACGCTTCGGAAAGCTCGATGTCCTGGCGCACACGGTGGGCGGCTTCGCCGGAGGCCATTCGGTGGCCGACACCGACGATGCCACTTTCCAGCAAATGCTCGACCTGAATCTCAACTCGGTCTTTCACATTCTGCGCGCGGCGCTTCCCGCTCTGCGGCAGGCGGGCAGCGGGCGCATCATCGCCATCGGAAGCCGCGCCGCCGTCGATCCCGGACCCGGCGTGGGCGCCTACAGCGCCTCGAAAGCGGCCATGGTCTCGCTGCTCAGAACCGTCGCGCGGGAAAACAAAGACGCCGGATTGACCGCCAACGTCATCCTGCCCGGCACCATCGACACTCCCGCAAACCGTAAGTCCATGCCCAACGCCGACGTTTCCAAATGGGTGCAGCCAGCCCGCATCGCGGACTTGGTCCTCTGGCTGGCCGGGGACGCGGCGAAAGACGTGAACGGAGCTGTGATCCCGGTTTACGGCACCGACATCTAGCCCCCGAAAGGCTTTGTCATCCGGGCGGTTGCCCGATATGCGCCGCAGTCGCATCCGCAAGAGCCAACACCGCGTCACGGGTGGCATTCGCTGCCGTTCTTCGCTCTTCGAACATCCTTGCCTCCGCCGCAAACCGCACCCGCGCCCGTACTCCTCGCAGCGACAGAAACCGCAGCACGTGCGGCCCGAAGCTCATCGTGCCCCAGTAGCAGATGTCATTCTCGACCGATCCATCCTCAGCGGCATAGCTGATGCGCGCCGCCGTAACCGGCTCACGGGAGGTGATCGCCGCTTCGAAAAGCGCGGCATGAAAGGGCAGCAAGCTGGTGCCGTCGGAGCTGGTGCCCTCGGGGAACAGAACCACTATGTTCCCTTCCGAGAGCGCTCGCCCCATGCCGAGGTTGGCCCGGTAGGAATCGGCGGAACGGCTCCGATCGACAAACACGGTTCCCGCCACGCGCGCCAGCCATCCGTACAGCGGCCACGACCGGACTTCTTTCTTGGACACGAAGACGCACGGCGAAAGCGCGCTGAAGACGAGAATGTCGAGGTAGCTCAGATGATTGGAGACCAGCAGCCCGCGCGCAGGAAACTCCCCGTCGCTCTCTATTTTGATTCCCAACCGGCGAAGCGTCACACCGCACCATTCGTGCAGCCAGGCGGCGCGTTGCGCTGTAGTGAGCTTCCCGACGGCGCGTCGAAGCATGAAAGAAAATGCGGCCTGCATGGAAGTAGCCAGCAGGACCAGCAGGCGCCGCAAGGCCCGGCTCCAGCGAACGCTTGATTGATTAGCCATGTTTTAGGACTTGAGGAATAAACGTGCAGCGCTACTACTTAGTCTGCGGCCACGTTCGCCGGGGTCTCGCTCTTCTTCTGCTCGCGCGACTCGCCGCTCTGCTGCATCAGCTTGGCAAGAATGCCCGTCCATCCCGTCTGATGGCTCGCCCCGATGCCAAATCCCGAGTCGCCGTGAAAGTATTCGTGGAAGAGAACCAGATCGCGCCAGTGCGGATCAGACTGGAACTTCTCCACATTGCCGAACGCCGGCCGCCGGCCGCGCTCGTCCTGCAAAAAGATGCTCGTCACCCTGCGGGAAAGCTCTCCCGCCACTTCCCACAGTGACATCATCTTGCCCGAGCCCGTCGGAAATTCCACCGTGAAGCCGCTTCCCAGGTAGTGATGAAATCTCTGCAACGATTCAATCAGCAGAAAATTCACCGGAAACCAGATCGGCCCGCGCCAGTTGGAGTTGCCTCCGAAGAGCCCGGTCAAACTTTCTCCCGGCTCGTAGTCCACGCGATGCTCATTGCCGTTGACATGCAAGGTGTAGGGATGCTCCCGATGGTACTGCGACAAAGCCCGAATGCCATATGGCGAGAGAAATTCTTTCTCGTCCAGCATGAACTTCAGGATGCTCCGCAGCTGATCCGGGTCGGCGATGGAGAGCAGCCTGCGCTCGCCCATGCCCTCAGTCTTCATGCTGGCCAGGTTTTCCGTGAGATCCGGCCGGTTTTCGATGAACCACTCCATCCGCCGCTTGAAGCCGGGCAGCTTATCGAGCACGTACGGCTCCAGGGTTTCCACCGCGAACAGCGGGATCAATCCCACCATGGAGCGAATCTTGATGGGGAACTGCGAGCCGTCTGGCAGTTTGAGCACGTCGTAGAAAAATCCGTCTTCTTCGTTCCACAGCCCCATGCTGTCCTGCCCGCGGTGACTCATGGCGTGGGCAATGTAGATGAAGTGCTCCCAGAATTTGCTGGCCACGTCTTCGTAGCAAGGTTCTTCGCGCGCCAGCTCCAGGGCAATGGCCAGCAGATTGAGCGTGTACATCGCCATCCAGCTGGTGCCGTCGGACTGTTCGATGAATCCGCCGGTGGGCAGAGGGGCGCTGCGGTCGAAGACGCCGATGTTGTCCAATCCCAGGAAGCCACCCTGGAAAATATTCATGCCCTCGGCGTCTTTGCGGTTCACCCACCAGGTGAAATTCAGCAGCAGCTTGTGAAACGTCCGCTCCAGGAAACTGCGATCGCCTTTGCCTTTACGTTTCTTATCGATCTTGTACACTCGCCAAGCGGCCCAGGCATGCACCGGCGGATTCACGTCGCCAAACGCCCACTCATAGGCCGGAATCTGTCCGTTGGGATGCATGTACCACTCGCGCAACATCAGCGTGAGCTGCTCTTTGGCGAAGTCGGAATCCACCAGCGCCAGCGGGATGCAGTGAAACGCCAGGTCCCAAGCCGCATACCACGGGTACTCCCACTTATCAGGCATGGAAATTACGTCGGAGTTATACAAATGCATCCACTCATGATTGCGGCCGCGGCGGCGCTCGGGCGGAGGCGGCGGATTTCCCGGGTCGCCCTCCAGCCAGTCTTTCACGACGTAATGGTAGAACTGCTTCGACCACAGCATTCCGGCAAAACACTGCCGCATCACGTTTTGCGCATCCGGCGAAAGATCCCGCGGGATCACCGTGGCATAGAACTCATCCGCCTCGCGCCGGCGCAGATCGA
>DATJXG010000296.1:0-2779 GCA_035500455.1 Terriglobales bacterium | reverse complement strand
TATGCCATCATCCACAGCGACGGTACGGTGAGCGATGTGAAAGTCCTGCGCGGAGTGGACGATCGTATCGATGAATACGCCCGCGAAGCATTGGCCGCATGGCAGTTTCGACCGGGCACGAAAGATGGAAACCCGGTGGATGTCGAGGCAGTAGTGGTAGTCCCCTTCAAGCCGATGCGAATGAAATCCGCGTTCTGAGCATAGTGCCGGCGTCCCGCCGGCACTTGTACGTCTCTCGTGACTCTGCATCTGGCCAGCGTTTGCCGGTCCGTCTCTTTCGTCCCCTTGGCGTTTCAGGCGCCAGCCGCAATGAGCGGGGCACCTTTACGCTGCCGGCTGGACGCCGGCGGTACCCTACGCGGCCAGGCCGGCGCTACCCCACTCCCGCCAGCGCCAGCGTTGTGAGGAGAACGCGGCGCAGGCCCAGTTCTCGGCCGATGCAATCGAACCACTCTTGCAAGGTATGAGCGCCGCCGCCGGCGCCACCGCCTCCCAGGGCGATGGCTTCGCGGCCCAGGGAGAGCGGCACGTTGGCATCGGTGGACGCCCGGTGGATCTGAGCCGCATTTCCCAGGTGCGCGTCCACAGCGCGGATTACCTGCAGGATGTGCGCATTGGGCGCCAGTTCCCCTGCCGGCCGGTTTCCGATGGGCACGATCTCGCTGCTCAATCCGCAAGGACGCCTCTGCGTGGGTGTGCGTTTCTCCACGGCCCGCGTTTCTTCCTCCATCCCGCGGTCCAGCGCCAGGCGCAGAGCGGCTTCAAGACGTTCCATCTCACCCATGGAGGTGGAGCGAATGTCCACTCGCATGCTGGCGGATTCAGGAATCGAATTTACCGACGTCCCACCGCGGATTACGCCTACGTTGAATGTCGTCTTGGGCGCCGCCGAAACCGGCGTCTGCGCGAAGCCCTGGATGGCGCGGGCCAGCACTAGAATCGGATTGGGCGCTCCGAAATCGCTCCAAGAATGCCCGCCGGGACCGCGCACAATTACTTCAAAGCGGCGGCTGCCCAGGGCCTCCGCGACAATTGTGTCCGAGCCAGCGCCGTCAAGCACCACGCTGTAGAGAATGGAGTCCTTGCCGCCGGCGGAAAAAATATGGCGCATCCCGCGCAGATCGCCTTCGCCCTCTTCGCCCACATTGCCGATGAACAGAATGGGCAGGGAGTGCGGGATGTTCGCCGCCCGGATGGCGGCCGCCACCGCCAGCAGAGCGGCGACTCCGGCGCCGTTGTCGGAGACTCCCGGTCCATAGAGCCGGCTGCCCTGCTGGCGAATGTTCAAAGGCGTTCCGGCGGGAAAGACGGTGTCGATGTGCGCGCTCACGGCTATGTGGCGATCGCCTACGCCTGGAAATCGGCCCAGCACGTTGCCGGCGTCGTCAGTGCGCACGTCCTGCAGGCCCAGCTCAAAGAAGCGGTCGCGCAACCATTCACCACGCGGACCTTCTCCGAAAGGCGGTGCGGCGATCCGTGCCAGCTCTAACTGCCAAGCGGCAATCTGAGGTTCCTGCGCGCGCAGCCAGGCATTCGCCGAGCGCACCTCGGGCCGGGCTGCGATGCGAGTAATTTCCTCCTGCATCGTCTCGGTGGCATCCGGCATGCGTGCGCTGGGATTTACCGCCATGACTACAGCATCTTATAACGCCTTCCAAGGAACGCCCGCCGGGTTCTTTGTGCGCGGGGGAAATTCCTGGGAAGGATTCTCCAGCCGCGAACCCCTGCCGGACAGCACAAATTTGCGCCGAACGCTTGGGCGCTATTCTCAGGTTCCCGCTCAGGGCTCGGCAACTCGCGGGATAGGAGACTGAATCTAACGAGTTGAGGTAGGGAAACGCTGCTCCACGCGCCTGGCCCCCTGAGCGGAGAGGGACAGACGGTGGAGCAGCCGTATCCCCCTCATCTGCCCTCAATCCGATACACTGGTCATCTATGAAGGCGTCGTTGCGCATCGCGCTGGCGCTGACCGCAGTCGCGATCAGCGCTCTTTTGCCGTTTCGAGCGGTAGCCCAGGAAGGCCCCCTGGACAAAGCCGAGCCCAAGGGCATCACCCCAGAGGAAATCATTCAGCGCTTTGCCGCCAAGGAGAAAGAGTTCAAGGAAGCCCGCGACCAGTACACCTACCGCCAGTCGGTGAAGGTGGAAACGGTGGACGGAGATACCGTTGACGGGGAATACCAGGAGGTTTTCGACGTTCTCTTCGATAACGAAGGGAAGCGCATCGAGAACGTGGTCTTCGCTCCCGAGTCCACGCTGCAGAGGATCGGCATGTCGTCCGAGGACCTGGACGATATCCGCCACCGCCTGCCCTTTGTGCTGACCAGTGACGAAATCGGCGAGTACCAGATTCTTTACGTCGGCCAGCAACAGGAGGATGAACTCCACTGCTACGTCTTCGACATTGCCCCTAAACAAATCGAGGGCAAGAAGCGCTATTTCCAGGGGCGCATCTGGGTGGACGACCGCGATTTCCAGATCGTAAAGACCTATGGCAAGACGGTTCCCGACATCCGCAAGAAGAACAACGAAAACCTCTTTCCCAAGTTCACCACCTGGCGCCAGCAGGTGGATGGCAAGTACTGGTTTCCGGCCTACACCAAAGCCGATGACACGCTGCACTTCTCCATGGAGGATGTGCACATTCGTGAAATCGTAAAGTACGAAGACTACAAGCGCTTCGGCGCCAACGTGAAGATCACCTACGACGGGAAAGAAGTGCAGAAGGGCGATCAAAAGCCGGACCAGACTCAGCCCAAGCCAGAAGCGCCCAAGTAGC
>DATJXG010000295.1:0-6976 GCA_035500455.1 Terriglobales bacterium | reverse complement strand
GGGTGCAGCGCCAGATAAGTAATTCCCGGCCGCTGCGGTGAAAAAGGGAATTGCCGCATGACGGCGAGGGCATGGGGCAGCATCTCGTCGGCCTCGAAGCTGGGAAACCACAAGCTGAGATAAAGCGGATCAGCCATAACGATGAGCCAAAACCAGGAGTTCGGAATGGTTCCGAAAGCTATTGTAAATGGATGGGATAGAAGCGGAAGAGGGAAACCGAACAGGCCGACGGTCGATAGGGTAAACGGGATTCCTTAGAGCCAGCTCAAGCCCGAGGCGGGGGCTCAAAGCGGGTTCTGCATGCTTGAAAATCTGGGTGCGTGCTACCCCTTGCTGAGGAGGAATGCGACCGGGGGCCGGTCCGTTCACTCCTCAAACGTCATTCATCATTCGCCATTCACCAAGCACATTCACCCATCAAGCATAACTTCAAGAAGCCTTGCTAACGTTCGCGGCTTGAGGGCCCTTCTGGCCCTGGACAATTTCGAACTCTACCGCATCGCCTTCCTGCAGGCTCTTGTAGCCTTCAGAAGTGATTGCACTGTAGTGAACGAAAACATCCGGCCCATCATCACGCCCTATGAAGCCGTAGCCTTTCGCGTTGTTAAACCACTTAACCGTACCTTTCAAACGTTCCACTTACTCCCCCTCGGGCACGTACCCTTACACTTAATTAGATGCGCCGAGGCCGTGCCTACCAATTGGTGCAATTGTGCGACTTAGCAGGGGGGGGATGTCAAGGGAAACCGGGGCACGAAAGTCATGGCCGGCGCGGTTTTCCTGCTTTGGGCTTCACTGCCAGCCACAGGATGGAAGCGATGGTTTTGGCGTCGCGAATCTTGCCCCGCAGAACCATCTCGACGGCGGCGGCCAGGGGCACAAAACGCTGGTAAATCACCTCGTCAGCCTCAGGCTGGGCTTGGCCGGCGGTCAGGCCGGTGGCGAGAAATACAGACATCGGTTCGGCCACAAATCCCGGGCTGGCATAGAAGTAGAGAATCCGTTTCCACTGCCGCGCCGAGTAGCCGGTTTCTTCCCGCAGTTCGCGCTTGGCGGCCGCCAGCGGTTTTTCGCCTTCATCAATCCGGCCTGCGGGAAGCTCCCACAGTTGCTGCCCGGCGGCGTGGCGATACTGCCGTTCCAGCAGAACTTGCGGCTGCGAGGCAGGCCCATCCACTGCCAGGATCACCACCGACCCGGTGTGGCGAACGATGTCGCGGCGCGCGCGCACGCCGCTGGGTTCGATCACGTGGTCGGTCGTGACCCAGAAAGCCGGACCGCGATACACCACCCGGGAGGAGACGATACGCGCTTTGCGGTTTGATTTGGGCATGCAATCAATATAAGGCAATGCTGGGGATGAGGCATCCACAGCGCCCATGGAGAGGCTGAGAGAGAGTCCGAGTCCGAGGGGCGCTTCTGAGCCCGGCGGTAGTTTTGCTCAAGCTGAAAATCCCCTGCTATGCTGCCGGGCATGGCACGGAAGCCGCGCATCGCGATTGTCGGGCCGGGAAGGCTGGGCGGCGCCCTGGCGTTGGCTCTGGCCGGCAGCGGATACCAGATTTCTGAGGTCATCGCACGCAGCAGCCGGCCGTCGTTGCGTAAGGCTGCCGCCTTGGCGCGGCGCGTGCGCTCGCGTGCTGTCATCCTCAGCCAGGCGGGATTGCAGTGCGAGATCGTCTGGCTGTGCGTGCCCGACCGCTCGATTTTTTCCTGCGCGCGCGAACTCGCACCCCTCGCCCGATGGAGCGGGAAGGTCGTATTCCACTCCAGCGGAGCATTGACCAGCGACGAACTCGACCCATTGCGCGAGCGCGGGGCCGCGGTGGCTTCGCTGCATCCCTTGATGACCTTCGTCAGCCGCTCGACGCCTTCGTTGCACTCGGTGCCGTTTGGAGTGGAAGGAGAGGCCGCTGCGGTTCGTCTGGCGCGGCGCGTAGTAGCCGATCTGGACGGGGAACTATTCCACGTGCGCAGCGCAAACAAGGCTGCTTACCATGCGTGGGCGACCCTGGCTTCGCCTCTGCTGCTTGCGACGCTGGTCACGGCCGAACAGGCGGCGCGAAGGGCGGGAATCTCCGCCGCCAGCGCCCGCCGCAAGATGCTACCCATCGCCCGGCAAACTCTGGCGAACTATGCCGCCCTGGGCCCGGCTGCAGCTTTCAGCGGACCGATCATCCGCGGCGACGCCGCCATCGTCCGCAAACATATGTCATCGTTCAAAGATCATCCCGAGCTTCGGGAAGCCTACCGCGCTCTGGCCCTGGTGGCTCTGCGCTACCTGCCCGCCCGCAACCGCGAGGAACTCAAAAAAGCGCTGAATGATTAGGAGAGAGGCAATCTGAGAACTGAGATCTGACAACCGAGAACTGAATTTCACCCGGAAAGTCCGTAAGCGGACCTCCATCGCGACAGTCAAGAGAGCAGTAAGAACATCGCCATTACCCGACGAAAGCTCGGCGATGAGCGGGATAGACCCTTCCCAGGTCTCGCAACGCCGGCGAGACCCTACGATTCCGCTCAGGGCAGGCTCTGGGGCATTCCGGCTATTGCTGACGACTGAGGACTGACGACTGAAGACTGAAGACTGACAACTAGCCAACCATCACCCGCTCAATCTCCCGCGCTTTCCCCGTGGCATCGTCACAATCGACCACCACTGCGCACAGCCGCACGTCGCCGGTGGCCGGTTCGAACCGCACCGGCATGTTATTCAGGAATTTGCCCACCACTTGCTCTTTCTGCACGCCGATTACGCCATCGTAAGGGCCGGTCATGCCGACGTCGGTGATGTAAGCCGTGCCGCGGGGCAACACCCGCTCATCGGCGGTGGGAACGTGGGTATGGGTTCCAACCACTGCGGTCACTCGCCCGTCCAGATACCAGCCCAAAGAAATCTTTTCCGAGGTTGCCTCGGCGTGCATATCCACAAAGATAATTTTGGCTGTGATCTGCTTGAGCAGTTCGTCGGCCTTGCGAAAGGGATCGTCATTCGAAACCATAAAAACGCGGCCTTGCAGATTGATCACCGCGTAAGCGACGTTGTTCTTTGCGCCTTCGTACATGCCCCATCCCGGCAGCCCGGAGGCGTAGTTCGCCGGACGCAACAGGCGGCGGGCCATGCTGTGCTGATTGCCGTTCTCGGCCTCGAGATAGTCCACCAGTTCGCGCTTGTCCCAGACGTGATTGCCGGTGGTGAGAACGTCAATGCCCAGCTCAAACAGATCTTCGGCGAGGGCAGGGGTGATGCCAAAGCCGGCGGCGGCGTTCTCGCCGTTGGCGATGACGAGGTCGATGAGTTGCTCGCGCACCAGTCCCGGCAGCCGCTCCTTGACGATGTTCCGCCCCGGCCTGCCGAAGATATCGCCGATGAAGAGAATGCGCATGTCTCGCAGAGTCCAGTATCACAGTCCGAATCTTCGATGGTAACACGCAGAATTCGGGCGTCCCGCTCAGCGTTCTCGGCGATGTTCCTCAGCGCCCTCCGCGTTTCAAGATTTTTTTGCCCTCCCCTGGATTTCCCCTCGACGATGCGCCACCGGGGCTGAAGCCACCCGCTGATGCTGCGAGTTCCGCCCGGCTGAAGCCGGGCGCTTCCACGGCGGTTCCGGCGGTCGGGACTTCGGAGGCTTTCATTAGCTGAATCGAAGATGGGGGCGTGGCCGTTTCTTTTGGTTGCGCCGGAATCGGCTGGGCTTATAATCGAGGCGTAGCAAGGTGTTCCATGAGGTTTCGTCACCTTCCCGCCCTGGCCCTCGTTGTTACCGCCGCCACGCTGTGGGCCTCCGATCAGCCGTTGTCCTCCGCGCATTTGTCCAAGCAAACCCGCCTGGACCTGATTCGCACCTTCGACGCCGAACTGGTGTACATTCGCACCTCGTTTCCCATGGGCCAGAAGGGGCTCACTCTGAAGGACGGCACTATCACCCCGAACGGCCAGGATCTCGAGCGGCTCATGGCCATGTGGGGGCCTTCGGTGAAGCCCGGCGATCTGGCGCGCATCAGCGACGTGAAAGTTAAGGACGACCGCATCCGCTTCGAGGTGAATGGCGGCCCGGTGCGCAAAAAGAAGTGGTACCAGCGCATTGAAGTGGATGGCGCCGGGGGCGCTGTGCCCCTCAACCCCAGCGACAGCGACGCCAATCCTCGCGGCACCTACGTGGACCTGGTCTTCGACCACTACGTTCCCGAACTCACTCCGCAGCAGCTCAAAGATTTGCTCAGCCCGGTGTTTGATTTCAACTCCAAGTCGCGCCTGGAAGCCTATCTCGACACCGTGCCGCCTAAGGCCAAAGAAGCCATCAAAGCGCATCACGTGCTGGTAGGCATGAACCGCGAGATGGTCACCTATGCCAAGGGCCGGCCGCCGAAGAAGGACCGCGAGAAGGACGAATCCGGCGTCGAATACGAAGAGTGGATCTACGGCGAGCCCCCGCAGGATGTGGACTTCGTGCGTTTTGTGGGCGACGAGGTGGTGCGCGTCGAGACCATGAAAGTGGACGGCGAAAAAACCGTGCGCACGGAGAAAGAAATCGAACTGGAGCAGCAACCCACCGTGGCCAAGGAAGCGGATGGCGAACCTGCCCCCCGCCCGGCCAACGCGCCTACCATGCGCCGTCCGGGCGAAGCGCCTGACCCGTCACAATCCGGACAGGATGGAACGATTCAGCAGCGAGTTCCCATGGGCCCCATGCCGCCTCCTCCGCCGGACAACTCGCCCGGCGGCGCGCCCGTGCCGCAGTACGCCAACTTTCGCTGATCGCGACTTTACTAAGCGCCAGAAGAGTCGAAGAACTGAGCGCCATGCGGATCGAAGATCCACCAGCAAAAACACGCCCTCAAAATTTCTGCTGCGTGCCCGGTTCTTCCGGAGTCTGCGCACTGCCGGCTTCAAGCGGAGAGGCCGTCTCTGCAGGGCCGGAAGGCGCGAAGTATCCGGTGCGGGTGCGCGCCACCAACGATCCCTTTCCCGGAGCATGCACAGAGATGCGGATCGCCCGGTACTTTCCATCACGCAGCTTGTCCGAGGGAATGTAGGCGATGGTGTACTGTTGCCGAAGGTCGCGCGCGATCTGCTGGCAGATGTCGGGCAGGTCGGCCGGCGTTTTTGCGAAATACGCCGTGCCTCCGGTGGCCTTGGCGAGCTTTCGCAATAGCCCGGGGTTCACGTCGTTTTCGCCTCGGCTGACAATGCCGACAGTGTAGATGATCGCATTGCTGTGCCGGGCCAGGGTAAGGACATCGCGGAATTCCTCGTGGCTGGCGTCATCGCCGCCGTCGCTCACGATCACCAGCGCCTTTCTTGGATTGGTTCCCAGCGACAGATGCTTCAGGGCCAGCCAGGTGGCGTCGTACAGCGCAGTAAGGCCGGAGAACGGCCCTTTGAGCACTGCCGCCTTGAGTTCCGCCACGTTGCTGGTAAAGGGCATCGAGGGCGGCAGGCCGAGCGAAACCATCTCATTGAAATTGATGACGAAAACCTGGTCCTGCGGATTGCTGGAGTTGAGAAAGTCCTCGGCGGCTAAAGCCACTTCCGGACGGCGGGGGCGCATGCTGCCGCTGCTGTCTAACACCAGGCCCACGGTGACCGGAACGTCATTGTGGTCGAACGAGGAAATGGTCTGCAGGCGGCCGTTTTCATAGACCCGAAAATCCTGCTCGCTCAGCCCCGAAACCGCTTTTCCCTTGTGATCGGTTACGGTGATGGGCAGCACTACCAGGTCGGTTTCGGAATGGAAGATTTGCAGCGCTTTGCCGTTTGCCAGCAGGATGCTGAAGTGAGCGGGGCTGGAGGCTCCTGACGGCGAGCAGACCATCAGGAACATCAGCCCCAATGCGACGGCAAGCGGTATTCCATGGGATCTCGGTTTACATCGCCATGCCATGAAAAGATCCTCGGTTTCAAAGGCCGCGGCTTCAAACCCCGGATTAAGCCAGATTTCAATAACATAATCCCCTGCTCCGCTACAAACCAGCGGAGTTCGACAACCTGCCTTCCCCGCCCTCAGGCGCCGCTCTTAGTGGGCTGGGTGGAAATCACCTGGGCCGGTTGAACCTCCTCGCCATTGGGCTTTTCGGCGTGAATCGGCGCCTTTTCCAGGGCTTCAGCGGCCGGTTCTTTGCCGGATTTCACCGGTTTCGAAAAATTGGCCGCGGTCTCATCCGGCATAGATAGAACCGGTTCATGGTTTGCCTTGGCCAGTTCCATAGCCCGGGTTTTCGGATAAACGAATTCCTGCCCGTATAGATCGCCCGGGTAGAACCAAGCCCGCAGGGCCTCGGGACTGCCCGTGACCCGCTCCTGAAACTTGAGCACGGTCTGTCCAGCTGGCTTCATGCGGTAATCGGGAATCGCCAGAATGGTGGCGAAAACATGCGATTGGTCCTGGTTGAAGATCTGAACGATATTGCGGTCCGAGGCGGAATCCAGGAGCTTGAACACGTAAGTTCCCGCCGGCAATACTTTGGCTCCGTGATATCCGGGGATTTCGAAAGGTGTGTTGAAGGTAACGATGGTTTTCTCGTTCCACTGGTCCGCCCGGGCGCGAGGTAACAGGATGCCGCCGAGCAGAAGCATGCAGAGTATCAGCCCTCCCAGATGCAGAATTCGCATATGCAATCTCCATTCCACAGTTTTTGCGGAGAACTCGTCGTTGCGCCGTCGGGGAAGTTTCCCCAGGGTAGAGAGGAAGGGTTACAGCGATGAGCCGACTTTCATCTTCAGGTTGCGACGCTGATGACGCGGGCGCAATCGGGTGAAAACGGTAGCGCAATGTGAAAATCGGATGGTCCCTTATACCCCTCACCCGTCATACCCGTCACCCGTCCAGACGCGTTCCTGAGTTTTTCCGCAGTCTGTGAAGCCATGCCCCTCGTGACTTGGCTGCTCTCTCGACTGCCTTTACACTGGAAGGGTGCAGATCGCGCTGGGACAGATCAATCCCACAGTGGGTGACTTCAGCGGCAACGCCGCCAA
>DATJXG010000294.1:0-17818 GCA_035500455.1 Terriglobales bacterium | reverse complement strand
CGGGACTTCGTGGTGACTTTGCAGAGACCTCGGCGCCGATGTGGGCTTTTAGCTTTGCTTTATTGGCGGCGAGATGGAAGCGCGGCACGCCGTAGACGCCATCAGTATCGAGCAGCGCCATGGCGGGCATCTGGAAGTGCTGGCACACGCCGACCAACTCCTCGGGCAGCGACGAGCCTTCGAGGAAGCTGAAGGCGGAGCGGGCGTGAAGTTCGAGATACATGGAGCAGTCAGCATTGAGTAGTTAGCATTCAGTCGGCTTGGCACTCGCATTGGTAGATCTAAAAGTTGCCACAGGCGCTAAAGCGCGTTTGAAAATCAAAATTTCATGGCGATGAAGCGCCCTGCTTCCACGGAGCTGCTTTCGTTCTTAGCTTTTCTCAAAGTGCCAGGTGCTCAGTACTGAATGCTGAATGCTGAACGCTCAGTCATAGCTGCCCTCTAGCAGCCATCGCCCTTTGAGTAAATCGCGCACCAGGCGGTAGAGAACGATGCCGGATTTTTCCTCGACAGCGATGTCCCATTCGTCACAAGCCCAGCCTTCTTGTTCCCACCAATCGCCGGAAGAGCGCCAGGGGCCAGTGGTCCAGAGGATTTCTCCCTGGATGGCCTCGCGTTTTGGACAAGTGACGTGCGCGGGTTTGCCGTCGCGAAGGGTAACCGTGGCACGAAGAGGTGGGCGGAAGATTCGCAGCGCGGTTACCAGATCCGGCTGAGGCGCAGCGGGGCGACTCTCTGGCAGCGAGCGCCTTTTTTCCCGCGGCTGTTCCGGCATGAAGTGCCGGATGCGGAAGGCTTCAGAGCGATGGGTATCCAGTAACTCCACAGAGCCGGATTTCTGCTCGCCCACAATGCCTGCAATTCTCGCCAGGGTGAGTTCCAGTTTTTCCGGCTCCGGAGAAGGCGGCAGGAAAAGGCCGCCCTGGGCGGCGCGTGACCGGGCCGGCTTCGCCGTGAGGTGAATTTTGCGAATCGGGGCGCCTGGCGGGTTGGCGTTCAAGTCGAGTTGCAGCAGCTTGAGAAAAACTTTGGGATCGAGCAGCGGGACCGGCAGGCGCAGGATTCGGGTAAAACTGTGCGGTGGTAGCGGCGCCCCGCCGGCAACGCCGGGGGCGTTCCAAGCTGTGTCTTCACCGTCCAGGTGCCGGCGGGACGCAGGCGCTACGTCATAGCAGCCAGCTAGTCCCAGTTGCAAAGTTAATTCCTGCGTGGCCAGGGAATACTCCGCCAGGCGGGAGCAAATTTCCTCGAGCAGTTGGTTCAGCAGAAATGCCAGCGGCTCGAGCAGGACCAGCGGGTATTCCAGTTCGATTTCGGCTTCGAAGACCGGCGGCTCCTCCAGCGGAACCAGATCGCGCGCCATCGCCCCGCGCGCCAGCCGCTGCAGCAGGACTCCTTCCTGCCCCATGCGCTCGCTGAGGGCGACTTCCGGCAATGCGGCCAGGGAGCGAAGATCATGGATGCCCCAGCGCTGGAAAGTTTCCATTAATTGTTCCGGGTTGCTGGCTGGCTGGCCCTGCTCTTTTTTGAACAGCACATTCACAGGAAGACTCCCCAGGCGTTCCGCTTCCTGTCCCGGAGAAATGAAAGTCACACCGGAAAATCCGCGGGCGGCGAGCGCGGCGGTATCCACATTGGACGCAACAGCCACGTTGGCTTCAACGCCAAGAGCGGAGATGCGGCGCGCCAGATCGTGAGCGATTTTTGACGGAGAGCCGAAAAGCGCTTCCATCCCGGCCAGATCGAGCAGGAAGGTGTCGGTGGCGCCGTTTTCTACACACGGGGAAAAAGTTTGCGCGCACTCCAGCAGCGCGGCATGAGCGTCCGCTTCCGCCGGCGAAGAGCGCGGGCGCAGCGCCAGGCCGCCGCAGGTTTCCACTTGCACGCGCGTCATTCCCGGCTCAATGCCGGCGCGCCGGGCATTTTCATTGACCGCCAAAACCTTCTGCAATGGGGCCTTGCCTTCCAGTACGGCCAGCGATTGCGAACGCAGGCCGGGTTCGGCGCGCAGCACGGCTTGCACCGGAAAGTTGGGAACGAAGATGCAGGCGAAAGGCATGGACGATTTTCGATTGCCAATTTTCGATTGAACTTCACCCCGCCGACACCGCTTTCGTCGTGAATTCCGCGGTTACGGATTGCGCCGGCTTGCGTCCCATCGGGCTTGTGTAATCGCGAACCGCCCGCTCGGGCGCAAACCGCGAACGCAGAATTTCTATTTCGACCTGCAGCCCTTTCAAGAGCTGCACATGGGTCAGGTTTTCTGAAAGCTGAGAGCTGACAGTTGAAAGCTCCCCCGAAGACCGGCGACTGACGGCTGACGACTGAACTTTCAGCAACAACGCAGCGCAACTCTGCGCGCACGGCGCCGGCGTGAGCGCAAACAAAATCGTGGGCATGTTCTCTACCCCGCGCTGGAAGCGGAACCAGGAGGTCAGCGGGATGCGCCGCGCCAGCTTTGTGGAAACACCCCCCAGGTCGATAGCGACCAATCCAAAGCCGCCGCTTTGCAGCAGCAGATCGGCGGCACGGAGTGCCTGCTCAACCATTTCGCCCTCGGGGGCTGAAGTCCTCGGGAATTTGGATCTGCTTTCGGCACGACTGAAGTCATGCCCTTCCTGCATAGCTTCGGATCCACAGAATTTCTTTTTTGTTTTCTCTGTGTCGGAGCCTGTCCTGAGCGCAGCCGAAGGATGCCTCTGTGGTGAAAATCCCCCACACCGCACCCACAGCAGTCGGGAGAAATCCATTCCCGCAGCCGCGGCGGAGGCGGGATCGAAGGCATCGCTCACATCCACCAGGGCGCAGGCTTCCTGTCGCCGGGTAGCGGCGGCCAGGGCGGCGAGCAGGATGCTGGTGCGTCCGGAAGAAGCAGCGCCGCATACCTCAGTAAGCCGCCCCCGCGGCAGGCCGCCGGTAAGAGCGTCCATTTCGAGGATGCCGCTGGAGGCCATCTCCGGCGCCGGCCGCACCTCGAGCCGGGCGGCCGGAATTACGCCAGCCAGTTTGGGAACCGTAGAGATGTAGTCAGCTACGTCTCTACAGGGGCGGTTGCCTGGCTGGCCCTCTTCAAAGGCAACAGGACGGCCCACGGCCGGATCACAAACCCACGAGGAAAACATTGAGGGACCCTCAGAAGACTCCAGGAACGAAAAGCGGCTTTGCGGCGTATTCGCTTTTTATTCGCTTTCAGTCTGCCGCCGGAAGAAAGACTTGTCAAGGGGTCTTTTTGGCGCTTTGCGTTCTTTGCGCCCGGGGTGGTCAAAAAGCCTAAAACCGCAAAGATCGCAAAGAAAAATCTTACTTCCTGGAACCGGACAGGTGCAGAGATCGTGTAGGCGCGGGCGTCCTCGCCCGTGCGTCGTTCTCCAAACAATTTCTGTGAGAGTTCTGCGGGACTGCCCACAACGGGCGAGGACGCCCGCGCCTACATTCACATGTGTCAGTGCATCTGGCGGGCTACCGACCAGATCTCCTCGGGGTTCTTCTCAAAGGGGTACACGTGCACCATCCAGCCGAAAATCTGCGGGCGGAAGGTTCCGCCCGCAGCTTCGCAGGCTTCCTTCGTGGAGATGGACCCATCCAGGCCGAACTTGGCGTGCGGCCCCAGCATTTCTTTTCGCTCATCCCTCGGCGGTATGCAGAGGTTCACGTGGGCATGCCACTGCGCAATGCTTAGCGGGATGCGTTCGTCGAGCATGCTCTCCGAAAAGTATTTCGGCGCCGTGTACATGACGCCGATCAGCTTGTAGCCCCCGCCGTGTTTCTCATAGAGCAGAGAGGTTGGGTGCTCGGGATTGAAGGTAAAGGCGGCTTCATAAGCGTAGTCGTAGTTGGTGAAGTGGTACATCTTTTGCGGCACGTTGGGCAGGAAGATGCGGAAGCCGTCACGAAGCGCGGTCCTGTAGTCGGTGTAGTGCTCGGCGACTTGGAGAGCGGCTTCGACAACCTGCTTGGCGCGGGCTTCGTCGCTAGGCTTCGGGGCGCGCAAAGCGGTCATCTTCATGTGCGGGCCCATGTCCATGTGGTGGCCTTCCATGGAGTGCATGGCGTGGGCGGCCTCGGGATTCTCCGCCGACATGTCATGCTCTACGGGCTTCGTAGCGGGCATGTCCATACCGGGCATGGATTGATCGCTGGACTGGGGTCTGGCGTCCTGGGCCCAGAACGATAGTGTGGTCAATATGAGTGCGATGAACGGAATGAGCAGCAATTGTTTTTTCATACGTCTCCTTAATCGTACTCGTAAGAACCCCGGCTTGGAGCGGGCGACTCTGTAAGGTTTTGTCGTGGGGAAGTGCGCTGAGGTTAAGGGTGCCGGCAGAACGCCGGGGTTACCTTGCTGCTGCGGGCTCGGGTTCTGCCATTCCGAGGAATTCCAGGCTTTGCGCGACTGCCTGTTTGCCGGAGCGCACGCAGTCGGGGACGCCGATTCCGCGGTAGGCGTTGCCGGCCAGGGCGAGGCCCGGCGAGTCGCGGCGCAGGCGCTCGATGCGCGCCAGTTTTTCCAGATGTCCTACAGCGTATTGCGCCATCGATGCCGGCCATTTGAAGACGCGGGTAAACAGCGGCTCAGCGCTGATGCCGAGAATCTGGCGGAGTTCCTGGCGGGCGATCTGAACGATCTGCTCGGGGTCCAGATTCAACACTGCCTCGTCGCGCGATCCGCCGAAGAAGCACCGAATGAGCGCGCGGTCTCTGGGTGCGCGATGCGGGAACTTGTTGTGCACGAAGGTGGCGGCTAGCATGCGGAGCGCTTCAGTTCGGGGCACGAGGAATCCGAATCCGGCGGGCAGAGCGGCGCGTACGTCAGCGGCGTAGCCCAGGGCCACCGTCGCCGATGAGCTGTAGCGAATGCCGGCCAACTCTGCGGCCAGTGCCGGATTGGCAATCTGCAAGAGCGTGGCGGCCACACCCGCCGGGGTGGCGATAATCACGGCATCGAATACGTCCGATTTGTAGCCCGCCGAAACCAGCCAGCTCCCGCGCTCGGATTGCACCGTCTGCACGGCCGAGTTGGTGCGAAGCGACTTTGGGGGGAGGCGGGTGAGAAGCGTATCGGTCAACTGCTGCATGCCGTCTTTGAGCGAAGTGAACAGCGGAGGCTTCGCGCTATCGCCGGTCTGAGCCATCTTCTTGCGCGCGGCTACCATGGCGCGTCCCAGGCTGCCGTGCTGGGCTTCCATTTCCGCGAAGCGCGGCAGAACGGCACGCACGCTGAGTTCGCCGGCTTCGCCTCCATAGACGCCCGAAAGCATGGGATCGGCGAGGCGTTCCACTACTTCGCGTCCGTAGTGGCGTTCCACCAGGCTGGCCACGGTTTCATCGGCATCGCTCCGGCGTGGCGGGTGGAACCACTCCCGTGCCATGCGGAGTTTACTGCCCAAAGAAAAAAGTGGCGAGAGCACGGCGGGAGTAATTTTCGTGGGCACCAGGAACATGAGGCCGTCAGGGATGGGCACAAGGAGGCCCTTCACGACGATGTAGGTTTTACGGGCAGCGTCATTGGAGCCGATGAGTTGATCGCCAATGCCTAGCTGGCGGCAGAGTTCCGCTGCCCAGGGCTTTTCGGTGATGAAGGAATCGGGACCGGCTTCAATGAGGCAGCCATCGACGCGCTCGGTGCGCAGCACTCCACCCAGGCGGGAGGATGATTCGTAAAGCGTATAGTCGACCTGCACTCCGGCGGCGCGTTGTTCTTCGAGGGCGAACGCGGCCGAGAGGCCGGAGATTCCGCCTCCGATGATGGCAATGCGCTTCACAGATGCTAGTGTAGCGCGGGAGCGGGCAGGGATATCTTTGCGTTCTTTGCGGTTAAAGTCTTTTCCTCACCGCAAAGAACGCAAAGGGCGCAAAGAAAAACGACACTGTCGCAACTTGCTATCCGTTATTCCATATTCCGAGCGTGCGATGCATTTTCCGCGCGCACTTTAAACAATCGAACTCCCTCACTATGCACGGTTTCGATGCAATCCGCCAAAGGCCAGCCGGGAGCTGTCTCGATCAGTTGAATGAGTGCCCACATCAGGCCGAAGCAATCGTCAGGTCCAAGTATTCTTACCAGAACCCTGGCCTCATCATCGGAAATTGGTTTTTCGACGGCTCCGATCAACCTCGCGTAGTTGTCAACCAGTTGATCTAGACTTTCGCATACTGCAACGTCTGACGAAGGTAGCGGTCCGAGTTTGGCGAGTTCGATGACTTGGTGTCGCATTCGTGTATCACCGTCGTCGAGCCTTACTTCGCCTGGTCTCATCCCTTAATCCGGCTCTTTGCGAGGAGCTTCGATTACAGATATCGCCGAGATGGCGGCGCTACCTTGATTGGACGATATCCGCCAAGGCGGCCGTCAGCAACGCTGAATCGTTCAGAGACTCGGCGCGCCAGAGTTTCATGCCTTCTTTTTCGGCGAAATCTCTGAACGCGATATCGATGTCATAGAGCACCTCGACGTGGTCGCACAGGAAGCCGATGGGTTGGATGAACACTCCTTGGTGGCCCTTAGCCTTGAGCCCCCGGATGGTGTCTTCCACCGTCGGGCCGAGCCAGGCTCCGCCGGACATTCCCTGGCTTTGAAAGGCGAAACTCCAGTCAGAAGCATCGAGATGGGCCTCGCGCGCTACCAGCGCGGCGGTTTCTTTCGCCTGTTGCTCGTAGGGATCGCCTTCGGTAATGGTCCGTTGAGGAACGCTGTGAGCAGTAAAGATAACCGGCACTTTGCCGCCCATCTCTGCGTTAGCGTGCCGGTGGCCAGCGCACAATTTTTCCGCGAAGGCCTGAATCAGTAGCGGATGGTCATGCCAGGACTCGACGAAGTCGAAGGCAAATGCCGGATTGGCAGCTGCGAGCGCCGCGCGGTAGAGTCCCACGCTGGTGCGGGAATTCTGCGGCGCCAGGCAGACCACCACGGCCCGCGTGACCGCCTCGGTGCTCATGGCGCGAACGGCGTCTGCGATGAACGGCTTCCAGTTGCGCATGCCGACGTACACCGGGGCGCGAAGTTTCTCGGCCAGCAGTTTGCCTTGCAGCAACGTGAGTTCGGTCAGCGGCGAGCGGCCAATGAGGCCGTAGCGATGCTGCACTTCCGCGATCACTGCCGGAGGCAGCGGGCGTCCGCCAGTGACCTGCAGCAGAAATTCGGGGATCTCTGCCACAGTATCGGGGCTTCCGTGGGCGAGGAGCAGTACGGCCTGCTTTGGGTTGCTCATTTCGTTCGTGGGCTACGAAAATGTAGGCGCAGGCGTCCTCGTCGGTGCCAACGCTTGCACATGATATGGGCTAAGCACGGGCGAGAGCCTGCCCCGAGCAAAGCCGAGGGGACGCCCGCGCCCACATTCAAACGCCATACTCCTGTACGAATTTCGCCAGCGCTTTCACGTTCTCCACCGGAGTTTCCGGCAGGATGCCGTGGCCCAGGTTGAAGATGTGGCCTGGGCGTCCGCCTGCGCGGCGCAGAATATCTTCCGCCCGCGGCTGCAACTCTTTCCAGTCGGCAAACAGCAGTACGGGATCGAGATTTCCCTGCACCGCGCCCCCTCCAATGCTCTGCCAGCCCTGGTCGAGCGGCACGCGCCAGTCCAATCCAATCACTTCGGCGCCGGTTTGCTTCAGGAGCGGAAGCAGGGCTGTCGTTTCGGTGCCGAAGTAGATCACTGGCGCTCCCGTCTTGCGGATGGCTTTCACCAACTCTGTGGTTGGCGGTAGAACGTAGCGGCAATAATCTTCCACGCTGAGGCAGCCCACCCAGCTATCGAAAATCTGGATTACGTCGGCGCCGGCGCCTACTTGTTCCGCCGCATATTCCGAGACGACCGCCACCAGCTTATGCATGAGATCAGCCCAGGCCGTGGGGTCCGAATACATGAGCTTCTTGGTGTGAAGATAATGGCGCGAGCCTCCGCCTTCGATCATGTAGCTGGCCAGGGTGAATGGGGCGCCGCAGAAACCAATCACCGGCAGAGCGGCGCCGAAATGCTTACTGACCAATCGCACCGCCTCCGAGACATAGCCAAGGTCAGCGCTGCGGCCGGTTTGCAGGGCCGCTACGTCATCCTGGTTGCGCACCGGCTTTTCGATCACCGGGCCTTCGCCGGCGGAGAAGTGAAACGGCAGCCCCATTACCTCCAGCGGGAGGAGAAGATCGGCGAAGATAATAGCAGCGTCCACTCCCAGGATTTCAGCCGCCGTGATCGTAACTTCCGCCGCCAGTTCGGGCTTCTTGCAGATTTCAATCAGCGAGTGATGCTTGCGGACGGCGCGGTACTCCGCCATGTAGCGGCCGGCCTGGCGCATGAACCACACCGGGGTGCGGTCCACGGGTTGCGCCTTGCAGGCCTTCACGAAACGCGAATCGGGGGCTGACATGAAGTCCTAAATTTAGCATTTCCGGGGTTGGGGAGAACTTGGGAACTTCCCTACCGCGGATTCACGCGGATCAAAGCCGTTCTTCTTGCTTGGCGTTTGAATCCGCGGCGCTCCGAATCCGCGGTAGAGAAGTTCGGGCCCGGAGGCACCAAGAGAGTATCCTCCGGAGCGCGAACAACGGGATTATCATTGAGTAAACAGCGCTCGCGTTGGAGGTCCTGGGATGGCAACCGGTCGGGTGGTTCTCTACTTCGAAAAGCAGGAGGACGCCGTGCAGTTCACGCTGGCGGCCAGTTCCATGATTTCGGCTGACGGGACGGTACGGGTCAGCGAAGCGGCGCAGAAAGTTGCGCGGGAAATCTGCAAGGCCAGCCGTATTCGCACCGAAGGCACGCTCAATCTCGCTGCCCACGAAGAGGATGTGTCCCAGCCGGAGAGCCAGTGCGCCTGAAGTAACCTTGGATCCGCTAAGAGCATTTCTCTGGAGACAGCCGTGAGCACGGATTAATTTCGCATTCGCGGTTTGCCGGCTTCAATCTTTTCCGGCGACGGCGCAACAGCTTCCTCTCCTAAATCAGTCAACAACTTTTCGGGAAGAACCGACGCCGAAGACTGCGCGGCACCCGCCGCGGAAGTGGAACCGGCGGGCAGCGTTTCTCCACTTACCGCCTCGCGATTGCCAGCACTCAGCCGCTCCAGAATATTCCTGGCGTAAGTGGCCACCATATTCACGCCCGCCGCGTACTGAGGATTCGGCCGCCGCGGGCCGCCATTGTATGCGCCTACCGCCTTAGCGACGTCGCCATCGAAGCGGTCGAGCAGGTCGCGCAACAGCAGGCCCGAGTAGGTTGTCAGAACGTGCGAATCGGTCAGGTCGAGCTGCAAAGTGCGCGGTGGGCGCAGACGTTCCGGTAGTTGGGAATAGTCGCGGTCGTCGTTCAGGTAGAGGTGGTGGGCATAGCGCAGGGTCTCGCGGGTTATCTGCCATGCGCCCACTGAGTAATTGCTCACCAGCACGCGATGGCGGCGGCGCTTGAGAATGATGTCATCCTGTTGCGCTCTTTTCTTCCAGACCGTGAGCTGCAGGTCTCCCTGAATGTCGAGATAATTGTTCTCCATAGCCCCGATGCCCAGAAAAACATCGAGCGGCAGATCGTAGAACTTGGCGACGGCGATAACATCGGCAGCCAGGACCGTGGCCCGTTCCTGATCGAGATTGCTGGCCTCGTGCAGCGCGCCGGGACGCACCCTGGGATCGGTGTTGGCTTTGAATTGCACGAAGCTGGCTACCGAAGGCAGCAGTTCCTCGGCCGAAGCGTTCTCCAGTTTTCGCGGGACGGCTTTCTTATATGTCGCTACGAACAGCGCGGTCTGGTCTCGCCGGTAGTCAAGATCGCGCGGATTGGAGAACCAGATCTGAAAGCCCGAAATAAAACCGCTCGCCTCGAGTTTGGCCGCGTAGGGAATACCGGCGAGAGCATCATTGGGCAAAACGAGGTAGAGGTGATAGGTAGGCTTGCCCGAATTCTCCTGGCTGGTGAGGACAACACGGTCCTCGCCGATGGCGCGGCGGCTGCGCAGGTAGTCAAACCAGAGATAAGCGGAGAGTTCGTCGTTGAATTTGCCCACTTCTGCCAGAACCGCCGGCGCAGGAAATGGAGCGGTCAGCCTGCCGTGCTCGAGTTGCGGGGAAGGGTAGGCGCGTGAAGGCATTTGCAGCGGCCTCGGCCAGGTGCGATAAGCCACCGCGCCACCGAGCGTAACCGCGACGCACAGGGAGTAAACCGCGACCAGCTTTACCGGCGTGGACACGAACCACCTCTGTTGGATTAGACACTTCGCGGGGACAAAACGTTTCCCGCCGCACCACAGTCAGCCGCCCAGCAGTTGATGTCCGGCGGCCTGGAGCGCGGACAACGCCACTCCGGCGTACCCTTCCTTCACGAGGACGTAGTCGGTGTCGTACGTGGAAAGGGCGAATATGGGCACTGCGCTTTCAGCCAGTGGGCTGATGAAGGAAGCGAGAATGCCGGTCTGCGAAAAAGGAAATGGGCCTTCGAGCTTGAATCCAACCCACGGCCGCTCGGCCTGTACGTCAGGCGGGACGCCGCTTTCGAGGCAAACGATGGAAAACTCATCCGCGCTTCGGGTCACCGAAGTAAAGGCACCAACCAGCGCCCATTCGGGAAATTTGGCGTCGGCAGGCAATCGGCATACGGCGAAACGCCCGTCGAGTCGGCGGAATTTGAGTTGATGATTCTGCATGGCTATGGTGTTCGTGGTCTCTTAGATCATACGGACCGCATCGGGAATCGAGCCTCAGCTCTGCCGCCGGGAGGCCGGCGCTACCCGACCCACATACCCTTGCCAGCCTTGGTTCCCCAAGTAACTCAATCGTACACTCCCTTCTGGTAACCCTTGGTAACCATGCTTCCTGGTGTCCTACGCCTTACAATTGGCCTGTCCCAAAGACCACCATCGTGCATCGTCCTAATCGCCGGTGCGACGGTCAAATCCTGCCGCTGATTTAAGTGCAAGCCCCGCGCGGCCGGGGAAGATGCAAAACCGGAGTCTGCAACTTTATGGCGTTCGGGTTCGGGTTCAACAAACAGAAGACTCTCAGCGTGGCGGAGAAATTTGTCCAACAGGGCAAATTGCAGAACGCTATCAACGAGTATGAAAAGATCCTGAAGGCCGACCCCAAGGACCTGACGGTGATGAACACGGTGGGCGACCTGTATTCCCGCCTCGGCCAAATCGACAACGCCATCCAGTGCTTCAAGAACGTGGGCGATGCGTATGCCGGGCAGGGATTCACGGTCAAAGCCATCGCCATGTACAAGAAGCTCACCAAGCTCAAGACTTCGCCCGAGGGAGTTTTGCGCCTGGCGGAGCTGTACACGCAGCAGGGTCTGTTCAATGACGCCCGTGCCCAGTATTTACAAGTGGCGGACGAATTTCTGCGCGCCGGTGCGCTCGACCAGGCCGTACGCATCTTCCAAAAGACGCTGGAGATGGATCCCGAAAACGTGGCCATGCGCATGCGGCTGGCGGAAGTTTACATGCGCCTGGGGAAGAAGAACGAGGCCTGGGAAATCTTCTCGACGGCGGCAGAAAGTCTGCGCGCCCGCGGAGCTTTGGGAGCGGCCAGCGAAATCGTGGAGCGCATGCTGACCCTCGATCCCAAGAACAGCAGCGCGCTCTTGTTGCGCGGGCGGCTGGCTTACGATTCCGGAAACCTGACGGAGGCAATTCGCGATCTGGAGAAAGTCGCCGACCTCGACAATCACACCGAGGGTTTACATACCCTGTTCCAGGCATATCTCAAAACCGGCCGCATTCCCGACGCCGGCACCCTGGCGGCCAAGCTGGCTTCGGTCCACAGCGACCTTTCGGCGGTTTTCGGCTATGCCCAGGCGTTGCTCGATGCCGATCGCTTTGAGGACGGGCTGCAGATTTACCAGGATTACTCCGACCGCCTGCTGGCGAGCGACTCCGCCAAGGTGCTGGAGAGCCTGCACAGCATTATCGGCCACGTGCGGGAAAACTCCACCGCGCTCGAAACCCTGCTGGCCCTGCTGCAAAAGGCGGGGGAGCAAACCCACATCACCGAGTTGTACGAGTTGCTGGCGCATGCGTATGTGCAGTCCGGAGAGTTGGAGAAAGCCCGCGATTACTATCTCAGGCTCACCCAACTCGAGCCACAGAACCAGTTGCACGCCCACAATTACCAGCAAGTAATAACCCGCCTGGGGAAGACCCCGCCCGGAGGAGGACTGATCACGGCGGAGGAAGGGGTCGGGCTGGCGGAGGAACTGGAAGCTACCGCTCCTTTCCTGGAGCAACGCCATCCTCATGATGTGGCGCTGACGGTGCGCGCTGCGCTGACCGACGCCGAATTGTTCGTCTCCTACAACATGCCTTCCAAGGCTCTGGATCCGCTGCTTGCCGCTCTGCCACGCGCTCCCAAAGACGCACGCCTGAACCAGCGGCTGGCGGCGCTGCACACCCGCCTCAGCCAGTTCGCGGAGGCAGCGGCCAGCTGCCGGGTTTTAGAGGACGTTTACGGTGAAGCAGGCTATCCCGAGGAAGCCACTCGCTACGGGGAACTGGCCAAGCGTTACGAAGACCGGGCCGCTCACGTCGAGGCGCCACCACCACCGCAGGAAATCAAGATTGAGATGCCGATCGTTCCGTCTGCGGCGTTTTCCCAGGAGGCTGCACCGGCACAACTCACAGAAGCTATCTCTGAAACGCCTGCCGCGGTCGATTCCGCCGCAGGGTCCGCTGAAGCTCCCGTCGCTCCGCCGGCGTCGACACCCACGCCGCCGAGGAGATCCGGCCTCTTCTGGCATGCCCCGGTGGCAGCCTCGCTGAAGGCTTCGGCTCCAGCCCCGGAGGAAGTTACACCGGAGCCTGCCGCAGCGGCTGAGATTGATCTTTCGGAAGAGTGGGAAGGGGCAACAGCGGATGCTTCCGGGACGGCCGCTACTGCTCCAGCTGGAATCGAATCCAAGGCGAAGCCAAAAGGCGCCGCGGCAGCAGATTCGGAGACCATCGCCGAAACTGCTTCGGAGGTTCGTTTTTACCTCCGGCACTCGATGCTGGAGCAGGCCCACTCCGCGCTTACCAAGCTGCGGCAAATGGGAGCAGGTCCGGCAATCCTCTCGGCGTTGCGCAACGAATTGGAAGCAGCCGAGCGGCAAGCCGCCCAGGGCACCGGCAGCGAAGCGGTAGCAGAAGAGATCGAGGTCGTGGCTGACGAGTCTTCTTCCGAGAGCGAGGCCGTTTCGGCGGCATTCCCTGGCTTAGCGGGTAGGCGTTCGGCTTCTCCGGCGGCAGTCCCCGAGTTTGGCGTGCCTCCGCAGCCCGTGCAACATGCGGACGCCGCTTCCGAATCGTTGGGCGCGGGCATCCTGGGCGAGTTCGTGGCCGATCTCGAGACCTCGCTCGGCGATAGCTTTCTGGACCCAGCGGCAGGCCCGGCCTCGCCCAAGACGGCGCCGCCGAGCGTGGCCCTACCTCGGCCGGTAATTGGCACATCCGGAGCCGCTGCGGCGGCGGCCCCTGCCCGCCAGCCTGCGCCGAAGTCCGCAGCGCAAGGCGCAGCGGCGGCGCCCGCGCCAGCTTCTCCGCTTGAATCTCCGGGCGTGGATCTGGCGGACATGTTCACCGAACTCAAGCATGAGCTGAACGAAGACGCCGCCACGGCCACCGGGGAAGATCCCGAGACCCATTACAACCTGGGCGTGGCCTTCCGCGAGATGGGGCTGCTGGATGAAGCTATCAGCGAATTGCAGAAAGTTTGCCAGGCCATCGAGCATGGCCATCCCTTCGCTCACACCATCCAGGCTTATACCTGGCTGGCGCAGTGCTTCCTCGACAAAGGAATTCCTGAAGCCGCCATCCGCTGGTATGAGAGGGCCCTGCATCTACCCAATCTCGATGGCGATACTTCCATGGCCCTGCACTATGAACTGGGATCTTCCTACGAGGCGGCGCAGAACAAGAACGCTGCTCTCAACCACTTCATGGAAGTTTACGGCAGCAATATCGACTACCGTGATGTTGCCGAGCGCATTCGCACCCTGAGGTCGTAGAATGAGTCGGATGGCATTTTATCTGACAGCCAGGGTGCGCTCTATTTGACTGACGATCCCAACGCACCATCGCGCGAAATTCCTTCCGCATCGCCAACCGGGCCGGTCGTGGGCCAAGGTGGGAGCCGTTCGCCGACAGCGCTTGAAGAGCCTCCCGAGGTGCCGAATCAGGGCGTCCTGCGCGGCCTTCGGCTCTGGGTACACCGCATTGGAGTGCTGATATTCGTCTTTGCCTGTGCCAGCGCCGGAGTTGTGCTGGTGATTTTTCCCTGGCGCGCGGAGTGGACGGACAATTACTTCCTTTTCCGCTATCCGGAACTGCGGGCGGTGGTCGCGAGCGCATTTTTCCGCGGCGTCTGCAGCGGCCTGGGAGTGATTGATATCTGGATCGGCTTCTGGGAGGCGTTGCACTATCACGAAGGCCCGGAAGACTGACGTTCGGCACGGTTTGATGTCTGGCCGGCCGTCTCTCTTGATATTCTGAGTATTCTCCCGCCCCAAGTGGGGCGAACGATGCCCCGACATGAGTGAAAAGATCAAGTCCGCGCCGCTTGCCTACCAAAATGAACCGTTCCTCAGCAGCCCCGATGGCCGCCTGATTCGCCTGATGTCGGAGTACATGGAGCCGCTGGCCCGCTTTCGCCGCGAGCAGATCCAGGACACGGTCGTGTTTTTCGGGTCGGCCCGCTTTCATAGCAGGACGGAGGCGGAAAAACGCCTGCGCGAAGTTGAGGCCAATCTGCCGCCCGGCGGCGATGAAAGCATCCGCGCTCACGCTGTGGCCGGTGTGGATATGTCCCGCTACTACGAAGACGCGCGCCGGCTCGCCTACCTGCTGACGGAATGGTCCTTACAGATTCCCGCCCGGCGGCGCCGTTTCGTAGTTACGACCGGTGGCGGACCCGGTGTGATGGAAGCCGCCAACCTGGGTGCGAAAGAAGCCGGCGGAAAAACTATCGGACTGAACATCAACCTGCCGTTTGAGCAGTCTCCCAATCCCTACGTTACTCCAGCCCTCAACTTTGAATTCCACTATTTCTTCATGCGGAAGTTCTGGTTCGCGTATCTGGCGAAGGCGCTGGTGATTTTCCCCGGCGGCTTCGGCACGCTGGACGAGCTTTTCGAAATCCTCACTCTCGCCCAAACCGAAAAGCTGGCCAAGAAGATCCTGGTGGTGATCTACGGCAGCGAGTATTGGAAACGAGTCATCAATTTTCAGGCGATGGCGGAGGCAGGCACCATCGCTGCCGCCGACCTGGAGTTGTTCCGCATCGTGGACTCGCCGGAAGAGGGTTTTGAGATCCTGCGCGATGGCCTGACCCGGTATCACCTGGAGCCGCAACCTAAGCGCGCCGAGCAGGCAGTGCCCGAAATCGCCAAGACGAATCCATAACATCCCCGCAGGTTTTTTTCCCTGCTCGGCCGAAACTCCACGATAAGCACTTACGGTTGATGCTCAGTGGTTCTTTACTACATCACCGACCGCGCCCAATTCCCCGGAGATGAGCCAGCCCGCCGCCGGCGTTTGCTGGAGAAAATCGGCGAAGCCGCGCAGGCGGGGGTCGATTTTATCCAGCTGCGGGAAAAGGACCTTCCCGCCCGCGACCTGGCCGAACTCGGCTCCGCGGCCGTTCGACTGATTCGCGATACCTCAATCAGCGAAGCGGGCACACCGCGAACCCGCCTGCTGATCAACTCTCGCACCGATGTGGCATTGGCCATCGGTGCAGATGGAGTTCACCTTCCTGCTGGCGATCTTTTGCCGGTGCAGGTGCGCGCCATCTGGGGAAAATGCCGCGGTGCAACAACCACACCAATCATCACCGCTTCGTGCCATACCGTTGCCGAGGTGGCGCAGGCGGCCGGAGGCGCGGACTTTGCGGTTTTCGCGCCCGTGTTCGAGAAGCAAGGGTCCGTACCCGCGGGAATCGACGCACTATCCGCGGCCTGCCGACAGGGAATCGCGGTGATCGCTCTGGGTGGTGTGACCACGGACAACGCCAGGCGTTGCACCGGTGCCGGCGCCGCCGGGGTAGCAGGCATACGCCTATTCCAGGAAGACGACGTTCGGCGAGTGGTCACAGCTTTAGCCCCATGAACATCTGCAGTACTTTGCGTTCTTTGCGTCCTTTGCGGTGATTGATTAACCGCAAAGATCGCAAAGAGCACAACGATCGCAAAGAACACCCAAACCCGGATGGATTATTCTCAAACCGACAATGTCCTCCTTGGCTCGCAACTCTGTGAATCCGCTTGAACCTAGCCTCGTCGCCATTCCCGAAGGCTGGTTCCTCATGGGATCTGATCGGGGCCAGGATAATGAAAAACCCGTCCATCGCGTCTGGATCGACGCGTTTTATGTTGCGGCGCGCCAGGTAACGAATGCGGACTATGCCAGGTTTCTTGCGTCGACCGGCGCACAGCCCCAACCGTTCTGGAAGCAGGCAAATTTCGACGCTCCCGATCAGCCGGTGGTGGCCGTCTCCTGGTTCGAAGCCGCCAAGTACTGTGAATGGCTCTGTGCCGAAACCGGCCAGCAATACCGCCTTCCCACGGAAGCGGAGTGGGAGCGCGCCGCCCGTGGCGGGATAGAGAATGCACTCTTTCCCTGGGGGAACGATTCACCGCAATCCCGGCCGGACTATGCCGCGCGCTGGCAGACCGGGCCGGAGCCGGTGGCGCGCTATGCTCCCAACGCCTTCGGCCTATACGACATCTGTGAGAATGTTCACGAATGGTGCAGCGATTGGTATCAGCCGGACTACTACGCGGTTTCTCCCGAGAGTAATCCGCGCGGGCCGGAGTCCGGCCAGCGGCGCGCCTCGCGCGGAGGTTCGTGGCGCCATCACATTAAGATTTCCCGCTGCTCGGCTCGCTCGAGCATTCCGCCGGAGTTCCAGTATGCGGACTATGGGTTCCGGGTAGCGTGCAGCATTGCGAGCCCGAGAGATAAGCCGTGAAGACACAACCAGGAGCGTCCACAGCTAGAGTGGAGTGGCCTCGCAACGCTCGGATGGACGGGGCAAGCCCCGTCCCTAAACGGGCTGTGCTATTTACGCTCGGTCCGAACCAGCGCCCGAAACAGCATGTTGACTAGGCTGAGCACAATGGCGCCCCAGAACGCAGCCCAAAACCCGGTGATGCGGAATCCGGGCACCAAAGCCGACGCCAGTTCCAGCATCAGCGCATTGATCACCAGCCAGAAAATGCCCAGCGTCAGAACGGTGAGCGGAAAAGTCAGAATCTTGAGCACGAATCCCAAGGTCGCATTCACCAGACCGATGACGAACGCCGCAATCAGCGCGGCCTCAGGTCCGGTCACGACAAATCCGGGTACCAGGCGGGAGACGATCCACACCGCAAGCGCGCTGAGGATCCAATTCACCAGGAGTCTTAGCATTCGGCCCCCGTTCTACGGAATAAATGTCAACAGCCAAAGCTCGTGTTCCGGAAACTTAGCGGCGGCGTGATTTTGCCAGCAGCCGCAGAATCTCCAGGTACAGCCAGATCAGCGTCACCATCAGCCCGAAGGCGGCGTACCACTCCATATACTTGGGCGCGCCGGAGCGGGCGCCGTTTTCGATAAAGTCGAAGTCGAGCACCAGGTTCAGCGCGGCAATGATCACCACTACGATGCTGAATCCGATTCCGATGCCTCCTGAGCCATTGATGGCCGCGAAGTGAATACCGAAGAAGCCCAGTCCAAACTCCACCAGGTAAAGCAGCGCAATGCCGCCCGTGGCCGCCACGACCCCCAGCTTGAAATTCTCGGTGGCGCGGATAAATCCTGAACGGTAAGCCAGCAGCAACGCCACCAGCGTGCCGAAGGTCAAACCCACAGCTTGCAGCACGAT
>DATJXG010000293.1:0-7093 GCA_035500455.1 Terriglobales bacterium | reverse complement strand
TTACGGCGCCGGCCACGACAGACGGTTGGAGTTCCTGCGCGGCATCGCCGCTTCCCTGGACTGCCACTGCGCTGCAACTTCCGTGGGCGGACTGATCATCGTTCGCTTTGCCGCAGAGGCAGCGCGAGACTTAAGGCTGGCTTTGCGCAGCCTGCTTGAGCACTTCGGCCGGGAACTTGGACCCGGCCCTGTCCGGGTGCCGAAGATGTGGTCATGCTAAAGCCCTGCACAGAAGGAAGAAACTCATGAATCTGACGCCGCGTGAAAAAGACAAATTGATGATCTCGCTGGCGGCGATGGTCGCTCGGGGGCGGCTGGCGAGAGGAGTGAAGCTCAACTATCCCGAAAGCGTTGCGCTGATTACAGACTTCGTGCTGGAGGGTGCGCGCGACGGCAGGTCGGTGGCGGAACTGATGTCGGAGAGCCGCAATGTGTTGAGCCGGGCTCAGGTCATGGAAGGGATCTCCGAAATGATTCCCGAGTTGCAGGTGGAAGCGACATTTCCCGACGGCACCAAACTGGTGAGTGTGCACAATCCGATTCCGTAGTGAGTTGAGAAAGAGGCACTGACATGATCCCGGGCGAGATTTTTCCAGCATCTGGCGAGATTGTCCTGAACCAGGATAGAGCGGCAATCACTCTTCAGGTGGCGAACACCGGCGACCGACCGATCCAGGTGGGGAGTCACTATCATTTCGCCGAGACCAACGCAGCGCTTGCTTTCGATCGAAAGGCGGCTCTCGGGCACCGGTTGGACATCCCGGCGGGAACGGCGGTGCGCTTCGAGCCCGGCCAGTCGCGTGAGGTTTCGCTGATTCCATATGCCGGGGCGCGCCGAGTTTATGGCTTCAACCAGGAAGTCATGGGAGCATTGCCGCAGGGATAAGCGAGGAATCGAAAATGCCCAACAAGATGAGCCGAGCCGCGTACGCGCAGATGTTTGGCCCGACGGTCGGCGACAAGGTCCGCCTGGCCGATACCGACCTGATCATCGAGGTGGAAAAGGACTTCACGACCTTTGGCGAGGAGGTAAAGTTCGGAGGCGGAAAAGTCATTCGCGACGGCATGGGGCAATCGCAGCTCTCCAGCAGTGAGGGGGCGGTGGATACGGTGATCACCAACGCGCTCATACTGGATCATTGGGGAATCGTGAAGGCCGATATTGGGATCAAGGACGGCCGAATCGCCGCCATAGGCAAGGCCGGCAACCCTGATGTGCAGCCGAACGTCAGCATCATCATCGGGCCAGGAACAGAGGTGATCGCCGGCGAAGGAAAAATTATCACTGCCGGTGGAATCGACGTGCACGTCCATTTCATATGCCCGCAGCAGATCGAAGAGGCGCTCTATTCAGGCCTTACGACCATGCTGGGCGGCGGGACGGGGCCGGCCGCGGGTACGACTGCCACCACCTGCACGCCTGGGCCCTGGCACATTCGGCGGATGCTCGAGGCAGCTGACGCGTTTTCCATGAATCTCGGCTTTTTCGCCAAAGGCAACGCAAGTTTTGCCGCAGGCCTCGTTGAACAGATTGAAGCTGGAGCCTGCGGCTTCAAGCTGCATGAAGACTGGGGCACAACCCCCTCGGCGATCGATTGCTGCCTCTCCGTTGCGGACGACATGGATGTGCAGGTTCTTATTCACACTGACACACTGAATGAGAGCGGTTTTGTCGAAAATACCATCGCAGCTTTCAAGGGCAGAACCATTCACACCTTTCATACCGAAGGCGCGGGTGGCGGCCACGCCCCCGACATCATCAAAGTGTGCGGCGAAGCGAACGTCATTCCATCTTCGACAGGGCCAACGCGCCCCTACACGATGAATACGCTGGAAGAGGCCCTCGATATGGTGATGGTGACGCATCACCTCGACCGCCGTATTCCTGAGGACGTTGCCTTCGCCGAAAGCCGCATCCGCAAGGAAACTATCGCAGCCGAGGACATTCTGCATGATCTGGGGGCGTTGTCGATCATGTCGTCGGACAGTCAGGCCATGGGCCGAATCGGCGAAGTGATCATCCGCACCTGGCAGACCGCCGACAAGATGAAAAAACAATTCGGCCGGCTGGCAGAGGAGAGCGGCGAGAACGACAATTTTCGGGCCCGCCGGTATCTCTCGAAGTACACGATCAATCCCGCGATCGCGCAAGGCATTTCCGCTTATGTCGGCTCGATTGAAGCTGGAAAGCTTGCCGATCTATGTATCTGGAACCCGGCCTTTTTCGGAGTGAAGCCCGACATGGTGCTGAAAAGCGGCACCATCGCCGCCGCCATCATGGGAGATCCGAACGCTTCTATTCCCAACCCTCAGCCGGAATGTTACCGGCCCATGTTCGGCGCGTTTGGCCGCTCCCTGACTGAAAGCTCGGTGACGTTTGTCAGCCAGGCTCTGTTGCAAAAGGGCGAGTCGATTGGCCTGGCAAAAAAGCTCCTTCCGGTTACGAACACCCGCAAAATCGGCAAGCATTCCATGATTTTGAACAGCGCCACGCCTCGCATGGAGGTGAACCCGGAAACGTATGAAGTGCGGGCTGACGGCCAGTTGCTCACCTGCGAACCCGCAAAAGTGCTGCCTATGGCGCAACGTTACTTCATGTACTGATTACGGCGATGCCTAATGCTTCCCTTCTTCGTGCTTCCACTCATCGCCCCGCCGGGCATTGGCCGGCGGAAACAGCGGCGGGCTCGGTCACCCTGGATTTTGACGCGCGCCATCGCCGGCGCATTCGCCTGACGGTGGATCAGGGCGATGACGTTCTTCTCGATCTTCCAAAGGCTGTTGCCATGGCCGATGGCGATGGCTTGCAACTGGAAGATGGCCGGTGGCTCAAGGTTCGGGCCGCTACGGAGCTAGTTGTCGAGGTCCGGCATAAAGATCCTAATCAGCTGGTGCGCCTTGCCTGGCATCTGGGAAATCGCCACTTGCCCACCGAAATCAGGAATGACGCGCTTCGCATTCGCCCCGACCACGTGATTGAGCAAATGCTCCATGGCTTTGGAGCGGATCTTCGCCAGGTGCAGGACGCCTTTCAGCCTGAGGGGGGCGCCTACGGCGGCCATGTCCATCATCACGGTCATGAGGATGGAGGGCATCATCACGATGAGTGATCAACACTCCCATCTTGAGCCTGTAGCGCTTTTGAGGCAGCAGAGTTGGTTTTCGCCCACATTTCCTACCGGCGCGTACAGCTATTCTCATGGCATCGAATGGGCTGTCGAGGCAGGACACATTCACGACCGCGTAAGCCTTGTGGATTGGATGGACGCGGATCTTCGCTATGGCTCAGGGCGAAATGAAGCGATTTTCTTCAGCCAGGCCTGGCGCTGCGCGATGGAAGACAATTGCGAGAGGTTATTCGAAGTTGCGGAACTGGCGACCGCTTTTAGGGGAACGTCGGAATTTGCGCTCGAATCCTCACAGCAAGCCACGGCCTGTCTGACGACGCTGCGCCGGGTGTGGCCCGACCGCGTCTTAGAATGGCTTTCGGAAACGCTCAGCGAACGCAGTGTTGCGCCTGCCCTGGCCGTTGTTCTTGGAGTGCGGTCTGCACGGCAGGGCATTCCGGTGGGCCTGGCGCTGCCTGCTTTTCTACAGAGCTATGTCGCCAACCTTATTAGCGCCGGGGTTCGTTTGGTCCCTCTCGGTCAGACGGACGGCCAGCTTGCTATCGCCGAGCTTGAGGAAGCGGTGCTCGCAGCAAGCGCGCGAGCCGGGGAAAGCACGATCGACGATCTTGGGTCCGCGGCGTTCATGGTCGATCTCGCGTCCATGGCGCATGAAACGCAATATACGAGGTTATTTCGCTCATGACTGAGATTACGAGTTCAGACTCTGAGGCTCGTCCTTTGCGCGTCGGGATCGGCGGCCCGGTTGGGTCAGGCAAGACTGCGCTGGTTGAAGCGCTCTGTAAGCGGCTGCGCGACAGGTACGACATTTACGTCATCACCAACGACATTTACACGAAAGAAGACCAACTTATTCTCACGCGCGCCCAGGCGCTCGCGGCGGAGCGCATCATGGGGGTGGAGACCGGGGGCTGCCCGCACACCGCCATTCGTGAAGACGCCTCCATGAACCTCGCCGCCATTGACGAGATGAACCGGAAGTTTCCGCACGCGGAGTTGTGCTTCATCGAATCGGGCGGTGACAATCTCGCCGCTACCTTCAGCCCAGAATTGGCGGACTTGACCATCTACGTGATCGACGTTGCTGAAGGCGAGAAAATTCCCCGCAAGGGCGGCCCCGGTATCACGCGTTCGGATCTCCTGGTTATAAATAAGATCGATTTGGCTCCCCTGGTCGGAGCGGACCTTGGAGTGATGGAAGCCGATACGCTGAGAATGCGGCTTAAGCGGCCTTATGTCTTTTCAAATTTGAAGAGTGGCCAGGGCGTAGAACAGATCGCCAACTTCATCATCGAGATGGGTGGACTGGCAAAGTCCGCGGCGTAAGAGTCCGGAGTTTTGGCCAGGATCTTATCGCCAGGTTCAAATCGCCGGCTTTCAGCCCTGGAGTACGGAGGCGACGCACCCCAGGGTCCGAAGGCCGGTTCACGATAACTTTTTGAAGTCGCGAAGCGAAGGGCCAGCGTTCCCGCGGCAGTTGCCGTCAACACTGGAGTTCTCCACTCCCATGGACTCTAGTCTCCCGAAGGCAGCAGTTCCTCTTCGTGCGCCTCGGCAATCTCCGGCACGATTGTGACGGAGGGACACTCGCCCAGAATCGGCTGGCAGGCGGCATCGGGGCCGTGTTTCGGCCGCGCGGGGCGCTGGATTTCCGCGAACTGCTCTTGCTCGGTGGAGCCCTCGAGCGCCGTAGTAGAGGCCACGCCGCCGGAGATCACCTGCGTGAGCGCATCGAAATATCCTGTACCCACGAAGCGCTGGTGCTTCACCGCCTGGTAGCCATAGTCGGCCTCCCGGCTGAACTCCTTTTCCTGCAGGCGGGAGTAGGCGGTCATGCCGGTGTCTTTGTAGCCCCGCGCCAAGTCGAACATGCTGAGGTTGAGCGCGTGGAATCCGGCCAGGGTTACGAACTGGAACTTGTATCCCATCTTGGCCAGCTCCGTTTGGAAGCTGGCGATGGTTTCATCGCTGAGCTTCTTTTTCCAGTTGAAGGAGGGCGAACAGTTATAGGCAAGAAGCTTGCCGGGGTACTTGGCATGGATAGCCTGAGCAAACCGGCGCGCTTCCTCGACGTTGGGTTCCGAAGTTTCGCACCACAGCAAGTCGGCGTAGGGAGCGTAGGCCAGACCGCGCGCGATGGCGGAGTCCAGACCTCCGCGGATGTGGAAGAAGCCTTCCGAGGTCCTCTGCCCGGTGACGAACTCGCGGTCGCGAGGATCAATGTCGCTGGTCAGAAGATGAGCGCTATTCGCGTCCGTGCGAGCCATGATGAGTGTGGGCACGCCGAGCACGTCCGCCGCCAGGCGCGCCGCCACCAGTTTCTGGATAGCTTCTGAGGTCGGCACCAGCACTTTTCCACCCAGGTGCCCGCACTTTTTCGCCGAAGAAAGCTGATCTTCAAAGTGCACGCAGGCGGCGCCGGCCTCGATCATTGCCTTCATCAGTTCGAAGGCGTTGAGCGTACCGCCGAATCCCGCCTCGGCGTCGGCCACGATTGGGGCCATCCAATGCACGCCGTTTTTTCCATCCACATGGTGAATCTGGTCGGCCCGCATAAGAGCGTTGTTGATACGGCGAATTACGTTAGGGACACTATCCACCGGGTACAAACTCTGGTCGGGATACATATGGCCCGAGTCATTGGCGTCCGCCGCGACTTGCCAGCCGCTGAGGTAGATGGCCTTCAGCCCGGCCTGCACCTGCTGTACTGCCTGGTTGCCGGTGAGCGCGCCGAGCGCGGGGACGTATTCTTCGCGATGCAGCAGCCACCACAGCCGCTCCGCCCCCAGGCGGGCCAATGTGTGCTCCACCTGGAACGAGCCGCGCAGTTTTTCCACTTGCTGGCTGGTGTAGGGGCGCTTGGTGCCTCTCCAACGGATGTCGCTATGCCATTGCTTGGTCAATTCGGAGGTGCTGAGAATGGGCATGATTTAGAATGTCCTGTCCGGCGTTCCGGCTCAGCGCAAGTAAAACCCAGGCCGGCGTCACTCTTCAAACTGGGTCGTCCGTATTGAACAAGTAGTCCGATTCGGACTAGCGCTGCGCCGCGCTGTCCCTGAAGGCCATACCATGACACCCATGACAACCACGACCGCCCTGCGCAATGAAGTCGAAGCCGAAATTCTGACTACGGAAGCAAGCAGTTTCATCACGAAGTTGGCCAGCCGGTTCGAACCGCGCCGCCAGGAGCTTCTGGGCCGCCGGCGCGCCCGCCAGCAGCGGATTGATGCTGGGCAACTGCCCGACTTTCTTCCCGAGACGGCGCACATCCGCCAGCAAGAGTGGACCGTCGCGCCGATTCCGAAAGATCTGCTGGACCGGCGCGTGGAGATCACCGGGCCGGTGGACCGCAAGATGATCATCAACGCGCTGAACTCCGGCGCGAGGGTGTTCATGGCCGACTGCGAGGATTCGCTCGCGCCGACCTGGGACAACCTGATCGGCGGCCAGGAGAACCTGCGGGATGCGGTCCGGCGCACCATCGAGCTGGTCAGCCCCGAGGGCAAGGTCTATCGGCTGAACCGCGAGACCGCGGTGCTCATCGTGCGCCCGCGCGGCTGGCACCTGTACGAGAAGCACCTCTGCCTCGGCGGCCAGCCGGTGCCGGGCGCGCTGGTGGATTTCGGCCTGTACCTGTTCCACAACGCCCGCGAGCTGCTGGCGCGCGGCACGGGCCCGTACTTCTACCTGCCCAAGCTGGAGAGCCACCTCGAGGCGCGGCTCTGGAACGACGTCTTCGTGCGCTCGCAGGAGGTCGTGGGCGTGCCGCGCGGCACGATCAAGGCGACCGTGCTCGTCGAGACGCTGCCGGCGGCCTTCGAGATGGACGAGATCCTCTGGGAGCTGCGCGAGCACTCCGCGGGCCTGAACTGCGGCCGCTGGGACTACATCTTCAGTTTCACCAAGAAGCTGGGCAAGCAGCGCAACTTCCTGCTGCCGGAACGCAGCGGCATCACCATGGACAA
>DATJXG010000292.1:0-3215 GCA_035500455.1 Terriglobales bacterium | reverse complement strand
ACGGGCCGAAGGAAACCTGCGGCAATCCACTCCGACAGCTGCTTCCATGCGCCCGCCATCAACGCGGGCTTCATCGAAAGATACGTCAACCACAATCCATGCACGCTGGCTCCCTTGGCATAAAGGATTCGTGGATCCAGCTGCGACGGCTGGCCGGTGGCGGCGCCATAGACAATTACCCGGCCGAAGTCCCGCAGGCAGCGCACGCTTTTGACGGGATGCTCGCCGCCGAGCATTTCAAACACGACATCCACTCCTTCTCCGTGGGTCAACTGTTTCACGGCCTCTTCATAGTCGTGTTGCTGATAGTTGATTCCGTGGTCGAGTCCAAGCTCCTTAACGCGCGCTAATTTTTCCTCCGAGGAAGAAGTGCCGTAGGTCTCTACGCCCAACACCTTGCCAATCTCAACCGCGGCGGTTCCCACTCCGCCGGCTACAGCGTGGATCAACAATCGCGGACGAGAGCCTGCCGGCTTCTCCAGCAGGCCGGCTTTCCAAAACGCGAGGTATGCGGTGAAGTAGTTCACAGGGAAAGCTGCGGCCTCTTCCATGCTCCAGTTATCCGGCACCGGCCAGAGCAATTCTGCATGCGCGGCCACGCGCTCGGCGAACGCTCCCCATTGTGTGTAGCCCATGACGCGCGGGCCGGCGTCCGCCAACTCGCCGGCGAATTCCCGCCCTGCCACGAGTGGTGGCTTAGGCGTGGAAGGATATTTTCCGCTGGCGGTAAGAATGTCGGCAAAATTGACCCCGCCGGTCTGCACCCGAACCAGCCGTTCCGTGGGCCCAGGCTGGGGATCGGCAACTTCCCGCACTGCCAGCACTTCCGGGCTGCCATAGCGCTCGATCACGATTGCTTTCATGGCTGGCAGTGTACAACCGCGAGCGGCTAGAAGAAATTCCGCTGCAGGGCTTCCGGGGGAGTTTCCTTGCGGGCCGGCACGGGCCGCCCGGAACCATCACGATTTTGTGGCGGGTATATACTTCCCGTGTTATTTTAGTGGCCCCTCGCCCGGGCATCGGGCAGGGGACGGAGCGCCGTTTCATTCGCATATTCATGGCTCCGCATTACCGTTTCGCTGGCCGTTAACCGCTGTGCCCGTGGCCAGTGCGGGGTTCGGCTACAGCCGCCGGCTCCGGAGGAGGTCGATTTGTGGACTTATTCCTGGTTCGAGCCCTATTTGTCATAGTTGTCGCGGTTACCTGCTACCTGATTCAACCCTTCGGCCTGGAACCCTCCCGGGATGCGGCTGTCGGCGCCCTGATCGGCGTGGCCATCGTCCTGTTTGAGTGGAAACTGCGGCTGATGAGCCTGAAGCGGCTGATCGGCGCGGCCATCGGCAGCGTGCTCGGAATTGGCGGCGCTTATCTGTTTGCCCTGGTCATCCGCAACAGCCTGCCCGAAGGCAAGACCCAAAGCTTCCTGCAGATTCTGGTGATGCTGCTGATGGCCTATGTCGGCCTGATCGTTGGCGCCAACAAGGGCGACCTGCTGAATCTCTCGGCTCTCGGGGGGTTGTTCGGCGGCGAGAAGCAGGGGAAGAAAAGCTACAAAATTCTCGACACCAGCGTCATCATCGACGGCCGCATTGCCGATATCGCCGAGACCGGCTTTCTGGACGGCATCATCGTCGCTCCGCAGTTCGTGTTGCGCGAGCTGCAACTGGTCGCCGACTCCGCCGATTCGCTCAAGCGTAACCGCGGCCGCCGCGGCCTGGACATTCTGCAACGCCTGCAAAAAGTGGCGTCGGTGGAGATTCAGATCGTAGAGGACGACTTTCCCAGCGTGCGGGAAGTGGACCTCAAGCTGATCGAGCTGGCCAAAGTTTACGAAGGCAAGATCATTACTAATGATTTCAACCTGAACAAGGTGGCGCAACTGCAGGGCGTGGAAGTGTTGAACATCAATGAACTGGCAAACGCGCTCAAACCCATTGTGCTGCCGGGCGAGGGGATGAAGGTGTTCATCCTGAAGGAAGGCAAAGAGTACAACCAGGGCGTGGCTTATCTGGATGACGGCACCATGGTGGTGGTGGATAACGCACGCAAGATGATCGGTAAGACCATCGACATCTCGGTCACCTCGGTGCTGCAAACCACCGCCGGCAAAATGATCTTCGGGCGCTGGGATGAGCGGGCTTCGCAGCGGGCGGCCGCAATCCCCGCAGCTGCCCTGACTCCGGTTCCGAACGGCGAGGTCAAGAAGCCCCAGCCTGTGATGGTCGAAAGGCCCACGGAGTAATTAGCGTGACAACTGGCGGCTGAGGACTTCCTCGTAGCGGCTTCTTCTTCTCCCAAGGAGCGTCATGACCAGCAACCGCAGGCAGTTCCTCTATGGAGTAACCGGCGCAGCGGCGCTGAGCGTTGCCGCGCGGGCAAACAGTTTCGGGCCGGTGCATCGGGTGCGGGCGGTGATGGCCCTGCCGCCGGTCGGTGAGCATGACCGCCTGCCGCCGGATTGGTACCGGCGCAAGGTGCAACAGGTGCAGGAGAAGATGAAGCAGCGCAAACTGAATGCGCTGGTGCTGCTCAACGCCACCAACATCATCTACACGGTTGGATATTTTCACATTTCCACCGAACGGCCGCTGGCGGCGCTGATTCCTGAGTCGGGCGAACCGGCGCTGTTTATCCCTGAACTGGAAAGCGATCAGGTGAAGCTGTGGTGGGTGAAGGATTACGAGTCGTACTTTGATTTTCCCGGCCCGGTGAACCGCATACGCTGGATTTTCGAGCGCATCGCCAGGCGCGGACTCGGCGGTGGGCGTATCGGTGTGGAAGAGTGCGCGCCCAGCCGCCTGCAGCACATGAAGCAGGGTGCCCCAACGGCCACCATTGTCGAGGCCGGCGACATCGTGGACGACATGCGCCAGGTGAAGGACGACGACGAACTGCAGATCATGCGCCGGGCGATGTATTTCGCCGATTACCGTGTGAAAGCCGGGCGGGAATTCGTGCAGCAAAACGGCAGTGTGACCGAAGACCAGATTCTGCGCGCCACGGCCGACGCGCAGGCGGATAAATTGTCGCAGGAGTTGCGGGACGTGGTTGGCGTCGGTGTGGACCCGCCGTTCGGCGGCCTGGTGCCTTTCGGCAAGCGCTCGGCGTTCCCACATGCCGTGCCCAGCAAGGACAAGCTGAAGTCGGGCGACGCGCTGATTCTGAGCTTCGGGGCGCAGGTGGGGGGATACAACGTGGAGTGCGAGCGGTCGTTC
>DATJXG010000291.1:0-11825 GCA_035500455.1 Terriglobales bacterium | reverse complement strand
GCGACCCAGGCGGAGCTAATCAGCTACATCAATACTCAGGCTGCCAAGCTCCAAACCATGCAGGCCACCGTCGACATTGACACCACCGTGGGCGGCGCAAAAAAGGGCAAAGTCATTGAATACCAGGAGATTCGCGGCTACGTGCTGGCGCGCAAACCGTCCATGCTGCGCATGATCGGGCTGGTGCCCATCGTTCGCAACCGCGCCTTCGACATGGTGAGCAACGGCGAGAACTTCAAGCTCTGGATTCCGCCCAAGAACCGCTTCGTAGAAGGCCGCAACGACGTCGAGACGCCCAATCCCAAGAATGCGCTGGAGAACATGCGGCCGCAGTACATTTATGACGCGCTGCTGATGCATGAGATCAGGCCGGACAGCGAAATCGCCGTAATGGAAAGCGGCGAAGAGACAGTGGTGGATAAGGGTCACAAAGTGCAGCAGCCCGACTACGAGATTGACATCCTTCAGAAGGCCGACCACGGCTGGTTTCTCTTCCGCAAGATCGTGTTCAGCCGCACCGACCTGCTGCCCCACCGCCAGATCATTTACGACGAGCAGGGAAACCCGGTCACCGAATCGCGCTATGAGGACTACAAGGAACAAAACGGGGTGAATTTCCCCTGGCAGATCGAGATCAAGCGGCCGGAGGAGGAGTACGATATCACGCTTACCATTGTGAAGCTGGAGCTGAACCAGCCCCTGGGAGATGATAAGTTTCAGCTGGAAACGCCGCCTGGAGCGGAAGTGGTCCGCCTGGATCAGCCCAGGGCGCAGGCTAGTCGGTAGCCAGTAGTCGTTGGCCGTCAGCCGATTAAGTCTTTTCGAGGCCCCGGAATCATCGCAGGGCCGAAAGCTGACGGCTGAAAGCTGAGAGCTTCTACATGATGAACAAAATGATCGTCTCCAACCTGGCGCACCGGCCGTTGCGCTCCTGCATCAGCATCGCGGCGATCGGGTTGGAAGTTACCATGATCCTGCTGATCGTCGGCCTTTCGGTGGGCATGCTGAACGATGCCCGCAAGCGCCAGGCGGGGATTGGGGCGGACGTCATCGTGCTGCCGCCCTCTTCTTCCAACATGGTGGCTGTAACTGGAGCACCGGCGCCAATCAAGATCGCCGATATCATTCGCAAACTGGCACACGTGAGCGTAGTCGCGCCGGTAGTTATGCAGATCAATACCGAGGGGGCGCTTGAGGTTATCGACGGCATCGACCTCAGCAACTACGACGCTTTAACCGGCGGCTTTCGCTACCTGGATGGGGGGCCTTTCGAATCGCCGACCGATGCCCTGGTGGACGATGTCTTCGCCCGTTCCCACCACATCAAAGTGGGCGAAAAAATCGAAATCCTCAATCATGAATTCCGCGTCTCCGGAATCGTGGAGCATGGCAAAGGCGCGCGCAAGTTTATTCCCATGCAGACCCTGCAGGACCTGACCGGCGCGCAGGGCAAAGCCTCAGCGTTCTACGTCAAGCTGGATGATCCCAGCAATGCGGCGCTCGCGGTGGCAGAAATCAAGAATGTGCCGGGGATGCAGAGCTACGTGGTGCGCTCCATGAGCGACTATCTTTCTATGATGACGCCGGCCAATACTCCCGGCCTTTCCAGCTTTATTCGCGTGGTGATCGGCATTTCGGTAGTCATCGGCTTCATGGTGATCTTCCAGGCGATGTACACGGCGGTGATGGAGCGTACGCGCGAGATCGGGATTTTGAAGTCGATCGGCGCGTCGAAGCTCTACATCGTGAACGTAATTCTGCGGGAGACCGTTCTGCTGGCCTTGGGCGGCATTGTCACCGGCATCATCTTCAGCGAGCTAATGCGGCAGTTCGTCCTTTTGCGTTTCTGGCCGCTGCTGGAGATTGACATCAACGTCAAATGGCTCATCAATGCGACCATCATCGCCATCGTGGGGGCTTTGGTCGGAGCCATTTATCCCGCGTTCAAAGCCGCCCGCAAAGATCCCATCGAGGCTCTGGCGTACGAATGATGCAGGCGCGGGCGTCCCCGCCCGTGCGTCACTCTTCTCACGACCCAGCCTCAGCGCCACTCCCGCGCGGGCGGGGACGCCCGCGGCTACATTCAGCGTACTTACGTAACGCAGCGAGCCTGCCATTCGAGCGCAGCGCACCCCCTCCCTGCCGTATAATTATTAGTTTGCTTCAGGCTCGTCATCGTTCCCGTTGAAACACGCCACTGGGTGGAAGAAGCTGTCCACCGTCACATCAGGAAAGGAAGGGCATGGCCACCACCGATGTAGCGCTCCACGAAGGCTCAGGACAAGTAGAGAAAAAGCTCGTCGCCAATAACATGAGTATCCAGGTAGCGACGGTGAACGGGTCCGGTTCACAGAGTTCCAACTCCGTACTGTTACGAAGCATTTTCCAAATGGGCGTGCCGGTTTCCGGCAAGAACCTCTTCCCTTCGAACATTGCCGGGCTGCCCACCTGGTACACCATCCGCGCCAACAAAGACGGCTACATCGCCCGCAAAAAGGAAATTGATTTCCTGGTGGCGATGAATGCAGAGACGGCGCAGGAAGATGTCATGTCTTTGGCCCCGGGCGCCTGCGTGCTCTATGACGAGCCCTTGAACCTGAAAACGCTGCGCTCCGATCTGATTTTCTATTCCGTGCCCTACGACAAGCTGGTTGCCCCCGTGTGTCCTGAAGCCAAGCTGCGCAAGCTGGTGAAGAACATGATTTACGTGGGCGTGGTGGCCAAGCTTCTGGGCATCGAGATGGCGGAGGTGGAAAAGGCCATCCGCAAGCAGTTTGCCAAGAAGGTAAAGGCCGCCAACCTGAACCTGGCGGCGGTGCAGGCGGGCTACGACTATGCCACCAGCAGCCTGACCAAGAACGATCCCTTCATCATTCAGCGCATGGACAAAACCAGCGGCAAGATCATCATTGACGGCAACTCGGCCGCCGCCCTGGGCTGCGTATTCGCCGGGGTCACGGTGGTGAGCTGGTATCCCATTACGCCATCGTCTTCGCTGCCGGAAGCGGTGATCGAGTACATGAAGCGCTTCCGCATCGGGCCGGATGGCAAAGCGACTTTTGCCATCGTCCAGGCAGAAGATGAGCTGGCTGCGATCGGCATGGTGATCGGGGCGGGATGGGCAGGCGCGCGCTCTATGACCGCCACCGCCGGCCCCGGCATTTCGCTGATGGCGGAATTCGCCGGCCTGGCCTACTACGCGGAAGTTCCCGGCGTGATCTGGGATATTCAGCGCGTAGGGCCTTCCACGGGTCTGCCCACGCGCACTTCGCAAGGCGACATTCTCTCCACCGCGGTGCTCTCACACGGCGACACCAAGCACATCCTGCTGATTCCTTCCTCCGCCGAAGAGTGCTTCACCATGGCCCAGGATGCGTTTGAGCTGGCGGAAAAATTCCAGACCCTGATCTTCGTGATGTCCGATCTCGATCTGGGCATGAACAACTGGATGGCGGACCCGTTCCCCTATCCCGAAAAACCCATTCAGCGCGGCAAAGTGCTCGGCAAAGAAGACCTCGAGCGGCTGGGAAGCTTTTCGCGCTACAAGGATATAGATGGAGACGGCATCGGCTACCGCACCTTGCCGGGAACCGATCATCCGGCAGCCGCCTATTTCACCCGCGGCAGCGGCCACGACGAGCAGGCCCGCTACAGCGAGCGCGGCGATGATTTCGAAAAGAACATGGAGCGGCTCAACCGCAAGTTCGAGACGGCGCGGTCGTTTGTTCCGCGTCCCGAGGTGGTGGCCACCGGCAAATCGAAGATCGGCATCATCGCGTATGGCACTTCCCACTGGGCGATCGTGGAAAGCCGCGACCAGCTGCGCAAGGAATACAACCTTGAAGTGGATTACCTTCGCCTGCGGGCGTATCCCTTTACCCGCGAGGTGCACGACTTCGTGCGCCAGCATGACCGGGTGTACCTGGTGGAGCAGAACCGCGATGCGCAGATGCTCAGCCTGCTCAAGCTGGATGTGGAGCCGGCGCTCATTACGCGCCTGCGCAGCATCGCCCACATTCACGGGCTGCCGCTCGACGCCCGCTCGGTAACCGACGAACTCATGACCATGGAGGGCAAGTAGATGGCGAGCACCCCTGTCAGCACGCCGCAGCCGAAAACCAACCGCATCGGCCTCGCCGTTCTCGACTACAAAGGCGGCAAGACCACTCTCTGCGCCGGCTGCGGCCACAATGCGATTTCCGAACGCATCATCGAGGCCATGTACGAGATGGGCATTTCGCCGGAACGCGTGGCCAAGCTCAGCGGCATCGGCTGCTCCTCCAAGAGCCCGGCGTATTTCATGTCCCGGTCGCACAGCTTCAACGCCGTGCACGGCCGCATGCCTTCAGTGGCTACTGGCACGGTGCTGGCCAACCGCAATCTGATGGCTTTGGGCGTCAGCGGCGACGGCGATAGCGCCTCCATCGGCATGGGCCAATTCGTACACCTGATGCGCCGCAATCTGCCGGTGATTTACATCATCGAGGACAATGGCGTGTATGGCCTGACCAAAGGCCAGTTCTCTGCCACTGCCGACGTCGGCTCCAAACTCAAGACGGGCGTGATCAACGACCTGCCCGCGGTGGATACCTGCGCCCTGGCCATTACGCTGGGGGCGACTTTCGTGGCCCGGTCCTTCTCCGGCGACAAGCGGCAACTGCACAGCATGTTGAAGGCGGCCATCGCCCACAACGGAACGGTAATGCTCGACGTCATCTCGCCCTGCGTGACCTTCAACGACCATGAAGGCTCGACGAAATCCTATAAGTTCATGAAAGACCACGATGAGCCCTTGCAGGAACTGAGTTTCGTGCCGGCGTTCGAAGACATTTCCGTGGAATACGATCCGGGAACGACAGTAGAAGTCACCATGCACGACGGCTCCCGCCTGCGCCTGCGCAAGCTGGAAGAGGATTACGATCCCACCAACCGGATTGAAGCCATCCACCGGCTCAACGAGGCCCACGAAAAGGGCGAGGTGCTGACTGGCGTGTTCTATATCAACCCCAAGGCCCCCAGCTTTATCGACCTGCTCAATCTCACCGAGCAACCGCTGGCTACCTTGCCGGAATCAGTGGTGCGTCCTCCGCGGGCAGTGCTGGACCAGGTGATGGAGGAGCTGCGGTAACAAGTGGCGCGGGCGCGCTCGCCCGCGCAAGATGCGCAAGAATCACCGCCACCGATTTCTCGTAAGCAGTGCGTGGCCAATCATCAGTAAGCCGAACGCCGTCATTCCTACTCCAAAAGTGGCGACCGGAGCCGGAGCCCACGCGACGGCGAAGTGGAGGGGGCCCGCTTTCTGGGGTCGCAATACTGCACCGCTGCCAACCATACTCACAACCCTCATCAACTGGGCCCTGACATCACTGGCGTAACCTTCCGCTCACACTAACCCGCCGTCCGGCCCGGTTTTGGGAGCTACAATCCCCGCATGGAAGCGTCAGTTTCGCGCCTGCAAGTGCGTATGGTTACGGCGGCCTATGCGGCGGTTGGCGCCCTCTCCGTGCTGCTGGTCTATCGACGCTACCTGCAATATCTCCGCTACCCGGAGGATGCGGCAGCCGCGAGCGGCATGTGGGCGGGCGGCGATCTCATGCTGGAAGTCATCATCGGCTGCCTTTTCCTTGTACCCACGGCTGGCCTGGTATTCGTGATCAGAAAATCTGAACCCGCCTACACGACCTATGCCAAAGTGCTGCTGGGCCTGAGTTTGACGGCTCCGCTTTCGGTTGTCTTTATGATCGTGCCCGTCCTCAATCAATGGTACTGGGGCGACTTCTGCATCTTTCGATTGTTTGCCATTCCCCTCGTGTTCGTCGTCCTGCTTTGCAGCCGGTGGCTGACTGGTTTTGCGCGTGCCCGCCGGCTGATTTCCTATGCCCTGCTGGTCGAAGGGCTGACCCTCGTGGTCGTGATCGTCTCCCTAATGTTCCTCTTCTCAAAAGGCCCCCACACCTGAGATTCCCGTTCGTTCCACATTGCGATTGAGGGGCCAGCCCGTGTTCTCCGGGCTTTGGCGGAATCCGCTCTGTGAGGGGACCGATAGGCCCACGCGACACCCCCAAGATAAGTCATTTGCCGCTCCCGGCCGTCAACTCGCAAACAGCCAGCAATTTTCGATCTAAGGTAACCTCCGGCCAACCTGAAGTTTCCCGCGCCTCGTGCCGATAGCTCACAGGCATCGCTTCCCAATGAAACGCCGATTTCGTTCGGCCATCATTCCCACGGTGCCTGGCTGAGCATTCTAGCCAGAGCTTTTCCTGACTGAACGCGGACGAGGACTGCCGCCTTACGGTTCGTCCGCCTTTTTACCAGCAGGATACGGACACAGGAGAACGAACGGTGATTTCCCTGAAGAAGTATCTGGAGATGGAAAGGACTGAGCCAGGCTCGGCCAAAGCAGTTCCCGAGTCGAACGAATTGGCATTGGTCATCCTGCAGTCTTACCGCTCGGCCTTGCGCGCCATGGGAAAGAGTGGAGCCCGCGCATGCCCGGGAGTCGGCACCGACCTGCAACAATCCCTGGCCGGCCTGGAGCCGGGGCTCTGCGGCGACCTTACGCCCACGCTCATAGCACAGACCGAAGCTCGCGTGGAGGAACTCCTGCAGCAGTGGGGCGGGCGCTCGGAGGATTATTTCAAGGCCAAGGCCAAAGAGGTGAAAGAGTTGCTCATCATGCTGGCGCACACCGCCCAATCCGTGGGGGAACGCGACCAGCGCTATACCAACCAGTTCACCGAGTTCACCACCCGCCTGCGCACCATCGCCAACCTGGAAGATCTGACCCAGATCCGGACCTCGCTGGTACAACGAGCATCCGAACTGAAAAATTACGTGGACCGGATGGCGGAAGACAGCAAGAATTCGGTGGCACAGCTGCGCGCGGAAGTCTCCACCTACGAGACCCGGCTCAAGGCGGTGGAGGAACTGGCGCTGCGGGATGCCATGACCGGACTGGCCAACCGCCGCAATATCGAGGAACGGATTGAGGCGCGGATCGCGCAGCAGCAGACTTTTTGTGTGGTCATGCTGGACCTCAATCGGCTCAAGAAAGTGAACGATACCCACGGACACCTGGCCGGCGACAGCCTGCTGAAGCAGTTCGCCCAGGAATTGCGTTCGAACCTGTCATCCTCCGGCACTGCCGGACGTTGGGGTGGCGATGAGTTCATCGTCGTTCTGGACTGCGATCTTGCCACTGCGAACGGGCTGATCGACCGGGTTCGCAAATGGGTCTTCGGCGACTACACTCTCAAGCCGGGTGCCGCCAAGGGAGACGTGAAGGTGTTCGTGGACGCGTCGGTCGGCACAGCGCAGTGGCATCCGGGCGAAACCATGCAGGAAGTGATCGAACACGCCGACAGCGCCATGTACAGGGAAAAACAGACAACGAAAAAGAAGGCCGCGGCTGCCGGCAGGTGAGCAGACGCCCGCAACCTCAAATCCATCGCGGATACACCCGGATGAACGCTGATTCAGATCCAGGAAGAGAAGTCGATCCACGAAATCAGCGTGAATCCGCGGCAGTCTTCCATGCAGATTATTTTTTGGGCGCTTCCGGTTCCCCGCTGTGCTCCGGGTTGCCGCCTGGCTCGGGAAAATCGCTGTCGTTCGCTTTCACCAGCGGATTGTCCGTCCGGTGGCCAAGTTGGCCCTGCAGGGAAGTGTTTGTCTTGTCGGAGTGGTTTTCCTGCTCCACCGCGCCTTTGCCCTGGTCCTGATCCTTGCCGGTCATGATGGTTTCTCCGTCATCCAACTCCTTAAGATGCGATTTATCAAGATGCGATTTATCGGAACATGACAGCCCGTGGTGAAAGTGAGAATCCTCTATTCATCCTCAAATTCACCAGACCTTGTCATCCCCTCTCTCCTTGTCATCCCGAGCAAAGCGAGGGATTTAGGTTCTTGCCCGCGCGGCCACGCTTTCGCGTCCGGCACAAACCCAGATCCCTCGCTTCGCTCGGGATGACAATTCATGAAAAGTGCCGCCCGCCCGCTGCACTCCGACTTTCACCACAGGCTGCCAAGCCAATAGTGCTTCATCTGGACTTCGTTTAGCAAAGTCCCCAGCGCGGTGTACTATGCTTCATGTCACTCCAGGGTCTGCGATCACTCGCAGGAGTTGGTTATGGACGACCGCCTCGGTTTTATCAAGCATAAGGGCGAATCCGTTCTGCTGGTTGACTTCACCCGCTGCCCCAAGCGGGACATGCTCGCCCTTCTCGACCAGATTCAGGCAACTGTCGCCCGGCAGCCTCGCAATTCCGTGCTCAGCCTCGCCGACTTCACCGATGCGCAAGTCGATAAGGAAGTGGCCCAGCAAATCAAGAAAGTGCTGACCCTCGACCGCCCTTACGTGAAGCGCTCGGCGTGGGTGGGGACGGCCACTCTGCCCAAGGTCTTCTATGAGAACTTCAAGAGCTTCTCGCAGCGTGATATTCCCCTATTTGAAACGCGGGAAGCGGCGCTGGACTGGCTGGTGGAGAAGTAAACTCGTGGGCCCCAACGTATTGTCATTCCGAGGGGCCAAAGGCGACGAGGAATCTGCAACCCCCAGCGAATCCTGCTGCAGGCCCCTCGCTTCGCTCGAGATGACAGTCGCGATGCAGAGTAATTCTCACAACTCGTTAGCGGGTCAGGCTGACGGCGGCACGCCGGCGCTACCCTAGCTTCTCCACTTCAGGGTCACCGGCGCGGCTAACGGATTTACCATTTCTCCGCCGGTCCGCTTCGCTTCCAGGTGCGCTGCCTTCAATCCGAAATACCATTTCGCCGGGCGATCGGCATCATCGATCAGCATCATGTGCGGGTTGTGCTTCAAACCGTGGGCCTGCAGTTCCATGGTGCGCCGGTCCTGCTCCACGAACTTCGCGAACACAAACTTCAGCAGCGACGGCCCGAACGGCACCCAGCGAAAGATATTCCAGCAGGCGACCACGTCGATGCGGCACTGCGTGCGCGTAATGGGAGTGACGGTGGTCAGGGAAGAAAACCAGTATTTTCCCGCGCGTATAGTCTCGCTCCGCAGGTTGGGCAGCACGAAGTCAATGGTCGTGGTGATGGAATCCGAGTCGGCGTAGAGCCGCAGTAGTTTGTACGGCGCGCTGTTAGAACTGGGCGTATGCGCGCTCATGCGGAAGCCGTTGAGGATGGGCTCGAAATTCTTCTGCTTGTCATGAATGCTGTGGCGGGTGCGCCACCACCACGCCTGGTGCACAAAGGGCCCATGCGCCGGGTCCATCAGGCCGATGATGCCGTGGTCCACGCTTACCGGCATATCGGCGGTCAGGCAAGCGGTCTTGTACTTGCCGCTGAACTTCTCAATCTGAGGAACGGAAAATGGCGGCTCGGCTGCCTTGGCGAAGCCCGCGCCCGCCGGCCCGGGATCGGGGATGAAAACCCAGATGTAGCTGTCGCGCTCTTCGCAGGCATAGCTGCCCGCATAGATTCGGTCCACTTTCAGCGTCTGGTCGGCGGTCAGCGAGGGGATCAGCCGGCACTGGCCTGTGTGAGCGTCGAATCTCCATCCGTGATAGCTGCACTCCACCTGCTGGCCGTCAAACCAGCCGCAGGAAAGCGGCATGCCGCGGTGGGGGCAGGCATCGTGCAAGGCAAAGGGCTTACCTTCAAGGTCTCGGCCGATCACCAGAGGAGTTTCCAGCAGCATGGTGCGCTGCAACTTGCCCGGACCTAACTGGTCGCCGGGCAGCGCCCGATACCAGAAGCCGAAAAGCATCAGGGAATCCGGGGTTTGTCGCTGGGGAGCTTCTAACTCAGTCGTCATCGATTTTTCAGTCGGGGAACGGAAAGTCGAATCAATCTTCACAATCCTCGCACAATAGCAAGGGTGCAGACATCCGCAAGACAAGCCAATCCTAAGGCAAAGCAGGCTCTAAGCCAGGTCGGTTTGAAGGCTGCAGTAAAAGCCCAGCACAGTGCGGCTATACCAAGTGCCTCAGAAGAAGCCGCGATCTTCAATGCCAACCGGGCGTGGGATGCGATTGCCGCAAGATCCCGCTCCCGACCCGGCACGCCAGCCAGGTCGCCGTAAGCGATTCCCTGCGCCACGTAGGAGAACCATGAAGACGCCGCCACCATAGCCAGGAATCCAGCCACCAGTAGCAGCACCACTTGTGATCCTCGAGATCTCAACTCAGGCCGCCTTGCCTATCCGCGTCCAATAATCCCACCAATGCCTCCGAACTCCAAACGCCATCGCCGATCCTCAAGGAGGTTCAAGTTCCTGGAAGGTTCATTGCACCGCTTGCTGTGCGATCTCGGCGGTAGGAAGGCGTTGATTTAAACCCATTATTTTCGGATGGTTACCAAGATTACCTTCGGTGGTTCAACTCCCCTCGGATACATTGTTCCCCCCTCCGCCCCCGCCTATAATCGAATCACTCTGGCAAAGGGTTCTCCGTCAGGTTCCGGGTAGGAAAGCGCGGGGAATTTTTGTGTCCGCGCGGGAGAATGCTCTACCCGGCTATGCGAAAGCACCTGCAACTCGCCCTGATGGCAACCGTAATCGCGACCTCACTCCTCACCACGCCATACGTGCAGGCAGAAGCCGAATTGGGCAGCATCAACGCATCCACCGACGACGGCGGCCACACGGTCTATACCAACGATTCCGTGTCGCCGGCCCCGGCCAAACGGCGGGCGGCCCCCGTGGCCCAGCAAAGTACGCTGGTCTATTGGAGTTCCAGCGAACACCGCTATAAGCCGGTGCGCACCTTACCCGGAGTGACCATCCGGGCGGCGCATTCGGCGGCGGCGGAGGTGAATCAGTATCTGGAGCGGAGTCCGAACCAGATCCTGAGCCGCAGGACGTTCACGCCGGCCGAGGTCAACACCGCCATTGAGGAAGCGGCGGCTCGGCACAACGTGGATCCGAACCTGGTGCGGGCAGTGGTGAAAGTGGAGTCTAACTTCAACCCCAACGCCGTGTCCCGCAAGGGAGCCATGGGGCTGATGCAGCTTATGCCACAGACTGCGCGGCAGTTAAACGTGCAGAACCCGTTCGACCCGGAACAAAACATCGACGCCGGGGTTCGGCATCTAAAGCAGTTGATGGAGAGCTACGGCGGAGACATCCGCCTGAGCCTGGCAGCCTATAACGCGGGCGCGGGAGCGGTAGCCCGCAGCGCGGGGATTCCGCACTACGCCGAGACCCGCAACTACGTGAAGCGCATCACCGATCTCTACTCCGGAGGGTCCACGAACAACGTCGGCTTCTTCGGCATGAGGCGGGATCCGGTGCACGTGGAACGGGATGCCAGGGGCGTGCTCTACATCACAAATACCGACTGAGGGCGCGATTCTCAGCCGGAGAGCAATACAGCGATTACGGGCAAGGACTTGAACAATTCAGCCGCAAGGCAACGCGCGTTGCTCTGGGGGGCAGTTGTGCTTCTGCTCACCCTGCCGGGGACGTGTGCGCAGGCGCGCCGCAAGTCCGCTGCCTGGGCGCGTTCCCAGTTTGCAGCCGCGGACCGCTTACGGGATGCTCTGAACCAGCGCCCATCGCCCCAGCGCACCCGGCATGACTACGAGCGGGTAATCTCCGCCTACCGGGAAGTCTATCTCGGCGCGCCCACCGCCGGAGCCGCATCCGCGGGCGTGGCTAACGCCGCCGAAGTGATGGCCGAAATGGGCCGCCGTTTCGAGGACCGTAAGGCGCTGCAGTCCGCCATCCGCCAGTACGAGTTCCTGCGCGACGAATACCCCAGCAGCCCCTACCGCTTCCAGGCGTTATTCGCCATCGCCGAAATCTACAAGGACGACCTCAACGAACCCAAGCGGGCGGAGCAGGGCTTCAACGAATT
>DATJXG010000290.1:0-3708 GCA_035500455.1 Terriglobales bacterium | reverse complement strand
TCTTCGCGCACGTAGATGGCGTCGGCGTAGAGGGTTCGGCCGCCGCGGTCGTAGGCTGAGGATATCCGGTACAGCCCGAATTGTTTGCGCTTCATCAGCTCGTGCAGTTCCGGGAAGCCCGCGTCGGCTTCATAGTGCTCCATGAAGTTCACCTCCATGATGATCGACTTAGTCTTCCGCAAGCCGTCCTCTGAATTGGCAAGAACATCCCTTTCGGCGCCCTGAATGTCGAGCTTCAAAACCGAAATCTCGGGCTCGTCTTTGACCAATTCGTCGTAGGTAATTTTGGTAACGTTGGCTTCGCCGATCACATCCCACGAATGCGCTTCGACCTCCCGGATGATCTGGGCATTGGGCTTGAGCAACGAGGAGCCGGCGGGATGGCGCAACTGGTAAAAACTGGCGGTTCCGTTATTTCCGGCGAGCGCCGAGTTCACTATGCGTATTGGGAAACGGAGCCAAGGTGGCGCGAAGCTGCTCCACCAGCCGCGGTTCGCACTCCACGGCAATGACGCGCCCCGGGTGGAATACATCGAGAAGCGCCTGCGTCCAGCTTCCGCGGTGGGCACCGGCGTCCACGCAGGTGCTTAGGGCGGAAGTGACTTCTCTGGGGAGCATGTGCAAATGGGCGCTGCACATCGCCTGATAGCGGCTGGAGGAAAAGGCCTTTCGGCTGGCTTCCGCAGAATCGAAGCCAACACGCATGTAGGCATGCCGCCGCACCGAGTACTCGCAGACCGCGTTGGGGAGCAATCCCTTCACCAGCGCTTTCAACGAAAGCGACATACAGCAAATCTCCGAGATCACAGACGATGAGTCAACGGTAAAATACCAGCCTTCGCCGGTTGCCAGGGCGCGGGTTGGTGCGCGTTCGATTTAATTCCGGCGCGGTGTTCTCACAGCCGGCAGTGGGCCGCTGGCTGAGGTTGCCGGCTGGACACCGGCGCTACGGTTGGGGCTACTGTTTGAAGGCATCGTCGAAGGCTACGCCGGAGGGCGCTAGATCCAGGCGGCGGACCAGGGAGAGTGCCTCTGGGGCGCCCTGCTCCCGGTTCATGCCGTTGTCTTCCCACTCGATGGAGAGCGGGCCGTTGTACTGCACCTGGTTTAACGCACGAAAGACGGGCTCGAAGGGAACGGAGCCGCGTCCGGGGGAGACGAAGTCCCAGCCGCGATTTGGATTGCCGAAAAAAAGATGCGAGCCCAGGATGCCGTTGCGGCCGTTGAGCTGGCGGGTAGATTCTTTGACGTGCATGTTGTAGATGCGGTCGCCGTATTGATGCACGAAGCCTACGGGATCGACCATTTGCCAGTGCAGGTGGCTGGGATCGAAGTTGATGCCGAAGGCGGGGCGGCGGTTTACGGCTTCGAGCGTGCGCTGAGTGGTCCAGAAGTCGTAGGCGATCTCGCCGGGGTGGACTTCGAGGGCGAACTTGACTCCGAATTGATCGAAGACATCGAGGACGGGATTCCAGCGGTCGGCGAAATCTTTGTAGCCGTCTTCGATCATGGCCGGCGGCACTGGAGGAAACATGGCGAGCACGTGCCAGATTTTCGAGCCGGTGAATCCGTTTACGACTTTTACGCCGAAGCGGGCGGCGGCGCGGGCGGTGTCCATGACTCTTTGGGCGGCGCGTTGGCGGACGCCTTCGGGCTGGCCGTCTCCCCAAATCTCGGCGGGGAGGATTTGCTTGTGGCGGTCATCAATATTCAGATCGCAGACCGCCTGCCCCACCAGGTGGGTGGAGATAGCGAAGCACTTCAGCTTGTAGCGGTCGAGGATGTCCCAGCGTGACTGGCAGTAGCCGGGATCGGCGAGGGCTTTGTCCACTTCGAAGTGATCGCCCCAGCAGGCTAGTTCCAGGCCGTCGAATCCCCAGTGGCTGGCTTTGGCGGCTAACGCCTCCAGCGGCAGGTCTGCCCATTGGCCGGTGAAGAGACAGACGGGTCGTGGCATGAGTGGCTCCTTGGGAGGCTTTGGTTAAAGGGTACATTCTACGCGAGGAGGGTTTGTTGTTTTAGGACGAAAATCCCCACCCTGTCTCCGCAAAAAGCGCAGAGACAAGCGTGGGGCACCCTTTGATTCGTTCCTTGTTTCGTTCCCTGCTTCGTTCCCTCGGTTGAGCTATCCGCTACACGCCTACCAGGGCTGACTCTACCTCATAGAGAGGATGCCAGGAGGTGGCGGCCTTGAGCTTGTCGTTTACGTTGTGGATGTTCTTTACGCCTTCGGTTTCCAGCCATTTGCGGAAGGCATCGGCGCCCTGCTTGGCGTAGATGGGGATGCCGTCTTTCCAGGTGGCGCGGCCGCAGAGTACGCCGTTGAACTTCACGCCGGATTCGCCTGCCAGTTCGAGGGTTTCGGAGAATTCGGCATTGCTTACGCCGGCCGAGAGATAGATGAACGGCTTGGTGGCGGCAGCGGCGGCTTTGTGGAAGTAGTCGATGGCTTCCTTCTTGCTGTAAGCCTTCTGCCCGGCATATGACTTGCAGCCTTCGACGAACTTCATGTTGACCGGGACTTCCACCTTCAGCACGTCCACCCCGTAGCGGTCTTTGCTGAACTCGCGCATGCTCTCGGTGACGATGCGCGGCTTCTTTTTGGCGTACTCCAGGCCCTTTTCGTCGGCGCCTTCTTCGTAGCCGACGAATTCGAGGAAGAAGGGGATGTCATTGGCTCGGCACTCGTCGCCGATGCGCTCCACCCAGGCATGCTTGCGGTCATTCACGTCCTTGGGATCGTCGGGGGTGTAGTAAAGCAGGATCTTCAGGCAGTCGGCGCCGGCTTCTTTCAGGCGGCGGACGGACCAGTGGTCGAGGAGATCGCCCAGGCGGCCGGGACCGGTTTTGTCGTAGCCGGTTTTCTCGTAAGCCAGCAACAGGCCGGCGTTCTTGGCGCGGCGCCTGGAGGCGGGAAGGCCCCACTCGGGATCGAGCAGGATGGCGGTGGCGTGGGGGGTGAGAACTTCGGTGACCAGGGTTTTGAACTCTTGCATCATGGCGTCGGTGACTTCGCCGCCTTTTTCTTTGGCGAGGGATTTCTGCAGGGACCCGCGCTGGTCCATGGCGGCGGCGGCGATGACGCCGCGATCATTCGATACCTTCTTCAGTCCGGCTAATTTTCCAGGGGTAAGCTTCATAGTTCCTCCAATGAGTGCGGAAGTGCGCTTCCGGCTAATGTTACGAATGTTTTCTGGACGGCATTTCATTGTAAATGGTCAGGAGGGCCAGCGAAAGGCGGCGAATGCACAGGGCCGCGTGACGGGAATCACAGAGCGAAAAATGGGGCGGCGCTAGCCTGAATGGGGAAGGCGAGAGTTATGGATTCATTCCTGGAAAATCTGGTGATCGTGTTCGCCCTGGTGGGGGCGATGTTTCTGTTTATCCTGACCTTCCACGCGGAGACCGACAAGGAGCGCAAGATGCGCCATGGCCGGAAGCTGTAGGGAGGTGTTGGGGGCCGGGGAGGCTTCCGCCCGGCAGCCGGGGTTAGAAACGCATGCCGTGACTGGCGCGGACGGGTCACAGCTGAGGCTCAGGGAGATCAAGCTGGCGCATACCGTGATCTGGGCCATTATGGTGGGATGTATTCTGGCCCTGCCCCTGGCGGGGGTTGAGCGCTGGTTCCGTGTGGCGGCCTGGCTCTCGGCGATTGTCTTTGCGGAATGTGGGGTGCTGGCGGTGAACCGAGGCCGGTGTCCACTCACG
>DATJXG010000289.1:0-10473 GCA_035500455.1 Terriglobales bacterium | reverse complement strand
GTGCTCCCCCGTGAAGCGGTCACGATTATTCGAAAGGCGAGAAAGTGAGTTTTGGGAGGATTCTGTGAGACGAGGCAATTTTTCTCTCCGTTTGGCGCCTTCATTGCTGGAGGAGGCCCGCAAAGTTGCTCAGAGTGAAGGTGTGGCCTTGAATCAGCTCATCAATGTGGCGGTGGCGGAGAAACTTTCGGCCTTGCGTACTGAGGATTTCTTCCGTGAATGGGCCCGGAAAGCGAACATTCCTGAAGCACTGAAGATTCTCGACCGAGTCGGGACGGAAGAACCACAGGCAGGGGACGAACTAGAGTAGGCCCATCGTCTGTGGTACTTAGACTGGATTTCCACAGAAGCTTCCACAAGCGACGGCGATCTTCACCGTTCTGGAGTGAGCGTCAGGCGCGAATCCAACTTGCAAATCCCACCTATTGTGGTCACCTAACTGATAAACCACAATTTATCGTAGTTTGGCTTGGGTCGCCACTTTTCCCGTAGTGACCTAGAACTTTCCTATTGACAGCAAAGAATTTAGGCGTAGGATGTGGGCAAAAGTGGTAGAAAGTGGTTGATCCGGTGGTCGCGGTGGGCAGCGGTAGAACCCGGTAGAGGCGCCAGTGCAATTGCTAACTGACACCCCCAAAAACAGCCCCAACGAACCGAAAACGGACGCGATTTTGACGATTTTGACCTCCCTTGCTGTAGCAGTAGCACTAGCAACCAGACGGACGAACGGAGGCGTTGCGCAGCAACGTCTCTACAGCGGAAAGCATGTTTCGCGGCAATCACCCAACTCGAGTGGACGAAAAGGGACGGCTCAAGGTCCCCGCCGAGTTCAAGCGGGTCATTGACGAGAAATACAACGCACAATTTTACATCACCAGTTTGGACGGCAAGGTTGCACAAGTTTATCCCTTCGAGGAATGGGAGCGGATCGAGCAGAAATTAGCCGGGCTCTCCACTTTCAATCCAACGAAGAAAAAGTTCCTGGACCGGGTGAATTACTGGGGGCAGGTGGTCGAAATGGACGGCCAGGGCCGCTTGCTGATGCCGCAGTTGTTGCGCGACGCGGCGCAGATTAAGGGTGAGGTCGCGGTCACCGGCAACCTGACGCACCTGGTGATTCGCAACCTGGAGGCGTACCGCAAGGAAATCGAAGAGCAGACGTTCACCTCTGAGGATGAGAGCACGCTCGACGAGCTGGGCATCTAGTGGACGAGGGTTTGGCAGACACCCCCGAGCGGGGTGGGCATGGTGGCAGGGAAGTTGGCCATGTTCCGGTTCTTTTAAAAGAAGCGATCGACTTTTTAGCCATTCGGCGCGGTGGGACTTATATCGACGCCACGGTGGGCTTGGGCGGGCACAGCTTAGAAATCGCAAAACGCCTCGGCGCACAGGGACGTTTGATTGGCTTCGATAAGGATCCGGCGGCTCTGGAAATTGCGAAGACCGTCCTTGGTCCTTGGTCGTTGGTCGTTGGCCAAGACCTTCAGACTCCGGCGGCGAAGCCAGATTGGCCGGCGGTGGAGTTGCGGCACGGATCGTTCGCAGAGCTCGCCGCAGGGTTGGCCAAGGACCAACGACCAGGGACCAAGGACGGTTTCGACGGCATTCTTGCCGATCTCGGCGTCAGCAGTCTGCAGCTCGGCGACGCCGCGCGAGGCTTTAGTTTTCAGGCGGAAGGAAAGCTCGACATGCGGATGAATCCGCAAGCCGAGTTGACCGCCGAACAAGTGGTAAATCAGGTGGACGAGGTCACACTCGCGAATCTGATTTACGAATTCGGTGAGGAAAGGAGGTCGCGGAGAATCGCCAGAGCCATTGTCCGGTCGCGGCCGATATCGACGACTGCGCAACTTGCAGATGTGATATCAGCCGCGGCCCGGCCAATGAATCCGGGTCAAGACAAGTATGAACGTAGGATTCATCCAGCGACCAGAACTTTTCAGGCTCTCCGAATATTCGTAAACCGCGAACTGGACGATCTGCGGGGACTGCTGAATGCGGCCCCGCAGTTGCTGCAACCGGGCGGGCGGCTGGTGGTGATCAGCTTTCACTCGCTGGAGGACCGCATCGCGAAAGACGCGATGCGCGAGGGCGCGAAGCTGGGGCAGTACAGGCTGCTGACCAAGAAGCCGGTGACGGCGAGTGCAGAAGAAGTGGATCGCAACCCGCGGGCGCGCAGTGCGAAGCTGCGGGCGGCGGAGAAGGTTTAGGTAGCGCCGGCGTCCCGCCGGCAGAGTCGAGTGAAATAGCACTTTTGACAGTAGAAATACCGATTAAAGGTTGCCGGCGAGACGCCGGTGCCACATTGGGAGGTTAGGTCATGTACACGGGCACATTAATCGACGAACTCATGCGGACGGTGGACCGGGCCGAAGAGCGGGCTCGGGAAGAGGCCGAACTCCGGGAAGCCAAACTGGCCTGCCTCTACGCGGCGGCCGAGCAGGAAATGGCGCGGTTTGACCAGTCGTATGATCAAACGCTCGACCACTCCATTGATCGGACGTTCAACCAGACTCTGGCAGGAGCAGCCTGATGGCAGCAGCGGCCATGGTGGTGCAAGCATCGGGGAGAAGCAGCCGGAGGCGTCCATGCTGGATGGGAACGCCCGAGGTGTATTTCACCAAGCATATCGACAACTCTAGGCTGGTGAAGGTGGAAGACCCGAAGCGCGGTCGGGAGATGCGGCAGTTCGGCGCCGCTCTGGCATGCCTGTTTCTGCTGGTGATGACTTATGCCTGGCAGCACTATGCGGCCATTGAGTACGGCTACAAGATTCAGTCGCTGAAGCTGCAGCAGGACGACCTGACGGAGATGAACCGCGCGCTGCGTTTGGAAGACGCGTCTTTGCGCGACCCCGAGCGCATCGACGAACTTGCCCGCAAGCTGGGTTTGCAATCGCCGCAAGCGGGCCAGGTGATCCAGATGGATACCGCGCTGCCGGAGCCAAATTCGGCGGTCATGGCGAGCGTGACGCCGGTTTCAGTGATTTCGCCGGCCGCGAGATGACAGGGGCTTACCTCTGTGGAATTTGACGGCGGCCTGTCAGCGGGCCGCCATAACTTTCTCAGCGTTCATGCACTGTCATCCTGAGCGAAGCGCAAGCCGGCGTCGAGCAGTAGCGGCGCATCAAGGCATTTGCTCTGAGTGCCCGGTAAAGCACTGGAAGAAATGCCTTACGGCGTCTGTGCCGCCTGATGCAGGCACGGATTCCTTCGCTTCGGGATGACGGCCTAGTCGCTCGGACACAGTCTCAGACAGCCAGAAGGTCAAGATCGTGGCCACGAATATCCTCCGCAACCGCGCCAATCTCCGGCTTTACACGCTGGGCGCGGTTCTCGTGCTCTGGTGTTTGGCTATCTGCGCCCGGCTGGTTTATCTGCAGGTCTTCCGTTACGGAGAGTTCGTCGAGCGGGCGCAGCACCAGCAGCAGCGCACCGTCGAGGTAGCGGCCAGGCGCGGCATGATCTACGACCGCGCCGGGCGGGAGTTGGCGATGTCCACTACTGTGGACTCGGTCTTTGCCGTCCCTACGGAAATTCCTGACTTGCCCAGCACCATTTCATTGATCTCGCGGATCGTGCAAAGCGATCCTCACGAACTGCTGGCCCGGTGCTCCGCAGGGAAGACTTTTTGCTGGCTGGCGCGCAAGGCTGACCCTGATATTACGGCGCGCATTCGCGCTCTGAACCTGCGCGGGATTTATTTCCAGAAAGAATCGAAGCGGTTCTATCCGAAGCACGAACTGGCGGCCCAGATTCTCGGCTACGTGGGCATGGACGACGCAGGACTCAGCGGCATCGAACGCGAATATGACGACGGCCTGCAAGGCAAAGCCGGCCGCATGCTGATTTCCGTGGATGCCCGCAAGAAATGGTTCGGCAGCGTGGAGAAGCAGCCTGATCCCGGCGAAAACGTCGTCCTTACGATTGACGAAAAGATCCAATACATTGCGGAACGCGAACTGGAAGCTGCGATCGAGCAGACGAAGGCCGAATCCGGAACCATCGTGGTGGAAAATCCACACACCGGAGAGATTCTGGCCTTGGCCAACCGCCCGACGTTCAATCCTAACGACTCGCGGCGGATCAAGCCCGATGTTCTGAGAGACCACGCGGTGAGTGACGTCTATGAGCCGGGCTCGACTTTCAAGCTGGTGACCATTTCGGCGGCACTCGAGGAGAAGATAACCCGGCCGGACGAACTGTTCGATTGCCAGATGGGCTCGATCGTAGTGAACGGCCATCGCATTCACGACTGGAAGCCGTATGGGGTGCTCTCGGTATCGGACATACTGGCGAAATCGAGCGATGTAGGCGCAATCAAGATCGCGCTGCGGCTGGGAGATGAGCGGCTGTACAAATACATCCGCGCCTTTGGTTTTGGCCAGCAAACCGGAATCGAGTTGCCTGCCGAGACGCGGGGGCTGGCAAAGCCGTTGAGCCGATGGTCGAAAGTTTCCATCGGCGCGATTGCCATGGGGCAGGAAATCGGAGTATCGCCACTACAGCTGGCGGCGATGGTTTCCACCATCGCCAATGACGGCGTGTGGGTGGCTCCCAGGATCGTGGCCGGCACCACCGAGCCCCGCAATACTCCGCAGACCGTGGCGTTTCATCCCGGAGCCGAGCGGCGAGTGCTCTCCACCTACACCGCGGCGGAGATGAAGCAGATGATGCAGGGCGTGGTGCTGCATGGCACCGGGCGCAAGGCGATTCTCGAAGGTTACAGTTCAGCGGGCAAGACCGGCACCGCCCAGAAAGTGGACCCGGCGACCGGCACTTACTCGCGCACCAAGTACATCGCTTCCTTCGCGGGGTTTGCCCCGGTGAACGATCCCGCGATCACCGTGGTCGTCATTCTGGATTCTCCTGAAGGCCAGCATCACGGTGGAATGATAGGCGCGCCGGTATTTCAGAAAATCGCGCAGCAGGTGCTGGAGTATCTGCACACGCCGCGTGACGTTGAGTTGCCCGCCAGCCGCGACGTGCTGCTGGCGGAGCGCCAGAGCAAGGAGCAGGATCTCGAGGAGGGCTCGCCGGACCGATTGGGTGACGATGACGCGATCGCTGATGCCGGAACTGTAGACACCCCGGCGCCGTCTCAGCAGACTCCAGGTCCCGAGGTTGCCGCGTCTGCCCCGCTGCGCGAGCCGGGGGTGGTTCCGGCAGCGATGCACTCGATCGAGGAGCTTCCCGGGCCCGGGACAAAACCCAGTGCCGGCGTAAGCGGCAAATCTGAATCTCCCGAGACCGCGGTCGCAGCGCCGCGTTCAGGGGGAACTGTGATTCTGGACGTGGAACAGGGCGGAATCGTGGTGCCGTCGTTCGTAGGGAAAGACATGCGGTCGGCGGTCGAAATGGCTGCCCAGAGCGGGATCGAGCTGGACATCGTCGGCGATGGACTGGCCCAGGAGCAGAATCCCGCGGCAGGAGCGCACGTGGCGGCGGGTTCGCGGGTGACGGTGAAGTTCCTGCGCTAGCACGGATAAAGCTCGGAATGCGGGAGGGCGGGTCTTCGACCCGCGCGGACAGGTTGAAGGCCCGTCTCCAACCAACCTCAGACGGGGGCGGAGTCTGCCGCCGATGCCGCCTGAATCGTATGTACAAGTTGTAGGATGTAGGTATCGCAACTTCGAACGTGCATAGCTTCGAGCATGACCATGCCTGTACCCATGACCTCAATTCGTTTGGACACGCAACTGGCGGATGAAGCCGCCAAGGTGCTGGGAGTAAAATCGCGGACCGAGGCGGTGCACCTGGCCCTGCGGGAGATCGTGGCGCTGAAGCGCTTCAAGGACCTGATGAGGAAGCACGCCGGAAAGCTTTCGTTCGCGGGCGACAGTGAGTGAACTCGTCATTTTCGACACTTCCGTATTGATCGATGACCTGCGCACCGGGCGTCATCAGGAGCGAATCGACGCGGTAACCGGCCTGATCCGGACGTCGGCGGTGGTGCTGGCGGAGTTGTGGCGGGGAGCGGCCAAGCCTGCTGAACGGGAGTTTCTGCGAGCGCTGCAGAGGAACCATCCGATTTTCGCCCCCACGGTCGGGGACTGGTTGGAATCGGGCCAGATAGTGGAAAGAATTCGTTCCGACAGGCGGCCTCCGCCGGAAAGGCTGCGCGAACTGCACTTCGACGTGCTGATCGCTCCGACCGCCCGCTCGCACGGCGCGCGATTAATCACTTCCGATCGGGGAGATTTCGAGATGATCGCTCGCTACAAGAAGGTTCGGCTCGAGTTCTGGTAGCTGCGGATTCGGCGTTCTCTGTGCGTAAATCAGCCGCTTGCTGTTCCCTTTGCGTCAATCCTTCGAATCACGCGCGTGCCATATAATCGCTTCCAATGACGTTCCTTGATGTGCTGCATGGGGCCGAAGTGCTGGCGCAACAGGGTAACCCCAGCATCAGCGGGATCGAATATGACTCGCGGCGGGTGAAGCCGGGCAGCGTGTTTGTCGCCATGCGCGGCGAGTCCAGCGACGGAAACAAATTCATCGACCAGGCCATTGCGGCGGGAGCGGTGGCGATTGTCACGGATTCCGCCACCGAAAACCCGCGCCAGGGGGTGGCCTGGGCGCAGGTGCCACATGGACGACGGGCGCTGGCGCGGCTGAGCGAGAATTTTTATAAGCGTCCTGCTGAGCGGCTGGCGATCACCGGGATCACCGGCACCAACGGAAAAAGCACCACTGCGTTTCTGGTCGAGGCGATTCTGGCGGCTGCCGGGCGAAAGTCCGCTCTGGTGGGCACGATTGAGTACCACGTCGCAGGCAGAGTCCTGCCCGCGCCCCACACCACGCCGGAACCGCTGGAGTTGAGCCGCATCCTGGCGGAGGCGCTGGGCGAGGGCGCCACCGAGGCGGTAATGGAGGTTTCCTCGCACGCTCTGGCACAACAGCGAGTGTACGGGGTCCCGTTTGACGTTGCCGTGTTCACCAACCTGACCCGCGACCACCTGGACTATCACCATTCCATGGACGAATACTTCGCGGCGAAGGAAATTCTGTTCAAGGGATGCGGAACCGAGCCCCCGCGGGCGGCGGTGGTGAACACGGATGACGAATACGGACAGCGACTTGCGGCACTTGCCCGCAAGCACAGCTCCGTGATGAGCTATGGCTGGTCCAGGGGCGACTTTCACGCGGAGCGGGTGGAAATCACCTCGCGGGGCACCCGATTTGACCTGGCAACTCCGGAAGGCGCCGTCCCGCTGTTTTCGCCGCTGATCGGCCGGGTGAACGTCTATAACGTTCTGGCCGCGGCGGGTGCGGCATTGGCGCGCGGGTGCAATCAGCAGGCGATTGCCAGCGGGGTCGCAGCGTTGGAGCGTGTTCCCGGCCGGTTTGAGCGGGTGGACTGCCGGCAGCCCTTTACGGTCGTCGTCGATTACGCCCACACCGATGACGCCCTGCGAAACCTGACCGCCCTGGCGCGTGAGTTCGTGCAACAGGCGGGCCTGAAAGGCCGAGTGATTACGGTTTTCGGCTGTGGCGGCGACCGCGACCGCGCCAAGCGTCCGCTGATGGGCGAGGCGGCGGGGCGGGGCAGCGATTTCGTGGTGCTGACTTCCGACAATCCGCGCAGCGAAGATCCGGTGTCAATCATGAATGACGCCCTGGTGGGGCTGCAACGCTCCGGCACGAAATATAAGAAGGAGCCCGACCGCCGCGCCGCCATCGCGCTGGCGATTCGCGAGGCCGGGCCCGGAGATATCGTGCTGCTTGCTGGCAAGGGACATGAGAAAGTGCAGATGACACGCGACGGCCCCATTCCCTTCGACGACGTGGAGGTTGCGCGGCAGGTCTTGACCGAAGCGGGATATGAGTGCTCGGCCTCGGCCGCCGCTGGAAAATCGTGAAACTTCCTCTTTCGCGCATTGCTGAGTTCCTTTCCGCCGCCGGCGAATTCGACCCGCGCGCCGTAGCCCAGGGCTATTCGATTGACTCCCGCACCGTTCGCGCCGACGATCTTTTCTTCGCGGTCAGAGGCGAGCGACTGGACGGCCACGACTTTGTGGAGCAGGCTCTGGCCGGCGGCGCGGTGGCGGCCGTGGTGCGCCGCGACGAACTGGCGAGATACGCGGTGAAGAGCCGATTGCTGGCGGTGGAAGACACCCTGGTGGCGCTGCAAACGCTCGCTATGGCGGTGCGCCGGCTGTGGGGCAAGCCGTTGGTGGGCGTTACCGGCTCGGCGGGTAAAACAACCACCAAAGAGGCGATCGCCCACCTGCTTTCCCTGCGGTTTCGCGTGCTGAAATCGGAAGGAAACTTCAACAACCACTTCGGCTTGCCCTTGATGTTGCTCAAACTCGAACCGGGGCACGACATCGCCGTCATCGAAATGGGGATGTCGCATGCCGGTGAGATCGCGGCACTTGCCAAAATCGCGCAACCGGAAATCGGCGTGGTGACAAACGTCGCTCCCGTTCACCTGGAATTTTTCAAATCCGTAGCCGACATTGCGCGGGCCAAGTATGAGCTGATTGAGTCGCTGCCAGCCCACGGAACCGCAGTGCTCAATGCTGACGACAAATACGTCTCCCAGTTTGGCCGCGATTTTAAGGGTGAGGTGGTGCTTTACGGAACGCGTGCCACCGCCGATGTCCGCGCCGAAGACATCGCGTTGCAGCCTTCCGGAGGATGCGTCTTCAGCCTGGTTGCGGGCGGCTGCCGTGAGCGCGTGGAACTTTCGCTCGTGGGGGCCCACAATATTTACAACGCGCTGGCAGCGGCGGCGGTCGCACTGGAGCGCGGTGTTCCCCCCTCGGAGGTGGCTGCCGGGCTGGCTTCCATACAACCCGCTGAGAAGCGCGGGCAGGTGCTCCAACTGGGTAACATCACAGTCATCAACGATTGCTACAATTCCAATCCTAAGGCGCTGGAAGCGATGGTGGATACCCTGGCCGGGATGCCGGCTAAGCGGCGCATTGTGGTGGCCGGCGAAATGCTGGAACTGGGTCCGGCGGGCCAAGAGATGCACCGGCGGGCTGGCGAGCATATCGCAGGCAAGAAGATTGATGTCCTGATCGGCGTGCGCGGCCTGGCGGAGCAGATGGTCGAGGCCGCGAAGTCAGCCGGTATGAACGCGGAGTTCGTCGCGACTTCCGAAGAAGCCGGCGACTGGCTGGCCCGCGAAGCGCGTGACGGCGATGTGGTGCTGCTGAAGGCGTCGCGAGGGGTAAAGCTGGAAAAGGCGCTGGAGGGGTGGCGCAGCCGTCAGTCGTCGGTCGCCAGTCGTTAGTTTGTCGTTAGCCTTTGGTCGTTAGTCGTTGGCGGCCGCGGGCGGAAGTAGGCGCACTGGTGACGGCAGCGTTCAATGAGCAGGCGCGAGCCAGCGGCCAACGACTAACGGCCAACGACTAAACGGAGGCGGATTGCTTTATTGGCTACTGTATCTGGAGCTGCAAAAGTATTTCCCGCCGTTCCGCATTTTTCGCTATCTGACGTTTCGCACCGCCTTTGCCAGCCTCACTGCGCTCTTCACCGGACTGGTCATCGGGCCGCTGGTGATCAACCGCCTGCGCGATTTTCAGATCGGCCAGTACATCCGCGAAGAAGGCCCCAAGGCCCATCAGAAAAAGGCCGGCACCCCCACGATGGGCGGGCTTCTGATCGTTATCTCCATCGTGGTCCCCACCCTGCTGTGGGCTGACCTGAGCAATCGTTTTGTGTGGCTGGCCGTGCTCTCTACTTCCGCCTTTGCCGCCATCGGCTTTGCCGACGACTACCTCAAAGTGGTGCACCGCCGCAATCTGGGCCTGACCGCGCGGGCCAAGTTGGGGCTGCAACTTCTGACCAGCATCGTGATTGCCATTGCCCTGATCATGATGCAGAACCGCGGGTTCTACTCCACCAAGCTGATGGTGCCGTTCTTCAAGCAGTTCCGTCCCGACCTGGTGGTAGAGAAACTGGTCCACAGCCCGACGCTATGGCCGCTGGCTTTCGTGCCCTTTGTGGTTTTCGTGGTGATCGTGCTGGTAGGGTCAAGCAACGCCGTCAACCTGACCGACGGACTGGACGGGCTCGCCATTGGCTGTACGGTGATCGCCGCGGGCGCGCTGGCGGTGCTGACCTACGTGAGCGGCCACGCCACGTTCTCCAGCTACCTGGAACTGCAGCGCATGCCGCAGGTCGGCGAGTTGACCGTTTTCTGCGGGGCCATGGTGGGGGCGGCCATTGGCTTTCTCTGGTATAACGCGCATCCTGCTGAAGTCTTTATGGGCGACGTTGGCTCGCTCGCTCTCGGCGGGGCCATCGGCACGGTCGCAGTGTTGATCAAGCAGGAATTGCTGCTGCCCTTTATTGGCGGTGTATTTGTGATCGAGGCCTTCTCGGTGATCCTGCAGGTGGGCTCGTATAAGCTGCGCAAGAAGCGCATATTTAAAATGGCGCCGATTCATCATCATTTCGAGCTGTTGGGATGGTCGGAGTCGAAGATCATCGTACGCTTCTGGATCGCGTCGCTGGTGTTCGC
>DATJXG010000288.1:0-3487 GCA_035500455.1 Terriglobales bacterium | reverse complement strand
CCGCGCCTGCGCACCCGCCTTTCGGTGGATGGCCTGGTGGCGTTTTCGATTCTGCTGTTTGCCGCCATGACCTTCGCCGCCGGCAGAGTGCAGGCCTTCGGCTGGCTCACGGCAATTCTCTTCGCCAGCGGGACCGCCTGGATCGGCATTCTGGCCTGCTTGAATGTAGCCGCCCAGACCATGTCGCCGCCGTTTCTGCGGGCGCGGGCGCTCTCCATGTACTTGCTGGTGCTGCAGGGAGGCATGGCCCTGGGCAGCGCCGCCTGGGGAATGCTGGCAAGTAAAATAGGCGTCCCCGGCGCGCTGCTGGGCGCAGCGGTCGCCTTGGCGGCCGGCCTGGCCCTGGTGCGGCACCGCCGCCTGACAGCCCAGGATCTGGAACTAGCGCCCTCGGTAGTGAGGGACTAGAACAACCCGTGTAGCGACGGGGCTTGCCGCGTCGAGCGAGCGAAGCGAGCCGAAGTCGTGCAGGAACGGGGTTTAAGGTCGGAGAAGCGAAGCGAGCAAGAGTTGTGCAGAAAGCTTCCGCGTCGAAGGAAGCGAAGCGAGCCGAAGACGTGCAGAAACGTCGTTTCGTCCCGTCCAGCGAGGCTTTCTTTCTCGCTTTGCTCGCTGGACGGGGCAAGCCCCGTCCCTAGACAATGCCCACGAACCCCAAAACCGCAAGGAGAAAACTAAATGTCTAAGAAACCGATTCTCACCCTGTGTAGTCTCCCAATCCTCTTCTGTGCCTCCCTCGCCCTGGCCCAGGCCAGCAAAGCGGCCGAGGCCCCCACCATCGCCGGCGCCGTCGACCACTACATAAGCGCCGTGGAGCGCGAATTCGTCCCGGCCGCCGAAGCTATGCCGGAAGACAAATTTTCCTTTGCCCCCACGAACGGCGAGTTCAAAGGCGTGCGCACCTTCAGCCAGCAGGTAAAGCACGTAGCCGCGGTCAATTACATGATCGCCGCCGCCATCCTTCAAGAGAAACCCCCGGTGGAACTGGGAGGCGAAAACGGCCCCGATTCCATTAAGTCCAAAGCCGAGATTGTGAACTTTCTGAAAGACTCGTTCACTTACGTGCACAAGGCTGTGCAATCGATGAACGACAAAACCGCCCTCGAACAGATAAAGAGTCCGTTCGGGGATAACATGGTAACCCGTTTGGAATTGGGCATTTGGATACCCGGCCACTGCTTCGACCACTACGGCCAGATGGTGGAATACCTGCGCATGAACGGCATCATCCCGCCTGCCAGCCGGGGCTAGGCGTTCGGATTGTGGAAAATCTTCAGGGCACGGCGCCGGCCGCCGTGCCCTCCCATTCCCAAAACGAGACGCTCCTCCCGCCCTCAACTCGCGGGAGGTATTGAGTTTATCCACAGCTTATAGCACGAGGGTGCCATTTACATTTCCCGGAACGAAACTACTCTTATGCCATTCCCCCATTGCTGTGAGGAGCCAGCCAGACCCGTAGCGGCAGCTTCCACCCGGTTTGAAGAGGAATGCTTTCGACCTTTGTTGGTCAAGTTCTCAGGTGGTGGGAAAATGAAACTCAATCGAGACAGCAGCTTAAGAATGAACGTCCCGCATCGGGAAGTTCCCGGGGACGCCCAGCGCGAGATCAAGATTTTCCTTCAGGCGCTGGCTTCCTATCCGGAGCGTTTCGCCTGCGACCCGCGCCTCAGCTTCGAGCGGCATCTGGTAGCCCTGGCGGCGGAGAGTTCGCGGGCAGAGTACAGCGCGAGCCGTTAGCCCCGGCCGCTGATTGGGCGACCTGCAGTCTGGCGAGGTGAAGTCCGGCGCGGACGGTGTGGTTGAGCCGCAATCGCGCTCGGGATTAATTCCGCCCTCAAGCCCAGCTTGCCCAGGTGTGCCGCTACCCTGGCCCTTACGTGCTTCACCTTTCCTGCAGGATCCATAAACACCAGCACCGATGGACCGGCTCCGCTGAGAGCTACTCCCAGGATGCCCTCCGTTCCTGCCAGCTTTTCGAGCGCCGGCAGCAGCGGACACAATGCCGCACGGTAAGGCTGGTGAATGCGGTCGGCCAGGGCCGCCGCCAGAAAATCCGGCCGCCCCTGCACGAATGCCGCCAGCAGCAGCATGGAATTCTGGATGTTGGCTACAGCGTCAGCCCGCGAATAGTTCGTGGGCAACACTTTGCGCGCTTCCTCGGTTGAGAGCGGTTCTTCCGGCACCGCCAGCAGCAACGGCCACTTGCCCTTGGGGATGATCCGTGCCACCAGGGCCTCGTTCTCGCCCGCCATCTTGGCAACGGTGAGCCCACCCATCCAGCAGGCCGAGGCGTTATCGGGATGATGCTCGCGGCGCGAGGCTTCGCCAATCATCCGGCTGTCATTCCAGCGCAATTTGCCGAAGTGCGCGGCCAGAGCAATCCCAGCCAGCCGCGCCGCCGCGGAGGATCCGCATCCTTTGCCGATGGGAATTTCGTTGTCAATCTGCAATGCCAGCGGCACGACAAGCTTGCCTTCCGATTGCAAAACCTCGCGATAGGTGGTGAGGATGAGGTGGTTTTCGACCTGCCCGCAGATTTCGGGATCGCGTCCCCGCGCGGTGACGGAAAATTCTTCGGCACTCCGCGCCTTCACCCGAAGATTGAGCCCGAACGCCAGAGCCGCGGCGTCGAACGCAGGGCCCAGGTTAGCGGATGTAGCGGGAAGAACAATCTCGAACGAAGAGGGTCGGCTTGCCTTCTTTTTCATTCTTATCGGGAGGTTTTCTTCGCGCTCTTTGCGTTCTTTGCGGTTAAGCCGCCTTTTCTAACCGCAAAGAACGCAAAGGTCGCGAAGAGAAACCTTCAAGACTGCTTCTCCGCAGCCTCCAGAGTTTTCAGCACTGCGTCCACGCTGGCCTCGAGCACGATCGGCGCGCGCTGCCGCGGGGCCAGAACCGCCGCCTCTTTCTCATGCGGCGTGCCGGCGAACAAATCACCGCGGTGAAACTTCAAGGTGAAATCCGGATCTTTAAGCAAGTGACCGGTGAGCACCAGCACCACCGACTCGTTCGCCTTCACGAATCCTTGCTTCACCAGCTTCTTCAGGCCGGCCAGCGTCACCGCCGACGCCGGCTCGCAGCCGATGCCATCCGCGCCGATCTCCGCCTTGGCCAGCGCGATTTCCACTTCGCTCACCTGCTCCACCGTGCCGCCGCTGGCCTCCAGCACGCGCACTGCCTTTTTCCACGACGCCGGATTGCCGATGCGAATCGCGGTAGCCAGTGTTTCCGCGTGCACCGAAACCAGTTCCTTGCCGCCTTTTTCGCGCACCGTTCGCACCAGCGCGTTCGCTCCCTCCGCCTGAATCACCGAGAGTTTCGGCAAGCCCGAAATCAGGCCCAAATCTTTCATCTCCCCGAATGCTTTGCCCAGCGCTGACGAATTTCCCAGGTTCCCGCCCGGCACGATCACGTGGTCGGGCGGTTGCCAATCGAACTGTTCCATCAGTTCGAATGCGACGGTCTTCTGTCCTTCCAGCCGGAAGGG
>DATJXG010000287.1:0-24301 GCA_035500455.1 Terriglobales bacterium | reverse complement strand
AAGAGCGGGCAGCAACCCTACTGGCCCACAAACGCGATGCAGAACCACATCCGGCCCGCTGTGAAGCGTGCGGAAATCTGCAAGCGTGTTGGCTGGCATACCCTGCGTCATTCGTTCGGTACGCTGGTAAAGAGCCAAGGGGCAGACGTGGCGACAACGCAAGCACTCATGCGGCACGCAAACGCCAGCATCACAATGGACAGGTACGTCCAAGCTGTGACGCCAGCGAAGCGGGAAGCACAATCACGCATCGTCCAAGTGATTCCGTTCCCAGAATCGCAGGGGAAAATCGGTTTGTTCCCGAACGTTCCCACGCGGTTGACGGAAACGGCTGCAACTGCTTGAATGTAAAAGGTTGGGCGCTTAACTCAGCGGTAGAGTGCCATCTTCACACGGTGGAAGTCATAGGTTCGAATCCTATAGCGCCCACCACTGGCTTCCTGCGGCGGTTTCCCTGGCGGTCCGGTGCGCCAGCAGGCAGGCATGCATCTCACAGACTACTGGTTCGGTCCGCTCGGAGCTCCACTGGGGGCGTAATAGCCGGTGCGCGCGTGGATCCGCAAGCCACGTTTACGCGAAGTTACTTCGCTTTCCTCGAGCAAGGACACCTAGGCCCGGGCCTACTTCTGCCGGCACTTGGCTACGATTAACGTTATGTCATCTTGCTGCTCCTGGGGGCTGAACTGCTGCACCTCCTGCACAATCGCGGCCAACATCTTCGGGCACGGCAAGTCGCGGTGCCGATGCAGGGCTTCCAGCAGCCGCTGTTCTCCGAATTCCTCGCCCGCGGGGTTGAAGGCTTCGGTGATGCCGTCGGTGTAGAGGGCGAACGCGTCTCCGGGAAACAGGCGGCGCTCTCCCATCCAGCAATCCCATTCATCAAAAAGCCCCACGACGGTGCAGGTCGATTCCAGCCGTTCCAGCGAGCCGTCTTCGCGCAGCAGCAGCGCCGAGAGGTGTCCACAGTTGGCGTAGCGCAGCCGGCGCGCGCGATCGTCGTATTCGGCGAAGAACAGCGTGGCATAGGAACTCTCGGAGGTGTTCTGATAGAAAATGCGGTTTACGGACTGCAGCAGTTCCTGAGGCTCCTCGGGGACGATGGCGCACTGGCTGCGCAGGTTGGCCTGCAGATTCGCCATCAGCAGCGCGGCGGCAATGCCCTTTCCGGAAATATCGCCGATCACCAGGCCCAGCCGCTGGTGACCCAGCCCGGGGTGACCCGGCCCCTTGTGACCCAGGCTCTGATGACCCAGGCTGAGAAAATCGTAGTAGTCACCGCCGACTTTGCGGGCCTGGATGCAAATGCCGGCATAGTCAAGGCTGCGCATCGCCGGCAGGCTTTGAGGAAACAGCCTGGCCTGCACCTGCCTGGCGATTTCCAGTTCGTAGGCATCGCGGCGCTCGGCTTCGGCCTTTTCCGCCGCCGACCGGCGTTGCGCTTCCAGTTCACGGCTCACCTGGTCGAAGCCCACCAGGGAAAATGTGTTTCCGTCGATATCCTGAAAGGTGGCAACTACTCCGCCCCACTCTGCCGCCTGCGGTCCATGATGGAAGCGCACTCCGCGTTTGCTCCATTCCTCGAACTTGGCGGGCACATCCTCGGTGACAAACACGATCTGCCGGGCTTTGCCGATGAGTTTGTATTCTTCCGCGCCGCGGCGCGGAGCAATCAGCCCTAGAATGGCGGTTCCATCGGGCGGCGCCACGGCAACCCAGCGGCCGCCGTCATCAAATCGCCGGTCCATTACCAGGCCAAATCTCAATTGGTCCACGAAGAACTTCAGGCTGCGGTCCAGGTCGCGAACGAACAGCGTTACATGCAGAAGCCGGAGATAAGGCTCGGTACTCCCAGGACGATAACTATGTTCTGGCCAGTTGCGCGAGCCCGAGCTTGCCATGGCGATGATTATAGGCGGACACACCCGTAGTTACGGGGGACCCCGCCGGTAAACACCTCACTCGCGGACGGCTTCGGTTACCTCGAACTTCCGTCACCTGAAGGTTTCCAGCGTTTCATCGCGGCTTTACATTACTTTACGTGCCGAACCGAAGAAGGGGGCATCGTATAAGTGCGTTGTGCGCCGCTTTGCCAAATCCCGGCTTCGCCGCAGGCCTAAGACGCTGGCGAACGCTGTTGCAAGGAGACGACCATGAACCGAACGCGAGTTTTGATCTTCGCCTTAGCTTTGGCAGTTCCAGTAACCCCAGCCTTGGCGAACCCACTGCCAAGCCCACAGGAGCATGACCACGACCACCAGATGGATCGCGACCACGGCCGCGAGCACGCCGAATATCACTTCCGCCAGGAGGACGCAGCCCGCTTGCGGGAGCACTACCATAACATTCAGAAGGTAGATGTGCATCACCGGCCCGCTTATGCCGTGGGTGGGTACTTGCCCGCAGACTGGCATCACCGCGTGCACAAAGTGCCGGTCGAAGTCGTCCGCGAACTTCCTCCGCCGCCCCCCGGCTACGTTTTTGGCTATATGGATGGCTACTGCGTGGCTTATAACCCAACTACGCGCGCGATTGCCGATGTCATCGACCTGGCGTCCCTGGCGATGCGCTGAGCTGCACTTTCGGTGAGGAAAGAAAAACGTGTGCTCCCTTCAGGGACCACATGTTCTATGGTGAAGCAAGTCAGGGCACGTCGCGGTAGGCGTGCCCTGACTGTACCAAACCGGCCGGCCGATCAGGCACCGGAAGCAGCCGATTTCGCCTCCAGCTTCGCCGGGCACAACTTGACCGCATTCACCGCGCGTTCCACTTCCGATTTTAGAAACTCGTATTGCTCCACGGTTCCCAGGGAGCCTTCTCTAGCCCCCCGTTCCAGTTCGAAGGCGGCATTGGCCGCTCGATTGACTTCAAACATCCGAAGCATTCCCTTCAAAGTGTGGGCGGCCGTCAACAGGTCGGCAACGTTCCCTGCTTCCCGAGCCCGGCTCAGAGTTGCGAGCAAGGTTTCGGCTTCGGTGGGAAACATGCTGGCTGCCTTCCGCAGGAGATTTTCGTTGCCGCCAAAGCGCTGGAGGATGACTTCGAGATCGAGCGCCGGCGCGTTGTCCTCTCCGGCCGTGGACTGACCGGCCGCGCCCGGTTCGGCGGGCGGGGCACCCGGAGTCTGCTCCACAGCTTCCTGATAGTGGCCGGCGTTGCGTTCGATCACGCTGAAGAGCTGGTCCAGCGCAATTGGCTTGGGGATGTAGTCATCCATCCCGGCCGCCAGGCACTTTTCCCGGTCGCCGCTCATCGCGTGCGCGGTCATGGCGACGATGGGTGCTCGAACTCCAGACTGCTGCTGGCGTTGGCGGATCAGGTGGGTCGCGTCGTAGCCGTCCATTTCCGGCATTTGAATATCCATGAAGATCAGGTCGAATGCACCCGCCTCGCAGGCTTCCACCGCCTTGCGGCCGTTATCGGCCACAGTCACGGAATGCCCCATGGCCTCCAACATGCCGCAGGCCACCTGCTGGTTGAGATTATTGTCTTCCGCCAGCAGGATGTGGAGCCGCCGGGCCGTGCGCACTACCCGTTGCCGTGCGGACTTCTCCTCCTCCGGCTGCTGGACCCCGCTGAATATCTCCCGGATGGATCGCAACAGCTCGATCTGGGTCACCGGCTTAATGAGATAGGCGGAAACTCCCAACTCCTGGCAGCGCCGCGCATCCTCAGGGCGTTCCGCCGAAGTCAGCATCATGACCGTGCCGGCGGAAAGTTCGGGCGAGGCCTGTATCCGCTCCAGGACTTCGAAGCCGTCCATTCGCGGCATCTGGCTGTCCATTACGATCAGGTTGTACTTCCAGCCGGTGCGGGCGGCCTGATGGAGCAGCAGCAGCGCGGCGGGACCACTGTCCGCCATGGTCGGGCGCATGTCCCAGCGGGCGAGCGTGTCCTCCAGAATGCGCCGGTTGGTGGCGTTGTCATCGACGATCAGAACCCGTTTACCTCGCAGTTGGTCGAGATCGATGACCGGCCTGGGTCTGACGCTGGTCTTTTCGAAGCGCGCGGTAAAGTGAAAATTGCTGCCCTTCCCCAATTCGCTCTCCACCCAGATGCGGCCCTGCATCATTTCCACCAGATGTGAGGAAATTGTGAGTCCCAGGCCGGTGCCGCCGTATTGACGCGTGGGGGAATTGTCGGCCTGCTCAAAGGCCTGGAAAATCTTTGCCGCGTTCTCCCGGGAAATGCCGATGCCGGTATCGCGTACCACGAAGTGAGCCACCAGATGGTCACCCTCGGGCCGCTCCGGTTGAACAGAAAGCACAACTTCACCCCGGTGGGTGAATTTGATGGCATTTCCCACCAGGTTCAGAATCACCTGCCGCAGGCGGCCGCCGTCGCCTACCACCTGCTCGGGAAGCGCCGAGTCGACTTCAAAAGCCAACTCCAGCCCCTTTTCGTGGGCCCGCAGGGAAAGGGACTTCACCGCGTCGGCGATGGCGGCGTGCAGAGAGAAGGGCTTGGGATCGAGGGTAAACTTGCCGGCCTCGATTTTGGAGAAATCGAGAATGTCGTTGATCACCAGCAGCAGGGAGTCGGCCGCGGATTTCACCAGCAGGAGATTTTCCCGCTGGGTTCGCGAAAGATTCGTGCTCAGCGTCAACTCCGTCATGCCCAGAATTCCATTCATGGGAGTGCGGATCTCATGGCTCATGTTGGCCAGGAACTCGCTCTTGGCGCGGCTGGCCCCTTCCGCCGCTTCTTTGGCGTCCGCCAGCTCGCGGTTCACAGTTCTGAGTTCGCGCGTCTGCGAAGCGACTTCCTCCTCAAGATGTTCACGGTGGTGGCGCAATTGTTGGTCGCGGTCCGCCAGGTCGTGCAGCATCTCGTTGAAACTCTCGATCAGCAGCCCGATTTCCCGGTAGGGCGCGTGGATGTCGCCGATTGCGTACTCAGTGCCGTGTGGAATGGAACGGGCGCGCTGCGCCAGGGCGAAGATGGGACCGGAGATGGTGCGCTGCAGTCCGGAAGCCAGCAGGAAGGCGGCTAACATCGACAACAACAGAACCCCGCCGGCGATCATCAGATAGCGGTCGCGGCGGGAGACCAGTTCCTGCAAGTCCAACTCCACAAAAACCGAACCGGCGAAATCCCCTTGCGCCATGATGCGGCGAGAGATGCGCAAGGTTTCGTGAGTGAACAGGCTGTTTTCGCTCTCCGCCCGGAACGGAACATGAGCGGCGGTGGCGCCGGCGCGAATGTAGGTAGCGAACGGACTGCCGTCGCTGCGATAGATGCGCGCGGCGACCACGTGAGGCTGCGAACTAAGGGCGCCGACAATCTCCTGCCCGATCTGGGGGTCATTGAAGGCAATCGCCGCGGTGCTGTTGGACCCCACAATGTCGGCCAACAGCGATGCCTCGCGCATCTTGTTCTGGCGGAAAGTAATGGTGTCGTACAGGGTAAAGGTGACGCAGGCCAGCACCAGGGCCACGCTGCTGGTGGTCATGATGATGGTCATGAGCTTGCGCTTGATGGGAGGTGCGTCTTGCGCCGGCAGCGGTTTGCTGCGCTTTCTGGCGCCATGGGCTGTCTCCGCCGGCGCCGACTCCTCCCTTTTCCCTCGCCTGCTTTCCGAGCGCAAGAACCCCTCCCCACTCTGGCTGGAGCGGTTGGATACTTGGGTTGCATCGGCGAAAGTCCAGCCAACCTTAAGGGAAATTAACCTTCATTAATGGAATTTGAGGCGGCCGGAAGCGCCGATGAAGATTTCAGGCGACTTCGCCGATCTGAAACGAAGAAAACGAGTTGCGCCGCATTGTTCCGAGTGCGCAGAGAGTGCAATGGGTCCCGAAGCCGTGCCGCCAAAGCGTAGCGTCCTGATCGCCGACGACGACGCCATCTTCCGTACGGTGGCCAGCGGCCTGCTTGATTCCTGGAGTTACGACTGCGTGGTGGTGCACGACGGAGAGGCCGCGCTCAAAGTCCTGACTCGCGATCACCCGCCCACCATCGCCATCCTGGACTGGCAAATGCCCAAATTCACGGGCACGGAGATCTGCCAGAAAATCCGCGGCGGCCAGTGCCGCCAATACATCTACTTCATCCTGGTTTCGGCCCGCGATGCCCGTGAGGACTCCCTCGAAGGTTTGCGCTCCGGCGCCGACACGTATATCAACAAGCCACTGGACGCGGAAGAACTTCGCGCCAAGCTGGAAATCGCCAACCGCATCCTGTTCATGGAAGAGTCGCTGCGCGACATTCAGGCCGAAACCGAGTTGTTCATCAATTCCGTACCGTCGATCCTGATCGGCACTGACACTGCCGGCCGGATCACCCGCTGGAACCAGGGCGCCGGCAAGGTCTTTGGGGTGGACGAAGCCAGGGCCCGGGGCCACACCCTGAGCGAAATCGGCATCGCCTGGAATCCTGCGCTGCTTCAGGCCGAGATTGATCGCGTGGTGGCAGCGGGCGCGACCTCCCGCCCTTTGCAACTGCCCTTCGGCTTGGCCGACCGGCAGCGAGTGGCGGAACTCACTCTCCATCCCCTGCGCTCTCACCTGGATGTCGTGGTGGGGGTGGTGATCGTGGGCGCCGACGTCACCGAGAGAAAAGTCCTGGAGGATCAGGTCCGGCAGTCACAGAAACTGGAAGCCATCGGGCAGTTGGCCGCGGGCATCGCGCACGAAATCAACACCCCGGTGCAGTTTGTGAGCCACAACGTTACCTTCTTCAAGGAATCGTGGGCCAAGCTGCTGCCATTGCTGGCCTGCACGCGCAGCCTGGGAACCACTCCCACCATGCAGGCGGCCAATGCCCAGGTGCTGACCGGATTCTGGGCTGCCGCCCAACCCATTGATCTCGAATACCTGATGAAAGAGATTCCTCCAGCCATCGACGAAACCCTGGACGGCTTACAGCGCATCAGCAAGATCGTGCGCGCCATGAAGGAGTTCTCTCATCCCCACTCCAACCAGCGGCTCGATGCCGACATTAACGCCGCCATCCAAACCACCGTGACCGTCTCGCGCAGCGAGTGGAAGGACGTGGCCGATCTGGAAACCGAGTTCGATCCCAACCTCCCGCTGGTGCCCTGTATCGTGGATCAACTCAATCAGGTGGTCCTCAACATCCTGGTCAATGCCGCGCACGCCATTGCCGACGTGGTGGGAGACGGGAGCAACGGAAAGGGACGCATTACAGTGCGAACCCGCATGGTGGAAGGCTTCGCGGAAATCGCGATTTCCGATACCGGAGCAGGAATCCCTCCCGAAATTCAGGGCCGGGTCTTTGAACCCTTCTTTACCACCAAAGAACTCGGCAAAGGCACCGGGCAGGGACTGGCGCTGGCCCACTCCATCATCGTCAACCAGCATGGCGGCAGAATCTGGCTGGAGTCTGAACCGGGACGCGGGACTGTGTTCCTGATCCGCTTGCCTCTGGCGCCCGCGGCGGCGACTGCCGGCGCGGGCTAACTGCCCTGCCCACTGCAGCCTTCATCTGCTTCAGTTGCCGCCGTCGCTCACCAGATCAGCCACTTGTTGCAGGCGGCCGCTCACCCGCAGGTTGCTCCGGTACGCGGCCTTCATATTCAAATCCACCTTTACCTTGGTTCCTTCGATTCTCAAGTCGGCAATTCCGCCGTGTGTCGCAAACGATTCGAAATCGGCCACAGTGAAAACCGGCATTCCCCTGAAGGTATTCACGATTTCCGTGCTGTGCGCTCTCTCCGACTTGCTGATGAAGGCAATCTGGCACGCCCCCAGAGCTTCCGGACTGAGAACCTTGAGACGTTTGACCTCCAGCGGTCTGCCGTCAGCCGCGTTCCTGCCCGCGATGGCATCCTGGAGCTTGCCGCTGAAGGGATCCTCCCCCACGATGCAAATGACAAAGTGTCCGGTAGGAGGTCCATTCTGCGGCCACTCCACATATTTGGAGAAGTTGTAGAGATAGCCCGCCTTGATGCTGTACTCATCCATCTGCGCCATGGCCCAGGGCACCGCTCCTAAACAGGCCAGCAGGATCACGCGATAAAGAAATCGAATCATTTTCCTGGGCAGTCCCGGGCTCGATTCCGCCGATAACCACATCTCCCTTCTATTGGGTTGCCCGGCGCTTAGCGAAAATGGCAACAAAGCTTAGATCCATCGTGACCGCGCTGCCTTGTCGTCATAACGATTCGCTCAATGGGACGGTTTTCCGGCAGGCTCCGATTTGGATTGCCACGTCAGCTTCAGCACCACCGAGCGGCGAATTTCTCCGGCGGGAAAATAGGGTTCGCTGGAATTGCTTTCCAGGTGGCGCGCCGATTGCAGATTTCGCCCCCACACCGAAAACGCAAAGCCTGAAAACTCGCGGGTAGAGAAGCCCACGTCCACCCGGTTCAGGGTGGGCAGCTTGAGTTCCGGAAGCGCGTCCGTATAGAAGTAGTTCGAATCGAAATGGAGTGTGCGATTCAGGTTGAATCGGGACTGGAAGAACATGAGGTGGTGCGGTGTCGCCACGCCCTGCGCACCCTGGACCGTACTAACTCCACGCAACTCGGTCAGCCCAGCGTTTATTTGCCAGCGGTCAAACGGCCGTGCCTGAAGCGATAACTCCATGCCGTGCGTCTGGCCCCGGTCGGCGTTCTCAACAGGCACGGGAATCTCGATATAGTCGGGAAAAATGATGGGGGCGCCGGGAGTTCCGGGGACGATCAGCTTGGTGTAGTGGTCGTAGTAAGCCGAGATATCGAATGAATAGCCGGGAGAAGGCTGGTAGCGGTATCCGAGCTCATATGCCCGCAGGAGTTCTGAAGAGAGCGAGTGATTCCCCACGATGTCGAAAAAGACAGGCAAGGGGCCCCCGGTTGTCTCGGCGATCTTAAGATCGGCGGTGCTGTTCAAGCGTCCGGGTTCCCTCACAGCGCGTGAGAATGCGGCCCACAGCGTGCTGGATTTGTCCGGCGTCCACACCCCGCGAAGCTGCGGCTGAACTCCATAGCCGCTGTAAGGGTTATGGTCGAGTTTGACGCCGCCAATGAGACGCAGGCGGTCAGGAAACACGCTGACTTCGTACTGCCCGAATATGCTGTAAACGTTATCGCGCTGGGTTACGGGCGAATAACTGATCTCGAAAGTCTGGCTGGGCGTGTCAACCGTAGTGAGGATGCTGCCGCCCCAGATCAGGGAGTGCCGTGGCGAGAAGTTATAGTCGTGCTGAATTTCGAGGTCACAGGTGTTGCGAATATCCCCGCCCAGAATGTCAATGCGATCGAACCAGTCGCAATAAGCGAGCACATCGAGGGCGGAGCGTCCGGAAAAAGTGTGCTTCCATCGGCCGAGAATACTTCCACCATAAGCCTGGACGCTCTGGTCGAATTCCGTTGCCCCGGTTGCGCCGGGGCTGCCAAAGTTCAGCTCGAGAGTTCCGATCCCGCCGTGATAACCTTCGCCCTCGAAGGTGAGCGAGTCCTTTGGAGAGATATTCCAGTCGATTCGCATTCCAGCTTGACCGAGGTACCAGTCGTTGAGCTGGGGGCCACCGGAGGAATTCACTGTAGGTTCGCCGTAGAACCCCTGCGCCCACCCGCGGTATGAGAGGCCGGGACGCGGCTCGCCGCCATAGCGGAGGCTGACCTTGTATCCGTCATTCACTCCGAAGGCCGTATCCACCGAAGCCCCCTGGGTCTCGGCCGAATTGCGGGTGATGATGTTGATGACGCCATTCATTGCATTCGCGCCCCAGAGCGTACCCGCCGGTCCGCGGATCACCTCAATGCGCTCGATATCTTGCATGGGGGGAGCGATGGTGTCCCAATAGACCCCGCCGAAGAGCGGCTGGTACAAGAGGCGGCCGTCGAGCAGGACCAGCATCTTGTCATTGAAGGCGTAGCTGAATCCGCGCGCAGCTACGATCCAGGAATGTGAATCCTCCTGGGCCACATACAGACCTGGCACGGTGCGCAAAGCGTCGGGGATGGAACTGAACCCTCCTCTGCGAATGTCCTCAGCGGTCAGGACGTAAATCGCCGCCGGGGCATGCAACAGGCTTTCGCTCTTCTTGGAGGCCGAGGTTACCTTGATGTCCACGTTGGCCAATTGCTCCAGATCCAGGTTGGCCGCCTCTTTGGCCTCATGTTCTTCGCCGCTCGTTGCCGGGTTCTCGCCTGAGGGCAAAGATCCCCCTGCGGCTTGGGACCAGGCTGAGTTGCAAAGGGTTACCAGGTGCAGAAAGGCCAACAGCAGAAGGGTAGATAGGACCTTCATCTTTTACCGCCCACGAAGAGGCGCCCCGGACAGGCCGCTCCCCAGGGTCATATCGGCGGCGGCGCGGAATTCATTAGCAGAACCCTTCGACGTGGCATCTTCCCGGCCCCGCTGGGAAGGCGATGAAAATCAATTTGCCGTCTTTAACCGCTGGGACCATCCTGCGGAGGGCTGCTCCCTATGAAGATGTCCCCTGCGATCCCAACCTTAAAGTCGTTTCACCTGCCGCCGATAGCTGCTCTGAGGGGTTGTATGAAGCAGAGCACGGTCCAGCCCACGCGCCGCGAGCAGACCTTCCGGGAAGACGAAATCATCGTCAGCAAGACCGACATCAAGGGAGTGATCACCTACGCCAACAAGACCTTCCTTGATATCTCCGGCTATACCGAGGAGGAATTGCTGGGCCAGCCGCACAACATCATTCGCCATCCCGAGATGCCACAATGCGTATTCAAATTGCTATGGGACACGCTCTTGCAACGGCAGGAGATATTCGCTTATGTGAAGAACATGTGTAAGAACGGCGACTATTACTGGGTGTTCGCCCATGTGACGCCGACCTACGGCGCCGCCAATCGCATCATTGGCTACCACTCCAACCGGCGCGTGCCCGACCGCCATCAGGTGCAGATGTTCGAAGGAATTTACGCCCGGCTCAGGGCCGAGGAAAAGCGGCACTCCGACTGGCGCCGCGGTATGGAAGCCGCGGGGCAGATGCTGATGAATATGGTGGCGGAGAAGAACATGAGTTACGACGAGTTCATGTTCGCGGTTTGAACCGGCGGAGAAAGCTTTCTATGACAACGACGGTGCCTCCCAAGCAGTCCGGCCTTATGACGCGCACCCGTGAACCTTTGGCCTTCACCGCCAGGGCACGAACCGCCGATTCGGAAGATGAGCTAGCCTTGTATGGCAACTGGATCGGCCAGATCGCCAACGTCTGTGAGCAAGCCGCTCAAGGCAACCTCGAACCGCGGATATTGCATTGTCCGGAGTCGCCGCTGTTGACCCGCGCCGTATTCTCCATTAATCACCTTCTGGACATGACCGACGCTCTGCTGCGTGAGACCGAAGCCGCGCTCGACCACGCCGCTAACAAGAAGTTCTACCGCCGGGTTCTGCTGCGCGGGATGCGGGGATCATTCCAACGCACCGCCGAGCACATCAACAAGACCACGCAGCAACTGGCCGACGATACGGCCGAACTGAGCAGAGTGGAAACTTCCCGGCGTACTCTCGCCGACCGCGTCAAGAACGTCGTAAAGGGATTGTCCGCTACCTCGGACCGCATGAACACGACCGCCGGCACGCTGGGAGAGATGGCCGGACACACTAGCAGCGCAGTCAGGCAGGCGAGAGAGTTGAAGGCCGACGAGTCCTCGAACCGCCAGCATCTTCAGCAGGCCGTAGCTGCTCTTAACGAAGCTTCGCAAAGAATCGGGGGAGTGGTCGAACTGATCTCCGATATAGCCGCGCGTACCAACCTGCTGGCCCTGAATGCGACCATTGAAGGGGCGCGCGCCGGAGAAGCCGGCCGGGGATTCGCGGTGGTCGCGGCCGAGGTCAAGAAGCTTTCCGAGCAGACGGCGAGCGCCACCGGGGATATCGGCAAGGAGATCACTGCAGTCCGCGCCACCGCTGACCTCACCAGCAAACTGGTCGCCTCGCTGAGCCGGGTGATTGGGGAAGTGAAGGAGATTTCTGAAGTATTAAACCGGCAGTCCAGCGAACTATCGACCTCAATGCGCGAATTCCTCGGCCAGAACCTGGATTGAACCGAAATACCAAGCAAGGATGGAGCCGACGAGCGGACTTGAACCGCTGACCTGCCGATTACGAATCGGCTGCTCTACCAACTGAGCTACGTCGGCCTGCCACCGATTCTAAATAAGGCGGCGGGAGAGCGCAAAGATTACGCCGGTTCGGCGGCGCAGGTCTATGTCTTCGTGGTCTTCCTTCGTGAACCTTCGTGATCCCTTGGTGTCCTTCGTGGTTGCTTTGAAGGCCTGCACCTGCACGCAGCCAAAAGCAACACATAAAGACACGAGGAAACAACGAAAGGAAGTCAGTCACTCGCAAATGTCTGTCGAAATCGCCATCCCAAACCCAAGCTTCCTCTGCGCGCCCAGCGTCCTCGCCGGTAAATGACGGCCGCTGAGTGCAGAGCCCTCACGCCGCCCGCACATGCTCCTCATACTCCTGATCCGATTGCGAAGGCAGCAGAACCCACAGGGTATAGATACCCAGCGCCGTTCCCAGAGGCACATTGAACAGCGATATAAACGCAACCACCAGGCTTAGAACGCGCGCCCAGGACTCGCGTTGCAGCAATCCCCACCCTGCCGCGAACCCGGCTACGGCCTTGGCCAGCAGCAAGACGGCGATGGCGCTCAGCAGTGGCGACAGGAAGCCCGGAACGTGCGGATATCCTGGGGTCCACGGATGAGCGAGGATTGTGTTGGCAACCACCATCAGCACTACGGCGCCAACCACATGGAATGCAGAATACCCGATCCACAGAATACCCAGCAGGCGAACATGCTCCCGCACCCGGCTGGGATGCGGGTATGAAATCGGAGTGCCGCCACGAACTTCTTTTCCGCAACGCCCGCAGAAGGCCTGCCCGGTTTGCAAAACCGTTCCGCACGAATCGCAGTACATAGTCCCTCCCCGCGTGAAGCCAATACTGCTCCCTTAACAATACGAACTCAATCACTTGGTTGTTCAGAAATTGCCGTCGCGGCCAAAGCGCCGCCGTCTATGGAAACGAAAAGGCCACCCGGCAACAGGGCGGCCTCTTCTTTCAAGGGAGAATAGTTCCAACGGAGTTTAAGCCGTCAAAACTTTCTGGCGAAAATCTTATGAGCCGAAAAAGGGGGTGTCAAGGAATTTTTGGGAAATAAATACCTTTTATTTCAACAACTTAACGAGACCGTCAATAGTTACCAAAAGTGCCTCATCCTGAGACGGGAAGGCACCTCCAGACCCCTAAGTGACTTCAATTGAGGTATTTAGACTCCGAGTTCGGGGCCTCGGGGCCACCATCGGCCAGGTGGAGGGCGATGAATTCCACCTCCCCGGAGCGGTCGAGCAGGTTATCGGGAAACAGCCGCCTTACCAGCACCCGGAGCCCTCCAAACGCGATTCCGGCCACCAGCGAGAAGGCCATGAGGATGCCGCACAGCACCAGCGCGTTCCAGATCAGATTTCCGATGTTGTTCTTCAGGTTCGGCGTCGCCGCCTGGTTCCAGGTGACATTGGCCTCGTAATTCACAGAGTTCAGCAGCGTGTTGGCGTCGCTTTGGGAGAGCGATCCGGCAGCAACCACCACGATGGGCCCGGTCCGCCTCCCGAAAATGGTGTTGCTCACCGGCGGCGCGCTATCCGGAGGCTGCGGGTTCGCCTTGTTCGCGCCTTCAATGCGCCGCAGATGCTCGGCCGCCATTTGCGGCGTGGGATAGGAGATCAGCATCAGGGTGGCCATGCCGCTCGAGGTGTTGAAGTCACCAAGCACGACTTCCGCCCCGGTGTTGAAATCCACCAGTTGGGCGGAGATGGGTGCGCCCACTTTTTCCAGGCCCACTGGCCCGATGACGTACTTGGCCGTGTTCTTCACGTAAGACTCGCGCGGCAAGTAGGCGGGCAGGCCGGGAAGATTGCCGTTGTTGCCGCCGGGCAGGGGCAGCATGCTGGAGAGATCACGCAGTTCCGCCGCCGACATGGCGCTGAGCTTATCGAATACCGCGTCCACCAGGATGTTGCCGCGATAGAAGATCACGCGCTCGTTGAGCGAGGCCGCCTGATCGCCAATCTTCTCGCTCAGCATCTGCGGCATTTTGTAGTAAGTAAAGGCCCCATAGGCGCCGCTGGCGTCGGCAAAGCGGGCGGCTTTCAAGGCCAGTTTCCGGCCGTCGTCGCTCCGATAGTTGGCGGAGGTGAAATCGGTGAAGCCATACTCTTTCAGCAGGGCGGCGTTTACCGGATCGGCGCGGCCGGGATCGGCGCTTACCACCGCCGGACCGGTCATCTTCCATCCCCCGAACTCAGCGGGCAGGAATGACTTGGCAGGATTCTCCGCGGCGAACGCCGCTCCCGCCCAGGCGATGACCAGCAAGCACAGCGAAGATGCGCGAAACCGAGAAAGTTTCATGAATGCCGGCAGAACCCTAATTTAACCTCTGTTCATTAGACCACACAGCCACCAGAAAAGTTTCCAGCGGCAGCCAACTCTGCGTCCTCGGCGGCGGTTCTTTGCGCCCTCAGCGATTTAAGATTTGGTTCTTGAATCGCGGCCTTAAGAACCTTAAAACGCCGAGCGCGGAAAGAACTGCCGCCGAGAGCGCCGAGCACAGGAAGTCACGGTCTGTGGTACCTTTTCCACCCCTACCAGGCCCGGCACGCATCTTCCCGGACCATGGGAGCATCGGCCTTGCAGTGAAAGGCCTGGCGGAACTCCGGCATGTTGGAAAGCACGCCATTCACCCGCCATTTACCGGGCGAGTGCGTGGCGTTCTCCGCCAGATCACGGGAGAGAGCGGCCGTGCGGTTCTGGCACCACAGGTTTGCCCAGCCCAGAAAGAAGCGCTGCGGAGCGGTCAATCCACCGGCCGGCTCGTCCGCGGAGGCTGAACCCTCGCCGGCGAGCCTTGCCATCAGTGCCGCATAGGCGATGCGCACGCCTCCGTTGTCGGCAATGTTCTCCGCCAGCGTGCGTTCGCCATTGACTTTGATCTTATCCACCGCCGCGTATCCCGAATATTGCCCAACGAAGCATTGCGTGCGCCCGCGGAAGGTCTTTCGATCGACTTCGCTCCACCAGTTGCGCAGGTTCCCATTCGCGTCGTACTGGCTGCCCTCATCGTCGAAGCCGTGGGTCAACTCATGGCCAATCAGGCCGCCGATCGCCCCATAGTTGAACCCTTCGTCGCCGCTGCGGTCATAAAACGGCGCCTGCAGGATTCCCGCCGGCAAGGTGATGGCATTCTCCTGGTCGTTGTAGCTCGCATCCACGGTGGAGGGCGGATAAGGCCACTCATCCGGGTCCGCCGGTTTGCCGATCTTCTCCAGCCGGTGCTGAAATGCAAACTCCGCCACCCGCTGCGAATTTCCCAGCAAGTCGTCGCGCGTGATCCGCAAGCCGCCATAATCGCGCCAACTATCCGGATATCCGATGCGGCTGCGGACCGCCACCAGTTTTTGCCGTGCCTGGCGCCGGGTTTCGGGGCCCATCCAGAGCACGCTGTCGATATCCTCGCTGAGCGCCTTCTCGATGCCCGTGACCATCGCCCCCACGCCGGCTTTGTCCGCCGGCCGGAAAGTGCTCGCCACATACATCTGCCCGGCTGCGTCCCCCAAGTTGTCGATGGTGAGACGCACGCAACGCTTCCAGCGCGGCGGCAGCTTCCTGGTTCCGGACAGCGTCTTTTCGAAGAAGTTGAAATTCTCCTCGGCGAACCCCGCGGGCAATAGGCCTGCCCAGGCATGCACCACTTGCCAGCGCAGGTAGGACTTCACATCTTCCAACGGCGCCGATTGCAGCAACGCATCCATCTGCTGAAAGAACTGAGGCTTGCTCACCTGCACGACTTGCCCGGCCTCCCGCCAGCCGAGGGCCTCGAAGTACGCCTTCCAGCGAAAATCCGGGCTCAGAGCTTCCAGTTCAGCCATCGTCATTTTGCGGTAGGTGGTCATCGGCTCGCCGCCGTTTGTGCGCTCCCGAGTCGCTTCCGCCAGGCCGGTCTCAACCCCCAGCGCCGCCTTCGCCTCGGCGGAAGCCTGCCTGCCGGAATCGCCCGACAGCTCGAACATCTTCTGCATGTGCTTGAGATATTTCCCTCGGAACTCAGCGGCGGCGCGATCGCGCCGCAGATAGAAATCGCGGTCGGCGATGGCAGTTCCTCCGGCTTCGATCTGTGCGATCAGCTGGCTTGCGTCCATGAAGTCACGCACCGGGCCGAAGCGGAACAGGACATTCACTCCCTGGCGATGCAGGCGTCCCGCCAGCGCCGGCAGATCGTCTTTCGTCCTGATGGCATCAATCGCCTGCAATTCCGGCTGCACAGGCCCGATTCCCGCTCTCTCTACCGCATCTTCATCCATGCAGGCGTCGTAGTAATCGCCAAGCTTTTGTTCCAAGGGACTTCGGTGAGGGTCGGCAGAGGAGTGCTTCTCCAGCATTCCGCGGATGGTCGATTCCACGCGATCGGCCGCCTCGTCGAAGCGGCCCCAACTGGATTGATCGGACGGGATGGGATTCTGCGCCTCCCACTTGTCACAGGCATAGGCGTAGAAGTCAGTGCAGGGATCAATGCGGCGTTCAAGCATATCCACGTTGAATTCCGCGGTGGAAGCCTGGGGACCCGCGGCCGGCGCCGGTTCCTGGGCGGATATAGCCGGGACAAGAGAAAGAAAGCAGAGAACGTGCACGAGAGTAGCGCCGGCGTCCCGCCGGCAGCGTAGGCCTCCAAACCTCAAGATTGCTCGGCCAGGGCGAGTTTCACGGCTGTTAGGAGACCCACACATTTTCCGGGCGAAACCCAGTTCTCAGATATCAGTTCCCGGTTCTCAGTCGTCAGAAGACCTTTAAGCGGATGGTCAGATACTTCTTGGGATCCTCGCGAATGGATTTCACCAGTTCCCGGCCCTCCAACAGCATCTGGTCGGCGTTGTTGTAGAGCGAAGGATCGCGCAGCATCTTGCCCAGAGTTCCTTCGCCGGAGTCCAGACGGTCGGCGAGGGCAGAGAGCTTGTTGACGGTGTTTTCGATCTTGTTCGCCAGTTCCTGGTCCTTCGCCAGCTTGCCCAGCGGACCTTTGCCGGCGTTGATGTCGGCCGACAATTGCTTCACATTGGCAATCGTCTCGTTGGCGTTGTTATACAGCGTGGGATCTTTGAGGAACTTTCCCGCCGTGCCTTTGCCGGCGTTCAGGTCATCCACCATGGCATTCACTTTGTCCACGGTGGCATTGACCTTGTTGTAGAGAGTTTCGTCGGCCACCAGCTTGCCCAGGCTTCCCTTGCCCTGCCCGACTTCATTTACGATGCCCTGGAATTCATTCACCGTGTCGGACAGCCGGGTATAGAGGGTAGGATCATAGATCAGCTTTCCTACCGACCCTTTGCCGCTTTCCACGAACGCAATAATGCGGTCTAGGCGCTTGAGCAGCGCGTCCATATTCTGCAGCGTGCCCTGGCCGGCGCGCATCATGTCCTGAAAATCGGGGCGGTCACGGATGGGTAACACATCGCCGTTCTGCGCCTCCGGGCCCGAAGCCTGCGAGCTGTCGATATCGATATAGGTCTCACCCAGCACTCCCGCGGTGGAGAGCAGCGTCACCGAATCCTTGCGCAGGCTCTGCTGATACTTCGTATTCACCTTCATGGTGACTTCCACCGGGGTCAATTGTTTGTCTTTATCCGACACCACGCGGATCTTGGTCACGTTGCCGATGTCCACGCCGTCGAGGCGCACGGGAGCGCCGATGCGCAGTCCGCTGGCATTGTCGAAATAGGATTCCAGAATGAGGTGTTGCGCGAACAGGCCACCGGTGTTGCTCATCAGGAAGATGAGCACGGCCAGGGTGCAGAGGGCAAAGAGCACCGTCAGCCCAACTTTCAGTTGTGACCATTTCAACTGCTTCTGGCTAGGCAAGTTTTCTCCTGCAACCAGTGTGGCTCCGCACCCGAGGGCGGTGAGCTTGGAAACGGCATGTTTTGTGCATCATAACAAACTGCGGGCCACTCTTCACGCGGCGGCGCGGCCGGCGGGCAGCGTTGCCGCCACGGCCAGCGCCAGCAGATACGCCAGCGCCCCGCAGGCCAGCGTGACGTTCAGTCCAAATTGAATGGCAATCACCATCGCCAGAACCGAACCGAGCACGCTGGAAGCCGCGTTCATGGCCCAGGCCCACTCGATCGCGGTCTCATCGGCCGGGGCCAAACCGGAGTCGGAAGCGCCGGCCAGCGCCCGCAGCCCGGTCGGAAACGGCATACCCATGGCAAAGCCCAGTGGTCCCAGCACCAGCCCGCTTATCACAAGTTTGACCGGGAAAGGCAGCCCGACCAGAGCATTCAGCAGCCCCGGAAGCAACCAGACGTACAGTGCCACAGCCCCCACAATCAGGATCAGCGGCAGCCACGCCTTCCGGGTTTGCGCCAGCCAACGCCGCGATGCCAGGCTGCCGGCACCGCTCGAGAGCAGCAGCAGGAACACCACCACGGTCAGAGCGTACGTGGGATGTCCGAGAAAGAGCACGAAGCGCTGAATAAAGGCGATCTCCACCAGGATGTAACCCAGCCCAACCGCGACAAAGTAAATAAGATTGACCGCCCGCCTCCGCGGCCCCCCCGCGCCCAGCGCCAGCGGCACCAGCAGAAACGCGATCACCGCCGCGCAGGAAATAATCAGCACCATCCCGAGCACGGCAACACCCAGGTTCACCTTCCAATCGATTCCCTTCTGCAATCCCTCTTCATGAAGAATTTGTCCCAGCTTCAGAGTGAAGAAGAAAAATGGGGCGTTATCGTAAACCGGAGCGACGTTGTAAGGGTATGTAGCGGCGAAGGCATACGGATCATTGCGCGCAATCAGCGCCGAGAAGGGATTATCGCCCGGACTTGAAGGCATATAGAGCGCATTCAGCCCTGGGTTCGCGCTCAGGTGCGCTCTCACCTCGGCTTCTTCTTCTGCGGTAAAAGCGCTCTTCTTGGCCAGCACGGCCACGGGATTGCCGTCCCGATCCAGCTTGCCCTGGGCGATGACCATGAAATTCCTGGCGGGATTCGCCACCCCCAGCCGGTGCAGCGCCTCCATCGCCACCGAAACCACCCGCAACGCCTCGCGCGGATTGCGAAACTCCCAGCGCGTCACCGCGATTAAGCCGTCCGGCTTGAGGTGCTCGAAATATTCCTGGAAAGCCTCTTCGGTGTACAGACTGTTCTCACTGAGGGCGAAGGCCCCGGCCGCGGTGGAGGCCCAGGTATCGACCAATGTCATTTGCACCACGTCATAATGCTGGTTCGAGTTGCGCACAAACGACCGGCCATCGGTTACATAGATGTGCACTTCGGGACGCCGGTAAAGATTGTAGGAATAATCGGCGTAGCGGCCGCGCATGATGGTGTTGGCGATGAGCGGATTGATTTCAATTCCCGTGATGTCACGGCTGCCGTTGGCCAGGGCGCGCAGCACATCCACCCCGCCGCCCGGCCCGATGATGGCGTAGTCGCCGCGCGGCCGCAGGATATTGGCCAGCGCCGGCGGGGCGGCCATCAGGTTCTTCTGCCACTCCGTGCCCTGCCACTGATTGGGATCGGCATTCATGATGTAAGTGGAGGCATCGGCGTCGATGACCACTGCCTTCGCTCCTCCCTGCCGATCTACCTCGACGCGCGAGATGGCGTTCCAGCGCGCGAACTCGACCCAGGCGGGATCGCGGTACATTCCCTTGGCATAAACCACGTCCAGCAACCGCCCCGAATGATTGATCGCGATCACAATGAAATACGACAAACTGATGGCGATTGCGACTTTTCGCTCCAGTCTGCTGATCGCCCACACCGCGCTCGCGATCCCGGCCGCCGCCGCCGCAAACAAAATTGCGTTCGGGCCGCCCAGCCAGTTCAGCAGCGGAACTACCCCAAGGCAAGCCAAAGCTCCACCAGCCAGGTCGGCGCCGTAGAGCCGAGGAATGTGCGCCGTCTCGCGCGCGAAGACGACCGAGAATTGCAGCCCGGTGAGGAAAAATGGCACCGCTGATACGAGGTACATCGCGGTAAGCCGCAGAAAATTCATTCGCGAGAGTTCCAGCGATACCGGCACGCGCAACACGATTTCGAGAGCTGCCGGGACCAGCAACGCATTCAGCATGCACAGCCATCCCGCAAGCTGGCGGGTGGAAAACCGCGCCAGCCAGCGCTTCCACAGGCAGGCAAATACGCCCCCGGCTCCCAGGCCGAGCAGCGCGATGGAAATCGCCAGAAACGCGAAGTGGTAGAACAGCACCACCGAGAACAATCGGGTAAGCGCCAACTCCAGCAGCAGGGCGGAAAAGCTGCTCAGCCCGATTCCCGCCAGCAGAACGCGATCACGGACTAAGCCGATGACGGGGGACGGAGAAGGAGCAATCGCAGTGGTCGAGGCCATTAGAACTCTAGGGGATGCGACAGTCTATCAGGTTGGGATGGCGCGGGCGCCGTGCCCGCGGCGCATCAATCTTCCAGAATCACCTGCGCAATCGCCTGCCCGGCGGTGTGCGAGATCGAAAGCGCCACGTGCTTGGCCCCAAGTCTCGCGGCAAACTCCGAGGCCTTGCCGTGAAACTGAATGGTGGGCCGCCCGCCCGGCTGGCGGCAGACTTCCACATCGCGCCAGCGCACGCCGTGGTTCCAACCGGTGCCCAGGGCCTTCATGGCAGCTTCCTTGGCGGCGAAGCGGGCGGCATAACGCTCGCTGCGGTTGGCTTTCGAGTCGCAGTAGCGCTGCTCACCCTCGGTAAACACCCGCCGCAGAAAGCGCTCGCCAAAGCGCGCAATGGAATCGGCGATGCGGGGGACCTCAGCGATGTCAATGCCGGTGCCGACGATCATAGATTCACGTGTGGCGATTCAACATGTGGCGCGGGCGCCCGCGCCGCCTTTTCACACTCTCGAGTAATCCCCCCGCCAAATCTTGATGGCCTTCTTGATCTCCCTCCGCGACAGATTCTCTGTCAGCGCACGCTGCACCAGCGCCGGGACCTCCTCATCGCAGGCGAATCGCAAGCCAACGAGTTGCCCGATGCTGAGTTTTTCGATCTGCGGCTGCGAAGCCGGGCCCATCAACGCCAGCAGCCGCAAACGCTCCTCCAACCGGATAATCCGGTCCTGCAGCTTGGTAGCGTAGAGGCGAATCTTGAACACCGCGATGGTCGCCGCCGTCGCCAGCACCACTCCCCAGGCACTAAAAAAACCGGGGTGGAGGAACAGCATCACCACGCTGATGATCCAGGTAATTCCAAAGACCGGAAGCGTAAAGAAATGAAACAACGGATCGAAGCGAGTGTGGTTCGCCAGATTTTGCGGAGCCTCTCGGGCCATGTTTTTCTCTCTCTCTTCTCTTCCCTTTCGTAACGCCGGCGTCCGCCGGCAACCCGTGCGTAGCGCCGGCGTCCCGCCGGCAACCCTTACATTTTTTCCGAATTCCAAACTGCCGGCGAGATCCCGGCGTTACTGGCAATCTCCGGGTGCTAGAGGCTGGCGCAAACCTGCTCTACAGCCGCATCCTCCTCGGGAAACACCGTCCGCAGATCGAGCAGGACCCGCCCCTCTTCTACGCGCGCGATCACCGGGGGATCTGCCTGTCGCAGCTTGTTCGCCAGTTCATCCGCGTTGTGGCCGACGCAGGCCAGCGCCAGCAACCGCGTGGGCAAAACCGCCGACGGCGCCGCCCCGCCGCCGATTACCGACTCACCGTCAATCACTTCTACCGTAAGCCGGGCAGAGCGAATCTTATCCGCAAGCGCCTCCGCCCGCTCTCCGATCTCCTCTTTCGAAAGCCGCATCATGCGCAGCGCCGGGATGGAGCCGTAATCCTGCTTCGCATAAGCCAGCAATGTGGCCTCGAGCGCCGCGTACGCGAGCTTATCCACGCGCAGAGCGCGGAACAAAGAATTCGACCGCATGCGAGCGATCAGATCGCTGCGCCCGCTCAGCATCCCCGCCTGCGGCCCGCCCAGCAACTTGTCTCCGCTATAGGTCACGACATCCACTCCCGCCCGCAGACTGTCCAGAACTCCCGGCTCGCCGCTTATGCCCACCGCCGCCAGATCGTACAACGAGCCGCTGCCGAGATCTTCCACCAGCGGCAGGTTGCGCCTGCGAGCGAGCGCCGCCAACTCCTCGATCCGCGGCTGTTCCGTGAACCCGGTGATCTGGAAGTTCGAGCGGTGCACGCGCAGCAACAGGCGCGTCCGGTCGCAGATCGCCTCTTCGTAGTCAGAAACACGGGTGCGGTTGGTAGTTCCCACCTCGCGCAGGTGGGCGCCCGACTTGCGCATCACCTCCGGGATGCGAAACGACCCGCCAATCTCCACCAGCTCTCCGCGCGAAACGATCACCTCGCCGCCTTCAGCCAGAGTGTTGAGCGCCAGCAACACCGCCGCCGCGTTGTTGTTGACCACAATCGTGGAAACGCCGGTCTCGGAAGAATCAGCGGGTGTGGAGACGGCGCTTTGCTCCGTCCCGGCGGGGCGAAGCCCCGCCGCCACACGAGCATCGTTCAGGAGTTGGCGGAAAAGCCGATCTACGTGCACATCCCTTCGGCCCCGCTCGCCGCCGGCAACATCGAATTCCAGGTTCGAATAGCCCGCGGCGACCTCACGAATATGATCGAAGGCGGCGTCCGCAATCGGCGCCCTGCCAAGGTTGGTGTGGAGGATAACTCCGGTAGCATTGATGACGGGACGCAGTGAATAGCTCAGTGCCCGCCGAAGATAGCGCTCCACCGCGCCGGCTACGCCCGAAATTGCGAGATCAACTCCATCCGAATCTAGACGGTCGCGCGAAATCTCTTCACGCACTCGCAAGAGCACCGCTCGAATGGCTTCGGTCACAGCCACCTGGCCGTCTCGCGTGATGAGTGCAGCCAGGTTAGAGTCGTGCAATAGCTCGTCCACCGAAGGCAGTTTGCGGTAGAGGTCGGACTTAAGGGAGGCATCCACGGCAGCACGATTATCCCATCACGGCAGGGAAACAGAAAGGCAGGCATGGTCGGCTGAAGTCGTTCCCTTTTCAGAACTTTCTTTTGCGCCTTTTGCGCAGCGCCGGCTCCCGCCGGCAGCCAGGACAACACTACCGTTGCCGGCGGGACGCTGGCGCTACGCAAAGAACGCGAAGAAAAGCAGATCGTCGGGAGCTACTGGCCCACCAGGCTGTAGAGCAGCACCACCAGCACGATTAGCGTAAAGCCCACGTACATCCGGTCGCCCTCTTCGGCGAAGCCAAAAACGGCGAAGGCGACGCGGGCAATCGGCGTAGAGATCAACAGCAGCACCCCAAGCTGGATGATCCCCCGGCCATGCAAAGCAATGGCTTGCCGAACAATGCCGCCGATGTGGCGAAGATCGCTGGGCTCGCCCTGAAACACGCGGTAGTTCACAGGCGAGCTTCCATGCCGCGCCAGGAACACGATGCCCCCAGCGAGCACCACAACCGCGGAAAGTATCACTCCGGCGCGCAGCAGGTTGCCGATAGTGTCTTCCACCCTGCGATCGGTCCAGGCTTTCTTCATTTCAGTCCTCAATCGCTCAGATCCCGCCGGCGATTCCTTTGTAAAGCATCTCGATCCCCAGCAGCACGATCACCAGGCTGAATACGATGCGCAGGGAACGCGTCTTCACCTTCGTCAGCACCCGCGTCCCCAGCACCGAACCGGTCAGCACTCCCAGCACCACCGGCATCGCCAGCCCCGGATCGATGTAGCCCCGATTCAGGTATACCCCGGCGCTGGCCGCAGCGGTCACGCCGATCATGAAATTGCTCGTCGTCGTCGAAACCTTGAACGGAATGCGCATGGCCTGGTCCATGGCCAGCACTTTTACTGCGCCCGAGCCAATGCCCAGCAGTCCGGAGAGCGTTCCCGCGCCGAACATGAGGCCAAACCCAGTGGGAACGTTGTGAACGTAGTATTCTCTTGGACCGCTCAGCGAAGGATAGCTCCCGTGCATCCGCAGGCGGGTGGCGAGGGCATCGGGACGGTCATCCTCCGGCACAATCGGCTGATTGCGCCCGGACAAATACGCGGAATACAGAAGCACCAGTCCGAAAATAATGGCGATGGCGGAGGTAGGCACTTTCAACGCCAGGAATGCGCCCACGAGTGCGCCCAGGGTAGTGGCGATCTCCAGAAACATCCCGATGCGGATATTGGAAAATCCCTCTTTGACGTAGGCGGCGGCCGCTCCCGAGGATGTAGCGATTACGCCAACCAGGGACGCGCCGATGGCGTAGCGGATATCGACATGAAAGAAGAGAGTGAGCAGCGGCACCAGCACCACGCCGCCGCCCAGTCCGGTCAAGGCCCCCAGGAAGCCCGCCAGGAACGAACTCACCCCCACCAGCAAGCTGAATTCAAG